>JAGXLV010000017.1 GCA_018334495.1 Oleiphilaceae bacterium
AGGAGCACGGCACGGTTATCGAACACATCAAGCGTCAAGTGAGCCGTTAGACTGACTCTGGTGGATTGACTCCAGAGCGTCGATTACTCAGGCTCCAGCCGCATTTTTCCGGTACGCACTCTCTGGGGGTGGTCGCCCACGGGCACACTGGCCACTTCCCGGCCTTCGGCAAAGGAAATGACCGAGACCCGGTCCTGCTGGCTGACGGAGACGTAGCAGTGGCGCCCATCCGCGCTTTCCGTGGCCCAGTAGGGTTTGGCGCCCAATGGCGTTGAGGACAGCGGGATGGTGGTGTATTCGAAACTTTCCCGCTCGACGATCGCCGCGTAGCCCGACATAGTGCCCGCTACACACAGCTTGGTGCCGGCGTGGTTGATGGCCAGGCCATGATGGGCCGAGTTGAGCTGGTAGTCCCGATGGCTCATTTCGGCGATTTCCTCGGGCACTGGCAGGTTCAGCTGCCGCGTGATTTTGTCGAGTTTCAGGTCATATTCGAACAGACCGTGAAAGAAGGACACCTGCAGGTAGATAAACCGCTCATCCGGCGCCACCGCCATCGGCCGGACTGCGCTATCTACCCAGTCCAGACCGAATTCTTCCAGCTTCTCGCCCATGTCGACACGCTTGATTACCTCCAGGGTCTCAGCATCCACGACCTGGAACCAGCGATCGCCCTTGAGCCAGTCCAGCCACCCTGCCGTGGTCGGGATAAAGACCTTGCCGATGCTGGCGTGGTAGATGCGTTTGCCGTCCCGGGAATAGATGTTCTCGTGGGGCTGGTCGCCGGACTCAAACTCACCGGTGATAAGCCCCGTCTCGGTATCGATCGCATGAACCCTGCGCGCGGTTGAAGCCGACACCAGGAAGGTTTTTCCGTCCGGGGAGATAGCGGCATGATCTGCCCGATGACCGGCCACGGCCGTGCGCCAGACGACCTCTCCCGTGTTGACATCAATCGCCACTACATCGGCAAAACTGGGACGAGAGACGAACAGCAAGCGGCCATCCTTGGAGGTGAACATGTCGTCGACGAACTGGTCGTTGCCGTCTCCTATGAGCCTACGGAACAAATGAAAGTGGGCTTTTCGGATCAGGCTGTCGTTGATCTCGGCCATCCGTTCATCCCGGTCGGGAATGATGTTGATGCGTTTTATCGATTCGAAGGTGTGCGGGTCAAAAACATCCGCCGTGCCGTCCCAGTTATTGCCCACCACGACCACATCCCGCAGGGCGCGCTCTTCCCCGGCCATAGTGGCTGTGGCCTGTACAGCAGCTGTGACGGCAAACGCGATTGCCAGCGCAGGGCCTTTCAGGGCGTTAATGACTGGCCTGGGCAAATTGAAAAGGGGATGCGTCATAGCGGTTCCTGATGATGACTAGTGGCCGGTCTGGTTAATTCGCTGATCCACTGCGAACCACTGGCGGCAGCCTGCAAAGGGGATGCCCCCTGACCTCGCGGCAAAGGGAACAGCCCGGAGTTTATTTCCCGAGAAGTTCACCGGCTTCGGTCCTGGCGTAGGTCCGTTTGACGTAATCTTCAATAATCTCTTCGAAATCCTCAGCCAGGCGCTCGCCCTTTAGGGTGACATCGCGCTCGCCGTCGATAAACACCGGTGCCACCGGCGTCTCCCCGCTGCCCGGCAGGCTGATGCCGATATTCGCCTGCTTGCTTTCGCCCGGACCGTTGACCACGCACCCCATGACCGCGACCTTCATTTCCTCTACACCATCATAACTCTCGCGCCAGACCGGCATCTGACGGCGCAGGAAGGCCTGAATGTTTTCCGCCAGTTCCCGGAAGTAGTCGCTGCTGGTGCGGCCGCAACCCGGACAGGCGATAACCACGGGCACGAACGACCGCAATTCCAGACACTGCAAGATTTCCTGCGCTACCAGCACTTCTTTGACCCGGCTGGCGCCCGGTTCGGGCGTCAGGGAAATGCGGATGGTGTCGCCGATGCCGGCCAGCAGCAGCGGCGCCAGGCCCGCGGTTGAGGCCACGATGCCTTTGGAGCCCATACCGGCTTCGGTCAACCCCAGGTGCAAAGGGTAGTCGCAGCGTGAGGCCAATTCCCGATAGACCTTGAGCAATTCGGGCACCGAGCTGGTTTTACAGGACAGGATAATCTTGTTGTGTCCAAGCCCCAGGGATTCGGCGGCGCGGGCGCTGTCGAGCGCGGACAGAATCAGTGCTTCACGTTGCACCTCGGCGAGCGTGAGCGGTTCGGGCAGCGCGGCGTTCTGGTCGAGTCTGCGCGCGAGCAGGTCCTGATCCAGGCTGCCCCAATTCACCCCTATGCGAATGGGCTTGTCGTAACGGCAGGCCTGCTCGATCATGGTCGCGAACTGCTCGTCCTTACGCTTGCCGCGGCCCACATTGCCGGGGTTGATGCGGTACTTGGCCAAAGCCTCGGCGCAAGCCGGATGCCGGGTCAGCAGTTTGTGCCCGTTGTAGTGAAAATCGCCCACCAAAGGCACATCCAGCCCCCTGGCCAGCAGCTTGTCGCGGATAAGGGGAACAGCCCGGGCGGCCTCCTCGTTATTGACGGTGACCCGCACCAGCTCCGAACCGGCCTCCGCCAGTTCCGCAATCTGCGTGACGCTGGCCTCCACATCGGCGGTGTCGGTACTGGTCATGGACTGCACCCGCACCGGGGCCTGACCACCGATGGTGATTCCGCCGACCTGAACACTGGCCCGCTGTATGTGGCGCACGGAGGTATGGTTGTCAGACATGGGCGTCAATCCCTTGGTAAGTCATTGAATTCCTGGCGCAGGCCAGGAAGTCGAAACATTGAAATGTCATTATCAGTATCATGTATGAAAATGCGGTTGCAAGGGCCTCTGGCCCGGGCCCTGGGCGAGCAGGCGCAGCTCGGAACCGGCCTGGTGTCGCCAGCTCAAGCACAACTCAGGCCCAAAGCGAATCAGCCACCAGCCCCCAGTTTTCGTCAAAATCAGAGGAAGGCAACCGCTCGAACGACGAACGCACAAAGCGCTGAATACGGCCTTCCAAAAACACCATGACCCAGTCGGCACCCCGGGTTGCGCTGGTGGCCAGCCGAAGGTCCTGACGGACATCTCCCTCCTTGAGAATCTGCCGGATCTGGGTTTCCAGCCGTTCAAAAAATTGTGACGCACGGCGACGCAGTCCCTCATCCTCTCCCATCAACGCGGTTCCGGTCAGAACCCGGCACAACCCCGGGTTACGCTCGGCAAACACCAGCATGAGATGCACCACCTGCTGCATGCGAATACGGGCATCGCCCTGCTCCTGCAGAATGACCTGACAGCGGGAAAAAACCGCTTCCTCGGCAAATTCGATGAGGCTTTCGAACATCTTGCGCTTGCTGGGAAAATGACGGTAGAGCGCCGCTTCGGTGACACCCACCTCCCGGGCCAGGCTGGCGGTGGTGATACGCGCCCCCGGATCGGTTTCCAACAGACCCACAAGTGCCTGCAAAATCCGCTCGCGGCGGCTGGGTTCGGGCTGGTTCATCGGTTCGCCTTTCTCCTGACAACAAAACAGGTACTTCCAGGAGACTACCTGAAAGGGTTGGCTTCAGAAAAACGTGCCATCCAGAGGCGACGACGCACTGGCGTAAAGCTTTTTCGGCATGCGGCCGGCCAGGTAAGAATCACGGCCGGCTTCAATCGCCAGACGCATGGCGCGGGCCATGCGAACCGGGTCTTTTGCCTGGGCAATGGCCGTGTTCATCAGGACACCGTCGCAACCCAGTTCCATGGCGATGGTGGCGTCGGAGGCGGTGCCGACACCGGCATCCACCAGCACGGGCACCTTGGCGTTTTCCACGATCAGACGAATGTTGTAGCGGTTCTGGATGCCAAGGCCCGAGCCGATGGGTGCGCCCAGCGGCATGATAGCGACACAGCCCATGTCTTCCAGGCGTTTGGCCAGCAGCGGGTCATCGGTGCAGTAAACCATGACCTTGAAGCCGTCACGGATCAATTGTTCCGCCGCCACCAGGGTTTCGGTCATATTCGGATAAAGCGTTTTTTCCTCGCCCAGCACTTCCAGCTTCACCAGATTGTGGCCGTCCAGCAGTTCCCGCGCCAGCTTGCAGGTGCGAACCGCGTCTTTGGCGCTGTAGCAGCCGGCGGTATTGGGCAGGATCGTGAAGCGGCTTGGCGGAATCACATCCAGCAGGTTGGGTTCGTCCGGATTCTGGCCGATGTTGCTGCGGCGCACGGCCAGGGTCACAATCTCGGCACCACTGGCTTCAATGGCCTGGCTGGTTTCAGTCAGATCCCGGTACTTGCCGGTACCGACCAGCAAACGGGAGGCATATTGCTTGCCATCGATAACCAGGGGTTTATCTTCCGGCGACTGGCCGGGGGACACTTCACTCATACAGCACCTGTGTGTTTTTAATTATATGACTCAAGATAAATCAAAAACCGGGGTCAGCCACCGCCAATCGCATGCACGATCTCAACGCGGTCACCCGGGCTCAGACTGAATTCGGGGTGGGTGCTGCGGGGCACAATGTCCTCGTTGACCTCGACCGCCAATCGTTTACCTGTCAATTCAAGCTGGTCCAGCAAGGCCGTGATCGTGGCGTTGGCGGGAACCTCAAGGGCTTCGCCGTTGAGCTGGATTTCCATCATCGGAATCATTCCTCTGGTGATTTCGGGGCGCTGAGACCAGTGATCACAACCAGCACCCAACCCACAATAAAACACACCCCACCAATGGGCGTGATTGCGCCCAGAGCCGGCGACTGGGTTAATACCATCAAGTAAAGGCTGCCGCTGAACAGCAGAATCCCGGCGGCAAAAAAAACGCCGGCCAGATTCAGCGGCCGCCGGGGCAGTGAAAAACCGGATAATACTGAAACAAGAATCAGGGCCAGCGCATGGTACATCTGATAGTTGGCACCGGTCTGAAATATTTCAAGGCCGCGCCCATCCACGACCCCACGCAGACTGTGGGCACCAAAAGCACCGGCCATCACCGCCATCAGGGCAAAAAGGCCGCCAATCACCATAGGCCAGGCAAGCATTCTAGCATTCACAGCGAATCTTCTCCTCGGTATCGAGGTTAATGACAGTGAGCGCCCCGCCCCAGACGCAGCCAGTATCCAGGCCGATATGGGGCGAGTGACCGGTATCGCCCTCGAGTGACGCCCAGTGGCCGAAAATGACGCGCACACTGTCCTCCCGGCGGAACTCAAACCAGGGCGCAAAGCCGTCAGGCGCAGAGCCGGCAGCTTCCTTGGTTTCCAGCTCCAGAGTGCCGTCCTCGGCAATAAATCGCATACGGGTAAAGTAGTTGGTAATCATCCGCCAGCGGTCCAGGCCCTTGAGATCCTCATGCCAGCGCTCGGGCCGGTTGCCGTACATATTAACAAAAAAGGCTTCCGCCTCCGGGCCGCGGATCACCGATTCAATTTCACGGCTGTGGCGGAGCGCGTCTTCCACGGACCAGATGTGCGGCAAGCCGGCATGACTCATTACAAAGTTCCGGTCCGGGTCATAGACGCAGAATGTCTGTTGCCGCAGCCATTCGATCAATTTCTTGCCGTCGGGCGCTGCAAAAATTTCGGCCAGCGTGTCCTTTTTCCTGAGTTTATGGTCGCCCAGGGCTACCGCCAAAAGATGCAGGTCGTGATTGCCCAGCACCACCACTGCCGAGCTCTCAAGGCTCTCGATATAGCGCAGGGTGGCCAGCGAGCCGGGGCCACGATTCACCAGGTCGCCGGCCACCCAGAGCCGATCTTTCGAAGGCGAAAATTCGATGAGCGCCAGCATCTTGCGAAGGCTATCGTAGCAGCCCTGAATGTCCCCAATGGCATAATCAGTCATGGGCCTGCTCCTTATTGTCGTGGCCGTCCTGGCTTGCCTCTCTGGCGGGGGGGCGTTCTACCAGGGCGTCGGCAATGGCTACGTACTGCGCCAGGGTCAGGTTTTCAGGCCGCAGGCCATCATCGATGCCCAGGGCCTGGAGCTCTTCGACACTGGTCAGGCCCGCCAGCGCCTTGCGCAGGGTTTTGCGCCGGGCATTGAAGGCCGTGCGTACCACGGACTGCAGCGTGGCCAGGTCTTTCGCCGGACACGGCAAGGCTTCATGGGGCACCAGCCGCACTATGGCGGAATCCACCTTGGGCGATGGCCGAAACGCGCCTGGCCCCACCTCAAACAGCGGCTGCACCTTGCAGAAGTACTGGGTCATAATGCCCAGTCTGCCGTAATTCTTGTCGCCAGGCACGGCCGCCATGCGCTGCACCACTTCTTTTTGCAACATGAAGTGCATGTCCTGAACGGCATCCGCCTGCTCGAGCAGATGGAATATCAACGGCGTGGAAATGTTGTAAGGCAGATTGCCCAGGATACGTAAGGGCCGGTCAGTGACCAGGGTCCGGAAATCAAAGCTGAGAGCGTCCGCCTGATGAATCTTCAGGTTGGGGTAATTAAAGAATTTGGTGCGCAACACGGGCACCAGATCACGGTCCAGTTCGATCACATCAAGCCGCGGGTTTGTGTTCAGGATTTCTTCAGTCAGGGCCCCCAGGCCAGGCCCGATTTCCACCATGGCATCATCAGGCTTGGGACTTATCGACCTGACGATACGCTCGATGACACCAGGGTCTTGCAGGAAGTTCTGACCAAAGCGTTTGCGCGCCTGGTGACCGGGCCCCCGGCTCATGACCGGGCTCCACGCCGGCTCAGTGCCATGCGGGCACCGAGGCCGATGGCGGTACGCAGACTGCCGCTGTCGGCGCGACCGGTGCCGGCCAGATCCAGCGCCGTGCCATGATCCACCGAGGTGCGCACAATGGGCAGGCCCAGAGTGATGTTCACAGCCCGGCCAAAGCCCTGGTACTTCAATACCGGCAGGCCCTGATCGTGGTACATGGCCAGCACCGCGTCGGCCTGATCAAGCCAGTGAGGGGTAAAAAGGGTGTCCGCGGGCAACGGCCCGATCAGTGCCAGGCCTTCCTTGCGAAGCCGGTCCAGCGTGGGCTCAATAATGTCGACTTCCTCATGGCCCAGATGGCCGCCCTCGCCGGCGTGGGGGTTAAGCCCCGCCACCAGGATACGGGGCACATCAATGCCAAAATACTTGCGGAGGTCCTGGTGGAGGATGCGCGCTACCTGGGTTAACCGGGCCGGGGTAATCGCGGCAGCCACATTTTTCAGGGGCAGATGCGTGGTCACCAGAGCGACCCGCAGATCCTCGGTCGCCAACATCATTACGACGCGCTCCACGGCACAAATGTCTTGCAGGAACTCGGTGTGACCACTGAACGCGATACCGGCATCGTTGATGACGCCCTTGTGAACCGGGGCGGTCACCATACCGTCGAAGGTGCCATCGAGACAGCCTCGAGTGGCGGCTTCCAGGGTCGCAAGAACGTAGGCGCTATTCTCGATGTCGAGCACGCCCGGTTGCGCGCTGGCCAGTCCCGCGACAGGCCAAATCGAGAGTTCGCCGCCAGCCGTGGCGACAACCTCGCCCGGTTGCCAGGCGCTAAGCTTTATGTCTATCCCAAGCTGGCCCGCCCGGGCTTCCATGAGCGCCTGACTGGCGATCACAACCACCCCGACCTCCCGGTCCTTCTGCGCAAATTGCAGGCAGATTTCCGGACCGATTCCTGCCGGTTCCCCGGCTGTCAGCGCCAGGGTCACACTTTCACTCATGAATTTTCGCCGTCGCCCATGGCATGGGGTTTGATTTCCACATAGGCCTCGTCACGGATTTCCCGCAGCCAGTTCTGAAGTTCAACTTCAAATTTACGACGGTACAGTGACTGGCGCGCTTCCGCCTGTTTCAGTTCGCCCCCGATGTCTTTTTCACGACGATCCTGAACCTCCAGGATATGCCAGCCGAACCGGGACCGGAACGGCCCCTTAAGCTCGCCAATGCCGGCTTCCAGCATGGCGCTTTCAAAGGCCGGCACCATCTCTCCCTTGCCAACCCAACCCAGGTCTCCACCTTCGGCACCGGAGCCGGGGTCGTCCGAGTATTCCCGCGCCAGCTCGGCGAAGTTGGCGCCTTTTTCAAGCTGGTCATAAACCGAGTTAATAAGCTGCTCCGCCTGGCTATTGGAAACCGTCTCGGAGGGGCTTACCAGAATGTGGCGCACCTTGGCCTGCTCGGCCATGGTCTTGTCGCCACCGCGCTTGTCCAGCACGCTGACGATGTGAAAGCCGCTGCCACTGCGCAGAACCTTGGAAGGTTCGCCAACGCTCAGATCGGGAACCACATCCTCCACCAGAGTTGGTAGTTGATTGCGGGGACGCCAGCCCATAACGCCGCCTTCAAGTGCGTTACCGGCATCGGACTCCGCTACAGCCACTTCCTGGAAGTCGCGTCCGGCGGCGATCTCCTGGCGCAAAGCTTGTGCTTTGTCCTCAGCGGCGGCAGCCGCTTCGGTATCGTTAAAATCATCCACAGCAATCAGAATATGCGCAAGCTGATATTCAAGACCGGAACCGGCATCGTCCGAAGACGCCGCGATAAAGTTTTCCACTTCCTTGCTGGTCACCCTTACGCGGTTATCCACCTGCCTTTGCTGGACACGGCTGATCAGCATTTCCTGACGGATCTGCTCTCTTGCATCACGGTAGCTCATGCCTTCCCGCTGCAACTGGGCCTCGAATTGCGCAAGGCTCATGTTGTTGCGCGAAGCAATATTGCGCATGGTTTCGTTGAGCTCGTTATCGCTGACCCGGATGCCCATCTCTTCCGCTCTTTGCAACTGCACCGCATCCGTCACAAGTTTCTCAAGGACACGGTTCGCCAAGGCATCACGGGGAGGCATACGAGTACCCTGAGCGTTAAGGCGCGAGGCAACGGCGCGAATTCGGGAATCCAGCTCCGATTGTAAAATAATCTCGTCATCGACGATCGCCACCACTGAGTCCAGTGGCTTGCGTTCCGCCAGCGCCACGGACGCCATTAACAGGGTCATAAGTAATACAACGGCCTTTCGGCCGTGGCGAACGATCGCCTTCATAGTCACCTCGATTGATATGTAATAAGACCGTTTCTGCCCGCTCAATTATAGGGGTTGAAACGGCGGCGTTCTCTTTCTTCAAAGCCGGGAATAGCGTCGGCAATGCTTTCTGACGCACCGCCCCCGCCACCCAGGCCCTTGAGCTGAATCTGAAAAATGATTCTGTTATCCAGCGTTCCATCGGTATCCGACGGGTCGTCGCTTTCGGTCAGGAAGTTCTGGCTCACCAGCTGCAAGCTCCAGCAACAGTTATTATACTCGATTCCCATCAATGAACCGACGGTACGATCCAGTGCGGCATCATGAACCCAACGGCCAACAAGGCTGATGTGGTCTGTGACAGGTAAAACTGCCCCGATATCCACCTGCTCCAGGCGTTGATCGCGATTTTGTGCCAGAGACTGGCGGCGATAGGTATGCCCCACACTGGCCAGGTAGCGGTAATCCCGCGAGTGGAACAACAGCTCACTCCGGCCTTCCGACGTCTGTTGCAAACGCGGATCCCAGAGGCCGGAGGCCCGAATATCCAGCGTCTCCAATGGCCGAAGGACCGCTTCACCGGCAATTTCGGAATCACTGCGGTCGGAAGCCCCCTGATTGCCCAGTGCCACTTCGCGATCATCATAAAAATAAATTTGCCCCACACTGAACCGCGCTCGCTCCGCACCGGTATTCAAGTCGTTGAAGCGCGTGGTCACCGCCGCCGTCAGTTGATTGGCATCGCCTACCCGGTCCCCGCCGCTGAAACGGTCACGGGTAAATAGCTGACTGAAACTGAAGGACGTCAGAGCCGTGTCGAAATCAGGAATATCGTCCTGAGTCTCGGCATCGGCCCAGGCATAATACAATCTGGGTTCAAGTGTCTGGTTATAGGGAATATCAAAAACACTGGACTGCCTGTCGAAGTAGAGGCCGTTATCCCACTCGAACACCGGCACCGTGCGGTCAATCGACGACGGGCCAGGCTCATAATCTTCAAGCTCATAATGGGTGTAATCAAGAGTGACTGACGGTCGCGAATAGCCCCAGATTGCGTTCATGTCCAGGGCCAGCTCCGGCAGCAATCGCAACCTCTGACCATTGACACGGTCTCGGCCGGTCAGTTCCTCATTGTCTCGATAAAAATAGGTGTACTGACCCTCAAGTCCTGTTTCCAGACCGCCCCAGTCATACCGGGCACCATAAATGACATTGGGCAACTGATCGTATGGTCGGCTGCGTTCGGGGATACGGTCGGTGATGGTCTGGTAGTTGTTGAAAAAGGTTTCGAACAATTGCGTATCGTCCCGGTAGCGCACACTGGCTTCCCGCAGCAGATGAGTCTGCTCGTTGATATCAAGGTTACGATTCAGGTCAGTGAGGTAGTCGTTGTCGGAAACTTCGGCATAATCCACAAAACCCTGCCACCCGCCACCAAACCTGATGCGGCTGCTTAAGTCCAGAGCCGAGCGCCGGCCATCCTCGCCGGGATTTTCTTTACGGAATTCCTCATCGTCGTCGATAAAACCCACTTGCAGAACCGTCTCCCCCCATGGGCTGAGATAGCGACCCTCAGCTTCGGTCAAAAAGCCCCGGCCGTGGATATACTCCGGTGTGATTGTGGCATCGTAATGCGGCGCCAGATTCAAATAATAGGGAGTTGCCACGAAAATACCCCGCCCCACATTCGAAGCTCCGAACGCCGGATACAGGAAACCGCTTTTACGGCGGTCATCAATGGGAAAACTGAGGTAGGGCCAGTAAAAAACCGGCACATCCATGATTTCGAGCCGGACATTCCTGGCGGTGCCCTGGCCTTCAGCCTGATCAAGGTCAATATCGGACGCCACCAGAGACCAGTCTCTCTGGGCCGGGGCACAGGTGGTCAGACTGCCCTGCTTGATCCGGATCAAATCCGGCTCCGGTCGCGAAAGATGGGCGGCAGTGCCGCGCATTTCTGTCTCATGAAAGAGAAACGTGGCCGAATTAATATCCAGATCGCCGGAATTCAGGTCATAGGTAGCCTGATCGCCCGTCAGCACGGCTCCGCGGCTACGACTTACCAATGGTCCGGCAATATCGAGAAGCCCTGATCCCTGGTTATACCTGGCTTCGGGGCCGGTCACCTGAAATTGCCCCTGGCGCAGCTCGACATCGCCTTGAAGCCGGAGCTCTCGGTCCAACTGGTAACGCGCTGACACGCTTGTGGCTTCGAGCGGCTGATCGCTATCCGGCCCGACACTCACCTGGCCGCCTTCGGGCTCAAAACCGGCAGGAGGCAAATAACCGCCCTCACAGAAAACCGGCAGAGCCTCCCTCACCGACTCGGGCAGCTCCGCCCGTGGCCGCCAATCAAGCTCGGCGGCGGACACCGCCTCGGCCCCGGTGTCCGCCACAACTTCTGCGCTCGCCCCAAGGATCGCAGCCGCTGCCAGAATAACGGGCGTCAAACGACTCAGGGGATCTGTAAAATGACGAAAACGGCTAAGCACGTCGGCGGGGTCCTGTAATAATACCGTTGGCAGCATCTGCGGCGATTCAGTTTACACGCTGACAGCGGCCTTGTTAACGGAAACCGCGCCCGTGACTCGGCGCGATTGTCCGGAGGCCAGGCATCTGCTAACTTCTCACTTGGCCGAGGCTTTTATTTCACCGGCTGGCGGCACCTCGAAACCCGGCAAGCCGCTTCCAAAACAGCAGACTTCTTCATGACCACCAGATTAGATGCAGTTACCCAATGGGTCCGGCAGCAACCGGGGTTTGAGCAGGCAACATTGGCGCCTGTTTCCGGCGATGCCAGTTTCCGCCGCTATTTTCGTGTCTTAGCAGCAGGCAGCGCGATTGTGATGGATGCGCCGCCTGAACGCGAAGACTGCCGTCCTTTTATTGCCATTGCAAACCACTGGCGGGCACAGGGCATTTCGGTGCCCGCGGTGCTGGCGGAAGATCTGGAGCAGGGCTTCCTGCTGCTGGAAGATTTTGGCGATGAGCTCATGCTGTCCCAGCTTGACGACAACACTGCCGACCGGCTTTATGGCAACGCCATGGCGGAGCTCTGCCGGATACAGCAAGTGCGGGACAACCCGAGCCGACCACTGCCTCCGTATGACTCCACATTACTTGATCGTGAAATGGCACTGTTCCCCGACTGGCTGATCACCCGCCAGCTCGGCCTCCAGTTGTCCAATCAGGATCACGCCATGTTGGACACAGCCTTTGCCTTTCTCCGGGAAAGCGCCCTGGCGCAGCCTCAGGTAACCGTGCACCGCGATTACCACTCCCGCAATCTGCTGATCCGGCCGGACAGCGAAAGGCCGGGGGTGATCGATTTTCAGGATGCCGTGCGCGGGCCGATCACTTATGACCTGGTGTCTCTGCTGAAGGATTGCTACATCAGCTGGCCGGAACCCCGGCTCAGTCAATGGGTGGAAGACTACCGGCAACTCAGCCTCGATGCAGGCCTGCATCGCGCCGACCATGACACCTTCCGGCAGTGGCTTGAGCTTATGGGCATGCAGCGCCACCTGAAAGCGGCGGGCATTTTCGCACGCCTGGCCATCCGCGACAGTAAGAGCCGCTACCTGGACGACGTGCCACGCACAGTGGATTATCTGGTCAAGGCCAGCGGCCGACAGCCCGCCCTGCGCCGCTTTCACGCCTGGCTGCTAGAAGTCGTCACGCCGGCACTGGAAACGAACCTGACCGACACCACCAGGGGGAGTTCCTGAACTTGTGAAAGCCATGATCCTGGCCGCCGGCAAGGGTGAACGCATGCGGCCACTTACTCTGACAACGCCCAAACCTTTGCTGCAGGCGGGAGGACGGCCACTGATTGCCTATCACCTGGATCAGCTTCGCCGTGCAGGATTTGAGGACATTGTTATCAACCATTCCTGGCTGGGCCAAAAAATCGAAGACTATCTGGGCGATGGTCATAGTTTCGGAGTTGCCATCACCTATTCCCGCGAGCCCCAACCTCTGGAGACAGCGGGGGGTATCCGCCAGGCTCTGCCCCTTCTCACCCAGAACACTAATGACTGGTTCGTCGTGGTTAATGGTGACACCTGGACCGACTTTGATTTTAACCGGCTGAAACCCCCTGCCGGTAATCACAAGGCCTTACTGGTTTTGGTGGACAACCCCGAGCACAATCCCAACGGCGACTTTCATTTGGGACCTCAGGGCGACGTAGACCCAACCGGACCCAACAGAAAAACCTTTGCGGGCATCAGCGTGTTACACCGCAGCCTGTTTGAGGAGCTGTCACCAGGCTATCACCGCCTGGCCCCAGTATTGATTGAGGCCATGGCCCAGGGTGAGGTTATCGGGCTATTGCATGACGGTGACTGGCTGGATGTTGGCAGCCCGGAACGACTGGCGGATCTCGATCGCCGTCTGGGCTTGGCGGAGAGCACCTGACAATGGCAGAGCACTCTTCTGACCTCATCCTGCCGGCCCGCATAGAAGGCCGGTTCTACGACCTCCTGAATGAGCTCAGCGCCTCCGACCACAAAGCCGATCAATTCATTGCCCGCGCCGGTCTGGGCCGGGGTAGCCGGCGCAGTCTGTTCTACTTTCTGGGCTACATCGCCAAGGCCGACGGCCGGGTAACGCCCGCTGACATTGCCTTCACCGAATCCCTGATCAAGGCCATGGCTTTGTCGCCGCGCCAAAGGCGCAAGGCTATTCATCAATTCACTCTGGGCAAGGCGGTGGATAACCCACCCATGCTTCGCGGTGTGCGATCACGTGCAATCGTCAGGCTCTGCCCCTCCTCGCCACTGCGGGTGGCGATCTGCCTGGCTCATGCGTCGCAACTCAACGGCCGCCCCAGTCGGTCGCGGCGCTACCGTTGCGAGGACGCGGTCGACCTGATGGGCCTGCCAATCCATCTGTTGCAGGAAATCTTCAACAGTTATGCCCGCACGGTCTGGAGCACGCAACCGGAATTTCAGCCTTTACCGGACAGCTATGCCAAGGCCTGCAAACTGCTTGGGGTGGGCACTCGTGATAACATTACCAAGATCAAACAGGCCTATCGCCGGCGGGTCTCTGAGTGCCACCCGGACAAACTTGCCCGGGACCTGGGGCCCGCTGAAATAGCCGTAGCGAAAGAACGCCTGCTGCGCTACCAAATGGCCTGGAACCTGATCAAGCATCGCCAGAGGGCCAACTGACTGAAACCACAGGGCCTCAATCCGACAGCCAGGCCGCGACGCGCCCTACCAACTGACCGGCATTTCTGGCCTTGGGCGGACTGGACATCGCCACTGGCTGCTGGGTATAGGCGGTGAAAAACCGACGCTTCATCATTATCACTCGTGCGTCCGCGCTTTTTCTCGCCCCGCGACTGCTGGTCAACTCAAGCAAAGGCACTGGGCCGGTGGCTTCGAGCTGTTGGGTGAGCGCCTTAAGCTCGGCCGGGCCGAATTGAGGCGCAATCCAGACCACTGACCGATCTCCTTCTCCGCCCGCAATAGCCTGGCGCGCAACCGGGCCGGCGCCACGGCCCACGCCGATCAGCACCAGGCGCTGATACCCCCGCTGGCCTAGTTCGGCAAGAGCGGCCGCAAGGTAAGCCTGAACTTTGGCTTCCTGCTTATCCGACTGAGACTCAAAAGTGTCATTGGTCATGACGTCGATCATCACCGCCTCGGATTCCGGCTCCTTGTCGTCTTTCCCGGACGCCTCATCGGACTGCTCCGGAGCTAAAACGGGCCCGCCTGCCCTGGCTTGCTCTTCCATTCGGTGCCTGGCCTGAGCCAGCGACAATGGCCATTGCGCCAGGCCCATACTCATCGCCGCCCAGCCGGCCCGCACAAGCGGTTCGCGCAAAGCCCCCGTCAGCTTTGTATGCGCGCCCTGACCTTCGTCACCCAGAATGAGCACGGCACCTTTTGCTTTTTCAGTGCGTTCCGGCTCGAACAACACCAGCGTGCGGCCGTGATCGTCCGTTTCCAGCCAGACGGCCTGATCGGGAAAAGCCACTGCCAGCGCTGAGTGGTTGAGACCCAGCGAGATGCTCACACGCTCTTTTGGTGAGGCCGCAGTTTTTGCTTCGGCGTCATTATCCGCCGCGTCAGCCTCCTGCGCCAGGGTCCCAGCCGCACCAAGTGAAAAAACCAGACACAGCATGGGCCAGGCTCCCCGAAAAACGCTTGTGGCGCCAACGCCTCTTTTATTCACTTCAACCACAAGTATTTGCTCCCGTTCGCTGGTTTCTTTCGATATCTTTCAAACCCCAGGCCGCTGCGAAGCAGCCACAAACCGCCCTAAACTGTTAGAATGGCGGCCCAGTTTGTTTAACGCAGCCGAGAGAGTCACCATGAACCCCTTCCACATTGCCCCCTCCATTTTGTCTGCGGACTTCGCCCGGCTGGGTGAGGAAGTTGATAATGTCCTGGCCGCCGGGGCAGACATCGTGCATTTCGATGTCATGGACAATCACTACGTACCCAATCTGACCATCGGCCCCATGGTGTGCGAAGCCCTGCGCAAGCATGGTGTCACGGCGCCGATCGATGTGCATCTGATGGTATCCCCGGTGGACGATCTGATCCAGATGTTTGCCGACGCCGGCGCCAGTTACATTACATTCCATCCGGAAGCCTCGGCTCATGTCGACCGATCCCTGCAGCTGATCAAATCCGCCGGCTGCAAGGCCGGCCTGGTGTTCAACCCGGCGACGCCACTGCACCACCTGGATTATGTCATGGACAAAATCGACATGATCCTGCTGATGTCGGTCAACCCCGGCTTTGGCGGCCAGACATTCATTCCCGGCACCCTCGATAAATTGCGCGAGGCCCGAAAGCGCATAGACGACAGCGGCCAGGCTATTCGCCTGGAAGTGGACGGCGGCATCAAGGTCGACAATATCCGCCAGGCGGCCGAAGCCGGCGCCGACACGTTCGTTGCGGGTTCGGCCATCTTCAACACCGAAGACTATAAAACCACCATCGACCGCATGCGTTCGGAACTGGCGGCGGTCAAATGAAGCTGACCGCCCTTTTCCAGGGTCAGTGGCCCGCGACCATCCTCTTTGATCTGGACGGTACCCTGGTGGACAGCGCCCCGGACCTGGCGGCGGGCATCGACGGCATGTTGCGGGAACTGGGCCGGCCCGCGGCTGGCGCAGACCGGGTTCGGCAATGGGTCGGCAACGGCGCCGGCGTTCTGGTTCGCCGGGCACTGGCGGGGCGCGCGGATTACGAGCAGGGCGCCAGCGTCACCGAGCGAGATTTCAACCGCGCCCTGGATCTGTTCTATACCGCCTACACCACCGAGAACGGTAAAAACGCGGCGGTCTATTCCGGCGTGGAAGCCTTTTTGCAAGCCGCCAAGGCACAAGGTTGCGGACTTGGCATCGTCACCAACAAGCCTCACGCCTTTACCGGCCCCCTGCTGGAGCTGATGGGGCTGGCACACTGGTTCGGCCATTCGGTCAGCGGCGACAGCCTGGCCACGCGCAAACCGGACGCGGCACCCATTCACCACGCCATTGCGCAACTGGGTGGTGAGCAGGGGACTGCCCTGATGGTGGGCGATTCGGCAACCGACATCCGGGCCGCGCAGAACGCCGGCATCCCGGTCGTCGCGGTGCGTTACGGATACAACTACGGCGTACCGGTGGACGAGCTGGGGGCCGATATTGTGGTTGATTCACTGACGGAGCTTTTGTAATCTCGTGTCTTACACTTTTCACATCTTATTGTTTTCGGGAGAACCTGCCGTGCAGGGACTGAATCTGGCTGCAGCCCGGCGTGTACTGACGAACCGGGCCAACCAATGGTGGCGATGGCGCAGCGGCTGATGACAGCCCGGCGGCGGTCCACTTTGCCGTGACCTCTGCCCATCTTCGGCCGCCTTTCGAATGAGGCGGTCAACCAGCAGATCAGATCTCAGGAAAACCGACATGACACCCGAGCAGTTCGCCTCGCTTTCCGAATCCGGCTATAACCGCATTCCCGTTTACCGTGAGGTTCTCGCGGATCTGGATACGCCGCTAAGCACTTACCTCAAACTGGCCAGCGGGCCCTATTCCTATCTTCTGGAATCCGTCCAGGGCGGCGAGAAATGGGGCCGTTACTCCATCATCGGCCTGCCCTGCCGAGAAGTGATGCGAATCCGCGGCCAGCAAATCACTGTCAGCCTGGATGACGAGGTGGTGGAAGAGACCACCCATGACGACCCGCTCGCCTTTGTCGAGGACTACCACCGGCGTTTCCGCGCCCCGGACCTGGAGGAATTGCCCCGCTTCAACGGCGGCCTGGTGGGCTATTTCGGCTACGACACAGTGCGGTTCATCGAAAAACGCCTGGCCAGGACCTGCCCGCCGGACAAGATCGGCACGCCGGACATTCTGCTGATGGTGTCCGACGACCTGGTGGTCTTTGACAACCTGCGCGGACGCCTGCATCTGATCAGCCACGTGGACCCTGCCGATGCCGGCGCCTATGACAAGGCCCAGGGGCGGCTGGACGAGCTGGAAAACCGACTGCATCGCCAGGTGGCCAATGCACCGGTCACGCCGCAGCACCTGAGCGGCAAAGTGGTGGACGAAAGCGATTTCATTTCCGGCTTCAGTCAGGAAAAGTTCGAAGCAGCGGTTGGCAAAATCAAGGATTACGTGCTGGACGGCGATGTCATGCAGACGGTGATTTCCCAGCGCATGTCGATTCCTTTCGAGGCGCCGCCGCTGAACCTTTACCGGTCGCTGCGGGTGCTCAACCCTTCGCCTTACATGTATTTTCTGGATCTGGGTGATTTCCAGATCGTGGGCTCATCGCCGGAAATCCTGGCGCGGGTGGAGGACGACGAGGTCACGGTGCGCCCGATTGCCGGTACCCGCAAGCGCGGCGCCACCGAGGCCCAGGACCGGGCCCTGGAAGCGGAACTGCTGGCCGACCCCAAGGAGATTGCCGAGCACCTGATGCTGATCGACCTGGGCCGCAACGACGCCGGCCGGGTGTCGGAAACCGGCACGGTGAAGCTGACGGAGAAGATGGCGGTGGAGCGGTATTCCCACGTCATGCACATTGTCTCCAATGTGACCGGCCAGTTGAAAAAGGGCATGTCCTGCATGGATGTCCTTCGGGCTACGCTGCCGGCGGGTACGTTGAGCGGCGCGCCCAAGATCCGGGCCATGGAAATTATTGACGAGCTGGAGCCGGTCAAGCGCGGTGTCTATGGCGGCGCTGTGGGCTATCTGTCGTACAACGGCAATATGGACACGGCGATCGCCATTCGCACAGCGGTGATCAAGGATAAGACCCTGCACATTCAGGCCGGTGCGGGGGTTGTGGCCGATTCCATTCCCAGGCAGGAATGGAAGGAAACCATGAACAAGGGCCGGGCGATTTTCCGCGCGGTGGCCATGACTCTTAATGACTTTGATCACTGAGGCGGAGGGATAATCATGCTGTTAATGATCGATAACTACGATTCCTTCACCTATAACGTGGTGCAGTATCTGGCGGAGCTGGGTGCGGATGTGAAGGTGGTTCGCAACGATGAGGTGTCGGTGGCGGATATTGCCGCGATGGAGCCGGAACGCCTGGTGATTTCACCGGGGCCCTGCACGCCCAATGAGGCGGGCATTTCGATGGAGGCCATTCGCTATTTTGCCGGCAAGCTGCCGATTCTGGGGGTGTGTCTGGGGCATCAGGCGATTGGGCAGGTATACGGTGGCGATGTGATTCGTGCCGGGCGGGTGATGCATGGCAAGGTGTCGCCGGTGTTTCACAAGGATGCCGGGGTTTTTCAGGGCCTCAAGATGCCGTTGAATGCGACCCGGTACCACAGTCTGGTGATTGATAAGACGACGTTGCCGAATTGTCTGGAGGTGACGGCCTGGACGCGCAATGCCGATGGCTCGGTCGAGGAGATCATGGGGGTTCGGCACAAGACGCTGCCTATCGAGGGGGTGCAGTTTCACCCTGAATCGATCATGACTGAGCAGGGGCATGAGCTTTTGCGGAATTTTCTTTTGCGCTGAGCTTGGGTTGATGACTTGTACCAGACAAAACAGGGGGTCTGGGTCCGGCCGCCGCAGGGCAGGGTCTTCCCGGACACGCCCGTGAATACGTCCCTGTAGGGCTCGGCTGCAGCCATCCATGGCTGCAGACGGTCCGGGAAGACCCTGCCCCGCACCGGCCTCTGTGAGAGCCGGCAAATTTTATTCGCCTAATCGATATAAAAAAACCGGCCCTGAAGTACAACAGCCAAAACTTGCTAAGCTTTGAGCACCAGCAAGCAACAAAATTCACAGAACAAAGAGACCGCCCTGATGGACATGAAACAAGCGCTGAACCGGATTGCCGGCAATCTCAATCTTGACCGTGATGAAATGAAACAGGCCATGCGCATTGTCATGAAAGGCGAGGCGACGGATGCCCAGATTGGCGCGTTTCTGATGGGGCTGCGGCTCAAGGGCGAGACGATTGATGAGATTACCGGCGCCACCGAGGTCATGCGCGAACTGGTGACGGGCGTCACTGTTAAGGCCGAGCCGTTGGTTGATATTGTCGGGACCGGTGGCGACGGCGCGAATCTGTTTAATGTGTCCTCGGCGGCGGCTTTTGTGGTGGCGGCGGCGGGTGGTTATGTCGCCAAGCACGGTAATCGGGCGGTGTCGTCAAAAAGCGGCAGCGCGGATCTGCTGGAACAGGCCGGGATCAATCTGGATCTGAGTCCTGAGCATGTGGCTCGTTGTGTTGAGCAGATTGGTGTGGGCTTCATGTTTGCGCCGGCCCATCACGGTGCCATGAAGCACGCCATCGGGCCGCGCAAGGAGCTGGGCATGCGGACGATTTTCAATATCCTGGGGCCCATGACCAATCCTGCCGGGGTCAAGCATCAACTGATCGGTGTGTTCAGTCGCGAGCTTTGCCGGCCCATGGCGGAGGTGCTGCAGAAGCTGGGCAGTGAGCACATTATGGTGGTGCATTCCGATGACGGGCTGGATGAAATAAGTCTGGCGGCGCGTACCCATGTTGCGGAGCTGAAGGACGGGGAAATTCGGGAATTCGACATCACGCCGGAAGATCTGGACATCAAGAGTCAGTCTCTTGTCGGGCTGAGTGTTGACACAGCGGCCGAATCGCTCAAGCTGATTCAGGCGGCCTTTGGCCGGGGGCATGATGATATGGCGGAGAAGGCCCGGGATCTGATTGCGCTCAACGCCGGCGCCGCTATTTATATCGCGGGTCTCGCCGACACTTTACGTCACGGCGTCGATATGGCGCAGGACGCTATGGGCAGCGGACTGGCGGCGGGCAAGATGTCTGAGCTGTCGGATTTCTCCCATTGTTTTGACTGATTTCCGGATACCAAAAGCCACCAAGAAGACCTATTTAACACTGAGCGGCCTGTTGATATGACCCAGCCAGAAGATGACAAAACCCCGACTATCCTGCGCAAGATTGTGGCGCGTAAATGGCAGGAGATTGATGCTCGCAAACGTCGGATGAGTCTGGCGGATCTGCAGGCCAGGGCCGGCGATCAGCCGCCGACTCGGGGTTTCGCCAGGGCCATGGACCAGCGCATTCGGCAAAAGCGGCCTGCGGTTATTGCCGAGATAAAGAAGGCCTCACCGAGCAAGGGCATTCTGCGAGACCCGTTTGAGCCTGCGGCCATTGCCGAGAGTTACGCCAAGGGCGATGCGACTTGTCTGTCGGTGCTGACTGACCAGGACTTCTTTCAGGGCCATGAGGATTATCTGATCGCGGCCCGTAACGCCTGTGACCTGCCGGTGATTCGCAAGGATTTCATGGTGGCGCCCTATCAGGTTTATGAAAGCCGGGTCCTGAACGCGGACTGCATTCTGCTGATTGCGGCTTGTCTGAGCCGCAGCCAGATGCAGGAACTGGAAGGCATTGCCCAGGAAGTTGGCCTGGATGTTCTGGTGGAGGTGCACAACGGTGAGGAGCTGGACGATGCCCTGAGCCTGACAACCCCCCTGGTGGGCATTAACAACCGGAATCTGCACAACTTCGAGGTGTCGCTGGACACGACCTTTGAGCTGCAGGGCCGCATCCCCAAGGAGCGGCTGACCATTACCGAGAGCGGTATATTGACCCGTGACGATGTGACCACCATGACGAACCAGGGTATTTACGGGTTTCTGGTAGGTGAGTCTTTTATGCGGGCGAAAGAACCCGGTGAACGGCTAAAGGACCTGTTCTTCAACTGAAGCCGGAACAGAATTGTCGATCTTTTAACGACTTTTTACTTTCCCTGCCGGTTTTCTAGTTTCAGAACGGCTATGGTGGAACGTCATGCCGTAGTTCTATACAGGAAATCAGGCACATGGGAAGCTTTGCGAGAATTACCGCTTTGGTTGTGATACTCGCCGTCCCTGCCCTTATGGAAGCCAGGACATTCAGCGTCCGGACACTTGAGAACCCACCCCTCGAATACACCGACAATGGCAGCGTAACCGGGATTGCCGTGGAGCTGACCCGTGAAGCCATTCGACGCACCGGCCATGACTCGGAATACAAGATCCTGCCATGGAAGCGGGTTCTGCTGGAGGTCGCCGAGGGCCGGGCGGATGTGGCCATCAATACAGGACGGTCACCGGAGCGTGAAATCTGGGGCCTGTACCCGGATGAAGTGTTGATCGACGAAACCTACGTGCTTTTCTCATACCGCCCCCTGTCGTTGCCTGAAGACCTGGGCGGTGTCGAGAACCTGTCCCTTGGCAACCAACTGGGTTATTTTTACGGCGAACACTTTCACAAAAAAATCACCAACGAGCGTTTCCGATCGGTCGAAACCATGCACACCATCAGCAGGAGCCTTGAAAAGCTGGCAGCCGGACGCACCGATCTGTTTATAGGTGACTTGCTCCCGACCCGGTATCACATCAGCCAGATGGGGCTCAACGACCAGATTCATCGGGTCCAGAACGAAGCAGCCGATGAGCCTCTGGTGGTGTCTGTTTCCCCCACTTACGCCGCCTTTTCCCGTAAGACGGTTTCCCCTGAATACGTGCAAGCGTTCAGTCAGGCGCTGAAGGACATGAAAGACGACGGAACTTATACCCGAATTCTGAATACTTACCTGGACAGATTGTAGCTTCCGCCCTGGCTTACCTGCACTTCAATTAAACCCGCGCCGAAGGCCGTTCGTTAACGCGGTCGTACCAGGCTTTCAGATTGACTTGTTCGGGCTGTATGCGAATCTTGTTGACCTTGTTGAAATCGACCGTGGCGAACGCATTAATGTCAGCCGCACTGAAACTGTCGCCGCAAATGTAGTCCTTGTCGGCCAGATGCCCGTCCAGGAATGTCATGAACTCTTCAATGGCGCCGCGGCACTCCTCACCCCATTCCTTGATGGGGTTCATTCGATCCTTGAAGTAACCGGTGCTGTGCTGGAAACACATAACAGTGGGCATGGAAAAATGCCACTCGATCCAGCGTAGCCACTGCTCGCTCAGGGCTTTGTCAACTGGCGTCGTGCCCATGAGCGGTTTGTCGGGGTAGCTCTCCTCAAAATAACGACAGATAGCCATGGTTTCGGCGATGTAGGTGCCGTCGTCCAATTCCATCACCGGCACTTTTTTCATGGGGTTGCGTGCCCTGTACTCCGGCGTCAGGTTTTCACCTTTGGCCAGGTCAATCTCCACAAACTCCGCTTTATCCAACAGGCCTTTTTCGGCCATGAACATGCGCACCCGGCGCGGATTGGGGGCGGTTTTCGTCTCGTAAATTTTCATTCCGGGCAGCCTCGGTTGATCAAGCAATAGGTCATTCCTGATTGTCAGCCTGACCCGGTACGGTGTTGGCGTCAAGAGATTGCAAACCGCCGGGAGCGCTTGCCTCAAGAGCATTGAACTTTACCGGCTCGCCATTCCTCACTACTGTAAAAGAAAGCACCGGGCGATGGGCTACCATCGGCCATTGGCTCTGGATGGCCGGCGGACCACTACTGCAGTCCATGCACGAACGCCACTATTGATCATTCATTCCGCTAAAGAGGTATAAAGTATCCCATGAGCGAAGACATGCCCTATTCGCCGGCCTGCGAAAAAAACAAACGGCCAATCCTGGCGGTGCTGATCCAGTTACTGAATACGCCCGGCAAAATTCTGGAGATAGGCACAGGAACCGGGCAGCATGCCGTTTATTTTGCCGAGGCTATGCCTCACCTGATATGGCAACCCAGTGATCGCCCGGCAGCGTTCGAAACGAGTTGGGCACGCGTTCAGGCCGCCAACCTCAGCAATCTCAGAGCCCCTCTGCCGCTTGATGTGACTCAGAGCCGCTGGCCGGTCACGGAGGCCAACGCGGTTTACTCAGCCAACACGGCGCACATCATGGCCTGGCCCGAAGTGACGGCCATGTTTGCCGGCGTCGCGAGATTGCTGGCGCCGGGCGAACCTTTTTGCCTGTATGGCCCCTTCCACTATCGGGGCCAGGCCACCAGTGCCAGCAATCACGATTTTGACCGGCAACTGCGCGCCAGTGATCCTGCCATGGGTATTCGCGACCTGGACGATCTGGAGCCCCTGGCAGACAGCCAGGGCCTCACACTGAAAGGCGACATCGCCATGCCGGCCAACAATCGCATGCTGATCTGGCGCGCGGCCAGTTGAATCAGGCTACACTGAAATCATGGACGTATTAAAAAAACAAAGGGAGATAGAGATGGATCATATCGAATACCAGCGTCGTCTGCGCGGGCTTCTGATGACCCGGGAATCCGCCTTTACGGATCAGGAATTTGACCGCCGGCGGCAAGCTCTGGACACACGGCTTCAGGAGGCCAATCTGGATGCCCTGCTGATTACCCACCCCGCTGACATTCACTATCTCACCGGTTACAACACCTTTGAAGTTTCCGTCCATACGGCGCTTCTGTATTGCCCGAGCCGGGCCGTTCTCCAGGTACCTTCCATTGAAATGGGGCCGGCTATCGCCTGTGCGCGCTGTGACGAAGTGCTGGGCTACCGCTGGGAAGGGCCCGAGGAAATCCTCAATCCTCTTGCCGACTCCCTCTCGGCCATGGGCAAAGCCGTCGGCCTGGACTTATGGGGCGCGGGCCTGCGCCACGCGCTTGTCGATGGCCTCAAACAGCGCCTCCCCGATCATCGGTTTGTCGACGCTTCGGGCATTCTGGCCCCGATCAAGCTCATCAAGTCACAGCCCGAGCTGATCTGCCTGAAGCGCAGCGCCCGCATTACCGAAGCCGGCATTGCAGCTGCGCGCGCCGCCGTGCGCGTCGGCACCACGGACAATGACATTGCGGCCTCAGCCTCACGGTCAATGCTGCAAGCGGGCACTGAATTCATGAGCATGCAGCCCATTGTCGTGGCGGGAATGCGAAGCAGCATCATTCACACCAACCATCGACGTTTCACCATTCTGGCCGGCGAACCGGTGTTTATCGAAGTGGGTGCTGCGTTCGAACGCTACACCGCGCCCCTGATGCACACCCTGGTGGCCGGAACGGAAGACCCTGACGACCGGATGCGCCGGGTCGCCGATGTGGGCCACCAGGTCTATGAAACCCTGATCAGAGCGATGATTCCCGGCCATACCTTTGACGAGGCCGCGCAAAAAGCCGAGGCGGCTCTGGCGCCACTCAGGGAGGAAATATTCTTTTCGGGGGTTTATGGTTACTCAGTCGGAGCCCAGTTTCCGCCCTCATGGGTGGAAGGCACCGGGTTTATCGCCCGTGGCCAGCAAACCCGGTTTGCGGAGAACATGGTCTTTCACCTGCCGCTTTGCTTTCGCATTCCGGGAGCTTGGGGCATCGGCTTCAGCGAAACCGTGAAGGTGGGCCCGGGCGGCGCCGAGCCCCTGACCCGAAACAGCTGGGTCTTACAACAAAGCGACTGATGCGCTGGCGCGTTTACCGGGTGTTGTACACCACCATGGTCTTGCCTTTCACCTGGACCAGACCCTGGTCTTCCAGTGTTTTCAGGACCCGCCCCACCATCTCCCGGGAGCATCCGACAATCCGGCCGATTTCCTGACGGGTGATCTTGATCTGCATGCCATCCGGGTGGGTCATGGCATCGGGTTCCTTGCACAAGTCCAGAAGCGTTCTCGCAACCCGGCCGGTAACGTCAAGAAATGCCAGATCGCCCACTTTACGCGTGGTCTGACGCAGACGGGTGGCCATTTGTTCACCGATGAAATACAGCACCCGGGAGTCGTCCTGGGCAATCTCCCGGAACTTGGTATAACTGATCTCCGCCACTTCGCAATCGGTTTTGGCCTTGATCCAGGCGCTACGGGAATCAAGTTTGTCAAAAAGCCCCATTTCGCCGAAAAAGTCACCCGAGTTGAGATAGGTCATAATCATCTCACGGCCATCGTCGTCCTCGATTATAACGGTGACCGACCCTTTGACGATGTGGAAAAGGGTATCGCTCTTGTCACCGGCGTATATGATGGTGCTTTTCGCCGGATAGCGTCGCCGATGGCATTGCGACAGGAAATAATCGAGGTGTTGAGTTCTGTTCTCAACGGGTTTGATGATGCTGACCATAAGGCTTGTCTGCCTCCTGAAAATAACGACAGGAATAAAGAGCCTCTGTAGGTTCCAATTTATACAGAGTGAAGAACATAGAGTATAGAACATACACCGGCATTTGCTCTCGAAGTGCAGCACAAAGCGCCAGTGTGCTAGCATCTGCGCGACCAGTACCAAGGAGACTTAATCAATGAAGGCGACGATCGAGTGGACCGGCGAAGCCAGCTTCCAGGCCACCAGCGGCACCGGCCATAAAGTACAGATGGATGGCCCCCCGGATCACGGTGGCCGGGACCTGGGCCCCCGGCCCATGGAAATGATGCTGATGGGCATGGGCGGCTGCGCTTCTTTTGATGTGATGAGCATTCTCAGGAAAAGTCGGCAAGAGGTAACAGCCTGCCACGCAGAGGTGAACGCCGAACGCGCTGACGCGGTGCCAGCGGTGTTCACCGCGATCCATCTGCACTTCATTGTGAGTGGCAAAAACCTCAAGGAAAATCAGGTGCAACGCGCCGTCAGTCTGTCTGCGGAAAAATACTGTTCGGCCTCCATCATGCTCGAACAGGCCGGCGTGAAAATCACCCACAGCCACGAAATTCAACAGGACTGAACACTGCTTCGAAAATGTCGGCCCTGGACCCTGTTCAACGACAGGGCCGATGTGCATAATACGCATCCTCTTCCGCCGGTTTTGCGCAAAACCTGATCAATTTAGACCGCTACCGGTGGCGGCCTCAGTGCCAATCACAAGCTGGCCAGGCATGGCCATCGCCATTCATCTTTACAGCTTGGGGGCTGAGCATGGATTCCAAACTGCAACTCCATGGTTTCAACAACCTGACCAAATCGCTGAGCTTTAACATTTACGACATCTGTTTCGCTCAGACAGAAGAGCAGCGCAAGGCCTACATCAACTATATTGATGAAATGTATAATGCCGAGCGCCTGACCCAGATTCTTTCAGATGTGGTCAAGATCATCGGCGCCAACATCCTCAATATTTCGCGGCAGGATTACGAACCTCATGGCGCTTCCGTGACCATGCTGATCGCCGAGCATGAGCTGAGCGACGGCGAGGCGGATAACGAGGAATCCCCAGGCCCCTTGCCCGACACCATTGTGGCGCACCTGGACAAAAGCCACGTTACCGTTCACACCTACCCGGAAAGTCATCCCTATGAAGGCATCAGCACCTTCCGGGCAGACATTGATGTTTCCACCTGCGGTCTGATCTCCCCCCTCAAGGTCCTGAACTACCTGATCCACAGCTTCGATTCCGACGTGGTCACGGTGGATTACCGGGTTCGCGGCTTTACCCGGGATGTCGACGGCACCAAACATTACATCGATCACGACATCAACTCGATCCAGAACTACCTGACCGAAGATACCCGCAACGCCTATCAGATGATCGACGTCAACGTGTATCAGGAAAACATGTTCCACACGAAAATGATGCTCAAGAACTTCAACCTGGACAATTACGTATTCGGCGTGAACGCGGAGGATCTGGATTCCGCCGAAGCGAATTCCATCGAAGAACGCCTCAAGCGCGAAATGCTGGAAATATTCTACTCTCGCAACGTCGAGTAAGCCGCTGCACTGGCCGGCATGGCATGCGTCATGCCTTCAGCCAGTCCATCATATTTTTTGAATACGCCCGCCAGATTTCTTCGTTTTTATCTCCCAGTGTTTTGACGTTTAATAACGTCACTTGAAACCGGGTTTCAGGCAGACGCAGGAGACATGAAATGACATCGCGCAGCATAAAGAAGACAATTTCCGCCATGGAGACATCCGACGGCGCCGGCGTCCGAATCAAACGGTCCATTGGGCAATCCCAGGCCGTGCGGTTGGATCCCTTTCTGATGCTGGATGAATTCGGCTCGGATCAGGCTGAGGATTATATCGCCGGTTTTCCGTCTCACCCTCATCGAGGCTTTGAAACTGTCACCTACATGATCGAAGGTCACATGCTCCATGAAGATCACCTGGGCAATCGCGGGCATCTGAAAAATGGTGGCGTGCAATGGATGACCGCCGGCCGGGGCATCATCCACTCCGAAATGCCGCAACAGGAAGAGGGCGCGATGCGGGGTTTTCAGCTCTGGCTCAATCTACCGGCCAAGGACAAGATGATGCCGGCGGGCTACCGGGACATCCAGCCTGAAGACATCCCGCAAATTCGTGTGACAGCAGGCCTGATTAAGCTGATTGCCGGCCAGCTGGAACTCGAAGGCCAGAGTTACACCGGTGCCGAGACCGGCGGCGCTACGCGACCCCTTTATGCCGACATACACTTGATGCCGGGAATGACTTTGGATGTGCCTGTGGCTGCCGAACTGGACGGCATGATCTACCTCTACGAGGGCCACGCCAGTCTGGCCGGCGCGGCCTTGCAGGCCAGCGCGGCCAATGTATTGTCTGATGGCACTCGCATTGAGCTGGAAGCCGGTCCGGCGGGCGCGCGAATGCTATTAATTGCCGGCAAACCCATCGGCGAGCCAATCGTGCAATATGGCCCCTTTGTCATGACCACACGCGAAGATATTGAACAGGCCATGCGGGATTACCGGGCCGGTACGCTGACCGCCTGAGACTGCCCCGCTGCGGGAATCAGCCCAGACTGCTGAGCAGCCTGGGCTTTTCAATCGCGTAGCCCTGCGCATAATCAACACCGAGCATACGCAACGCCTCCAACGTCTCTCGGGTCTCCACCTGCGAGGCAATAACCTCCTTGCCCATGTAATGCGCCATATCCACCATGGAGCGCACAATGGCATAGTCGGTTTCGCTGGACGTCATCTGCTTCACAAAAGTCCCGTCAATCTTGATCAGATCAACCGGCAGGCTCCGCAGGTACTGGTAGGATGTGGGCCCACTGCCGAAATGACCCAGACAGAAGCGGCAACTCAGCTCTTTCATTTCTTCAATGAATTCCGCCACGCTCTGAAGGTTATTGATGGCGGCGGCTTCGGTAATTTCAAACCAGAGCCTCTCGATGGGCGCATCTTTCTCGCTCAACTTGTCATAGATAAACTCGAGTAAAGACTCGTCATTGAGAGAATAGCCCGACAGTTTGATGCAAATGCCACCCACCGCCGTGCTGGCGCCAGGAGAATCCCGCAGCCAATCCAGCATGTGGCCCACCACCCACCGATCCACGGCCTGCATACGATTGTAGCGCTCCGCCATGCGCACGAATTCCGCCGCTCCGATGAGGTTCCCGGTGTCGTTGTATATGCTGATCAGCACCTCGTACTGGGCCGCCATTCGGGTTTTCGGTTGCAAGGGTATGATTTTCTGGCAACGCAACAGCATGCGCTCTTCATCCAGATTTCCCAGGCCGGCAATCTTGGCCGCCACCTGCTCCTGAAGCACCTCGCTCTGAGCATCCAGGTTATAAAACGAGAGTTGGCCACTGCCCTGAAGCTTGGCCTGGTTACAGGCATCCTCAGCCGCTCTCAGCCACCGGTCCGCTGTGACCAGCGCAGGCAGCGACGGTGCCAGGCCGGCGCTGGCAGACAGGCTATGCTGTTTGCCAGCAAACGTAAGCTTCAGATTCTCAATCGCGCTGATGATTCGTTTAGTCATGCTCTCGGCGTGTTCAGCGGACACCAGGAAACCAAACTCGTTGCCACCGAGACGCGCCAATGGCAAGCCTTCACCAACATCGACCTGAAGAATCCCGGCCACGGCCTTGAGAGCCTCGTCACCGGCGGTGTAGCCAGCCGTGTCGTTCAACAAACGGAAATGGCGCAAGTCCAGCCGCACCAGACTGCGCTCTTCTTCATGCTGGGCCAGTTGCTGTTCCAGCGCCCGCTCAAATTCACGCCGTGACAACAAACCGGTCAGCTCATCATGGGTGGAAACCCAGGACAACTGGTCGTAGACCCTACGCACCATGCGATCGATGCTCTCATCGACCAGAGGCCGTTCGTGATGAACATCCGGCACAATGATGCCCTTCTGCATCTTGCCGGCAAGGGCTTCCAGCTCCAGCTCCACCACTCGCATGCCTTGATGGTTCACAAACACGAAGCGGCTGAAACCCCGGGCGATCCAGACCACGCGGACATACTGTGGCTGATCCGGTATTTCCTGATCACACATCCAGTCCCCGGTACGCAGTTTCCGGGCCCGGTCGACCCAACGCTGCAGGCTTCGGCTTTTTCGCTCAGCAACCTCCGATTCCCGTACAGGCTTTATCTCCAGCGCAGGTTTGGCTTCAACCGAAACCCTCACTAAAGGGTCGCCAGGTCTGCGCAGCAAAAATTTCTTGAGTCCGTCCCGAATTTGCGACGAAGGGACCTGATTACTGGACACGGACGCCAGACCATCCTGGATGACGCGCAAGAGTTCAGCCAGATTAATCGGAGCTTCGGGATCCTCACCGAACGCCAGGAGCGAATCCAGAACCGACAGATAATCCTGCCACAGCGCGCTGTCCGGCCCCTGTCGGATCCAGGTCAGCGAAAGGAGGTCGCGCCACCCGGCGTCCAACAAACTCAGCACAATCCGGGGAACCTGCCGGCCGGCGAGACGCTGATCCATTGCCTCCGCAACAGCCGCCTTGGATTCGGCAACTTTTTGCGATCCTTCAGCAGCCGCCGTGACTCGTTCAACATTGCGCCTGTAGGCCAGGTTCTGGCGCTCTATCAAGCCATCCAGTTCTGCTACGGCACCTTCAAACACCCCGGTGTCCTGCTCGAAATCGGTGCTAATACGCTTGACCAGATCATCGATCCGGCGCCGGACTACCTGATTGCTGCGACCGCCTTTTGCACCAAGCTGAGCCAGACGGTTCATGACCCCTCGCACCGGGCTGTCCCGGTCATCGAGAAATTCCCGGTCTCTCAGCATGACCTTGAGCACCGGGACTTCCAGGTGACGCAACTGTTGCCGGGCGGTATCGCTTAGTTTGGGGTTATCCACAACACTGGCAAAAAATTGGTCCACCACGTCCAAGGTGTTTTGCTGGTCCTCGTCCAGGGCGGTTCCCCCTATTGCATTAACCCGCTCTACAACTCGCTCCCTGAGCGGCAGGGTCTCGGTACCCGATGGTAAGGCATGAACCTGGAGATCGTGCAGCTCGCGCTGGAATTCCCCGGCAGAGAGCGGCCGGGCCGCCGCATCAAAAGAAGCCGGGGCTGATCCCCCGCCGGCCGAGCGGCTGGAGGCAAGGCTGCCGAGCAGGTTTTTAACGGTGACAAAAGCGGACAGCGCTGCCTGGGAAGATGCGCGGAAACCGGCCTGAGACGCATCACTTGATTGTCTGGACTGCTGCGGAGAAGATCCCGCGTTGGCCCGCTTTTCCGTTTTCGGCTTTAGTGGCGCCTCGTTGCCCTGTGGCGGCGCCTTGGCTTTTTCTGCCGATCGCGGTGGCGGCTTCGTACCCGTTCCTTTCAGCTGTCTGCTTACGTCCAGGTCGGGCAGGATTCCATGTCGCACCAGAATGGCGTTCAGGCTCTCATACAGGGGTTCGAGGCCCTGCACCACCCTTTCATCAAAGGCCTTCAGGCAGACTTTTTCCGCGGCTCTGCTGGCATTCAGCTGTTGCAAAGCAAGATTGAATGATTCACATACCAGAGCTGGCCCAAGGGGGTTGGCGTGCCCGGTAGCGTTATCAACGCCCAGGTTGTCGAGGCGCATTTTGAGCATCAATAACGCGTAACGGTAGAGCGTGTCGGCCCTGGTGATCATGATTTTGAGGGTCAACCAGTCTTCAAATTCTTCCTTTTCCACCAGAGACATACTCGAGTTGGCCGTCTCCTTTCGGGCTGGCTTCAGGGGCGCCTCCAAAGCCAGACGCATTTTTTGCCACATGGCTTTTTGCCGGGCCAGCACCTGCCCCGCCGTATCCATAAAATCATTGGCTTGCTGGTTCGTGGGCGCTTTCTGCGCGGCCTGCTCCAGATCCGAAACCATTCGGTCGAAGCACTTGTCCATCAATGGCTCAATGTTCTGAACCAACGCCTGGGCGCACTGATGAAGTACAAACTGGACTTTTTTATCGGGTGGCTTCAGTGCCGCCCGCTCTTGCCCCTTTCCCGCCCCGTACTGGTTAAGCATGGCTTCCAGCGCTGCCGGATTGCTGTGAGTAAAAATCAGCCCCATGGTGTTCCGGACACGGCGCACGATGCGGACTTCCAGCATGTGGATCTTTTTGCCATCGGGGCTGCGGAATCGAACCTGAATCTGTTCGTGACGGCTTAATACACCGCTGCGTTCAAGCTTTCGGGAGGTTTCGTCGGAATAGCGTACCAGCAGCCCTTCCGCGCAAAAGTCTGCAATCTGACAGGGCCAGCCCAGAGAAGGGCCCGTGATTAACTGGGCAGCCAGCTTGATGGGCTGGCGCAGACTGGCTCGACGTTCCTTTGAATCCATGGACTACCTGATTGCGAAAATGCCAAGGTCTTAGCTGTCATTGATTAGCGACAACGATAGGAATTATTTGGAGGGCCAGATTCTGAGAACGGCCGCCAATGGTAAGGAGCTTAGACAGAAAAATCGGTGTTTGCTATTACTTGGAGGCGTTTTGTCGTATCTCTTCGGCCGCCCTCCCCTCGCACAGCCGCCTACCCAGTCCTTAAGCCAGATTTTTGACAAAAACCTTGGAGTTGCGGCGGCTGTTGTAGAGCGCGGATTTTGGGCCTGGCAGTGATTCCACACTGGACTTTTCAAAGCCACGCTCCAGAAACCAGTGCTCGGTTTGGGTGGTCAGAACAAATATTCGTGCCAGCCCCTGATTTTTTGCCTTGGCTTCAATCCGGGCAAAAATGTCGTCACCGCGACCGGAGCGCCGATACGCCGGTTCCACCGCAAAACAGGACAGTTCGCCGGCTTTTTCCTCCGGGTAGGTGTAGAGCGCGGCACAACCCACGACCCTTCCGTCCCGCTCAGCCACGATGAAGCAGTCGATTTCGTTTTCCAGCATTTCCCGGGAACGCCGGACCAGGACGCCCTGCTGCTCCAATGGCTGGATAAGTTCGATAATGCCGCCGATGTCCTCTACCCGCGCTTCGCGTATCTGCTCGTAGTTGTCATCGTTGACCAAAGTACCGGACCCATCGCGGGTGAACAGCTCCTCCAGAAGCGCGCCGTCCTGGCGATAACTGATGATGTGGGCCCGATTTACGCCATGAACGCAGGCTTCACAGGCAGCGCGCAACAAATCCCGGTCAGGGCCGTCATCGGCGCTTGCGGCCAAACGCTCGGCGGCCTGCGCCACGGTCAACTCCCGAACCAGGGCGCCGTTCGCGTCGAGTACGCCCCGATGCCGGGTAAAGATAATGAGCTTTTCCGCCTGCAGCGCTGCTGCTACCTGGCTGCCGACATCCTCGCAGGAGAGATTAAAGGCGTCGCCGGCAGGAGAATAGCCAATGGGCGGCAACAGCACAATGTGGCCCTGCGCCAGCAAGTGGTCAATACCGCCCAGGTCAAGACGTCTCACATGGCCGGTAAAACCATGATCCACACCGTCCAGAACCCCGACGGGGCGGGCAGCCACGAAATTGCCGCTGGTTACCCTGATTCGGGCCCCGTGCATGGGCGAGTTAATCAGGCCCATGGAAAGCCGGCTTTCAAGATGCGCCCGGAGCGCGCCTATCGCTTCCAGGACACAGGGCAGGTGCGCCTCGGGGGTGATTCGCAAGCGTTTATGAAACCGGGACAAATGACCCGCCTCGTCCAACCGTGCCTGTATCTGGGGACGGGCACCAAACGCCACGACCAGCCGCACTCCAAGACTGCTGAGCAAAGTGATATCGTGGATAATGTTGAGCAGATTGTCATGGGCAATCGCTTCGCCACTCAGGGTGAGCACCACTGTGCGGCCCCGATGAGCGTTGATGTATGGCGAAGAGTGCCGGAAACCGTGCAACCATTCATTTGACTTCAATGCTTCAACTCCCGACACCGTCGAAATAGGTTTGTCACTTCAGCTTACGCCCCGATACAGAGTTTCTGGATGAGCTGTTTGAGAATGTTCACGCCGGGTTCAATCTGGGCAGTATCCAGGAACTCGTCGGGCTGATGGGCCTGATCAATGGAACCCGGCCCCATGACCAGCGTCTCAAGATCGAGTTTTTGCAACCAGGGCGCCTCGGTGGCGAAAGCCACCGCTTCGGCGGAATGGCCGGTCAGGCGTTCGCAAATCGTCACGAGCTCGGCCTCAGCGGGTGTTTCAAAAGGCGGTACGCCACCAAACAACGGCTCAAAGGCCAATTTGAGGTTGCGCCGGCTGGCCAGTGGCTGCATCTGATCAAGGATGGTCTGACGCAACTCTTCCATTTGCATGCCGGGTAATGGCCGCAAGTCGAAATGCAGCTCGCAACGGGCGCAGATGCGGTTGGGATTGTCGCCGCCATGAATGCAGCCCAGGTTCAGGGTAGGCACCTGAACCTTGAAATTGGGGTTTTTATGCCTGGCCTGCCAGCCGGCACGGAGAGACAGAAGCTCGCCCATAGCCTCATGCATCCCTTCCAGGGCATTGTTGCCCAACGATGGGTCCGAGGAATGGCCGGACCGGCCTTCGAACACCAGGCGCTCCATCATGATGCCCTTGTGCATGCGCACGGGTTTTAGCCCGGTAGGCTCGCCGATCACCGCGTAGCGGGCCTTGGGCTGACCGGCCTCCGCCAGCGCACGGGCGCCGCTCATGGAGCTTTCTTCATCGGCCGTAGCCAGAATGATGAGGGGCTGTTTGAAATCCCGGTCAACGAACTCGCGCACAGCTTCAATCGCCAGCGCGAAAAAGCCTTTCATGTCACAGGTACCCAGACCGTACCAGCGCCCGTCTCTCTCGGTCAGGGTAAAGGGGTCACTCTGCCAACGTTTGTCATCATAAGGCACTGTGTCGGTATGGCCAGACAGGACCAGGCCGCCGGTGCCTTTGCCGAGAGTGGCGATCAGGTTGTATTTACCGGGCATGCCCGGCACCGCCAGGATTTCGATATCAAACCCCATGGGTTCCAGCCATTCCGCCAGGGTGCGAACCACGGACTCGTTGCTGTGGTCCCAGTCCGGACTGGCACTGCTTATGGATGGCAGGGCGATCAATCGCGACATCATGTCGCGCACACCAAGAGCCTGGCTGGAGTTGGAACGCTTTTGCTGGGACATACACTTGGCCTTTGCGGTATCCGCCTGTGAGTTTCCGTGAGCTTGAGCCCTGGAGGCCGGTCGGTCAGGGCAGTTCGGCACTGTCGGCATCGGGCGCTGGCAGAGGACGGCCAACATCCGAAGGCCGGCGCCAGACCTCAAACCGCTCAATAACGTCCAGTACGATCGGGTAAGTCACTTCGCCGCCTTTCATGGACCGGGCAATGGTCAGGCGTTTTTCACTGACGTCCGTTAAGCGCCCCTCCAGGGTTTTGCCATTACTCAGGGTAACCCTGACCTGGCGTCCGAGCCAGCGTTGCGACTCGGTCACTTGCCCACTGTGCCAGGCCGGCGTCCCGGATGGCTCATTTTCGGGGCTCGCGGCGACAGGTTGGTCCGCAGGCGCCGGCGTCAATGCCGTCAGATAAAGCCCGGGTACTCTGGATTGATTGTACCGGACATCGAGCGTCGATTCGTCACTGGCTGCGTTTTCGTCGTCATGGACCGGCAACCCCAGCATCGGGGCCTGGGGCTGCAGGCGCACTTCCAGCATCCCGCCGTCTCTCAGCCAGCGCCGCAAAAGCGCCCTCATCTGTGAACTGGGCCGGTAGCCCCAGGTTGCCAGTGTCCTGTCGAACGCATCGGTCACCGCTGCGGTCCAGTCGGCAAGGTCCATTCCGGATTCACGGGCACAGTAAGCCGACAGCTTGCGCATCAAACCGGCATCGCGGACGACCACGGCAAGAGGCTCAGCGGTGGTTTCAGGCAAGGCCAGGGGACGCGTCGGATCCAGTCGCGCTCCGGGCCAGTCCAGCTCCAGACTTCCGGCGGCGGACGTATTCAGCTCAAAATGCAATTTATCCGGCGCCTGGCTTAATATTGCATCGCCTTCAAGCGCCGTCACGCCCATCTTCGCCATATCGTCCATGCCCAGATAGGGCCGGTCACCCCGGCCACAGACGGGCGCAAACAGAGTGGCCGCATTTAATGTCCTGAGTGTGACCCAGTTTTTTGCCATGGCCTCGTCAAGGGCGATACCAAGCCCCTCTGCTCGCAATTGCCATTGCCCGGGCAGGGTGTCGGGGCTGACAAGGCTCGTAATCAGAGTCAATGACGAGTCGGTGATGTAACGCAGCCGCTCAGCATGAAAAGGCTGGATAAACTCGTGGGGCTGATAATAGACTTGCTTCAATATCAGCTCGCCGGTAATGGCCGTGCTGATTGCGCCGCGCCGCAAAACACCCGCGGGCGCCACCGCATCCCGGGCCATGGCAAAACGGCTATCGGCGAGCAACCAGCTCCCGCCCTTGAAGCTCCCGTAAGCCAAAAGCGCAACGACTGCCAGGGTTATCAGGAACCTTTTCACGCCACACCCCTTCTACTTCGATTGCGCGGTACTGTGCAAGAGATTGCCGGCCGCTGCACTGTCACTATCCTTTGGAGATCAGTGTGCCCACGCCTTCGTCTGTGAAGATTTCCAGCAGCGTGGCATGAGCGACACGGCCGTCAATGATGTGAGATGTCCCAACACCGTTTTCAACAGCGCTCAGGGCACAGCGGATTTTCGGCAACATGCCGCCGTGAATCGTACCATCCTTGATCAACTCGTTGACCTGAGTCGCCGTCAGCCCTGTCAGAATCTTGCCTTCCTTGCTTTTGAGGCCGGAAACATTGGTCAACAGTATCAGTTTCTCGGCTTTCATGGCTTCGGCAACCTTGCCTGCAACCAGATCGGCGTTGATGTTATAGGAGGCGCCATCAGGCCCCACACCGATAGGCGCAATAACCGGAATGACATTGCTGCGGGTCAGCATCTCGATGACGTCCACATTGACGCTCTCTACCTCGCCCACGTGGCCGATGTCGATAATCTCCGGGCGGGCCAGATCCTCCGACTGACCCGACACCTCGAGTTTGCGGGCCCGGATCAGGTTGGCGTCCTTGCCTGTCAGGCCGACCGCTGTGCCGCCCTGCTTGTTGATCAGCGAGACAATCTGCTTGTTAACCTGGCCGCCAAGGACCATTTCGACCACATCCATGGTTTCGCTGTCAGTGACACGCATACCGTTAATGAAGCGTGACTGGATATTCAGCCGTTCAAGCAATTCTCCGATTTGCGGTCCACCGCCATGAACCACGATCGGGTTGATGCCAACAAGCTTCATCAACACCATGTCACGGGCAAAGCTGCTTTTCAGCTCTTCGTTTTCCATGGCGTTGCCGCCGTACTTGATGACCACGGTTTTCCCGGTAAACCTCTGAATATAGGGCAAACCTTTACTGAGTACCGCAGCCACATTCATGGCCGTTTCACGATCCAATGCCATTCATTCCGCCTTTTGATTCGAGTTTATGTCCGTTCTTTGAACCCTGCGCTGACCCCAACAGCCTAAAACCCTGCGGCCAGGTCCGGGGCCACCTGCTTCAGGTTGGTCCGGAACACGTCCTTGATGCGCTCGAGCGCCTGTTCCGATTCAGCCTCAAATCGCAGCACCAGCACCGGTGTGGTGTTCGAGGCACGGCACAACCCCCAGCCATCGGGATAATCGACCCGCACGCCGTCAATGGTGTTGATATTGCCGTCGCCGAACTGGCCCCGGGCGGCGAGCCGTTCAACCAGCTCGAACTTGGACTCATCGGTTACGGCAACATTCAGCTCGGGAGTGCTTGGGTCCTCGGGAAACGCCTCGAAGATCTCATCAATCTGTCGATCTTCAACGCCCAGTATTTCCAGCAAGCGGGCCGCCGTGTAGAGACCGTCGTCAAAACCGTACCAGCGCTCACCGAAGAACACATGACCGCTCATTTCACCCGCCAGCAGGGCCCCGATCTCGCGCATTTTGGCTTTCATCAGGGAGTGGCCGCTTTTCCACATCACCGGCCGACCGCCCGCTTCACTGATAACCGTCGCCAGGCGCCGACTGCACTTCACATCGTAGATAACATCCGCACCCGGATTGCGGGAAACCACATCACGGGCGAAGAGCATCATGAGGCGATCAGGCCAGATAATCCTGCCGGTATTGGTCACAACACCGAGCCGGTCGCCATCACCGTCGAAGGCCAGGCCAATATCGGCGTTTTCCGTTGCCACTCGGGCGATCAGGTCCTTGAGATTCTCCGATTTGCCCGGGTCCGGGTGATGGTTGGGAAAGCTTCCGTCCACATCGCAGTACAGCGGTATCACTTCGCACCCCAACTCCTCGATAAGCATTGGGCCGAGTTCGCCGGCAATGCCATTGCCGGCGTCCACAACGACCTTCAAGGGCGCCGCCACGGCTATGTCGCCAACAATACGATCAAGGTAAGCCCGGCGCACATCGTTACTTGACCGCGCGCCCTGTCCCTGTTCGAAATCGCCGTGCTGAATACGACGGAGCAATGTCTGGATCGCGTCCTCCGCCAGGGTTTCCCCGCCCAGCATTATCTTCAATCCGTTGTAGTTCGACGGGTTATGGCTCCCCGTGATCATCACGCCAGAGCCGGTCTCCAGATAATGGGTGGCGAAGTAGAGCACCGGTGTCGGTACCGCCCCCAGCTCTATGACATTGCAACCGGTGGAAAGAATGCCCTTGACCAGGGCTTCGGCAAGCCCCGGGCTGGAATGGCGGCCGTCATAACCTACGCACAAGGTCGGATTCCGGCGGCTGAGCGCCTCGGTGCCGATCGCCTGACCTATTACCTCCACCACCTCCGGCGTCAAGGTTTTATCCACAATGCCGCGGATATCATAGGCCCGGAAAATGGAGGGTGCCACGGTCACTCCAGGCAGGCTGGTTTCTTCCAACTCACCATAACCCCTGCCTGAATGCCTATCGGCATTACCGAAGCCCAGAACGTCGTCGTCGCCATCAAGCATGTCGATGTCCAGGGTATCGGTTTCCTGGAAAAGCGGCTCCTCTTTGCTTCCGGCTTGACGCTGATCCTCACGCTGGGGAGCTTTAGCGCCCGCTGCCGGCCGCACTGTCTCGCCCGCCTTGGCGATGCGTTTGTCAACCACCCGGGCGAGACGCTGCAGCATTTCCGCCAGCGAAGCGATGGCGTCCCAGCGGAAAGTCGGCAATTTGGTGCGCTCACCGGAGAACACTTTCTGGGCCCAGAGCGTCAGGGCTACCATGTCCTGCCGTTGCTTGCGCTGGCCCGATGCGGTCAACAGCCAGACCGCCAGCGCGGCCAGCAAACAGGGCAGGATCACCACCGCAAACGCCGGCAGCGAGAAAGCGGCAGCAGCCACACGGGTGTTTGCCGGTGTGTACTCAAGCGTCCAGTTGGCGGGCCCCAGGGGGCGAGACAGCGTTTTCCCCGTGCCGGAACCGGATGCGACAACCGTCTGCGGTTGGCCCCCTATCGTTTGCACCAGCGCAACTTTGCCAGCCCCATCAGTGCCTTCCGGGCGCAACACCGAAGACAAAATCCCGGCATCGAAAACCACCAGCAAACTGCCAACAACGGCCTTGCTGGACTCGCTCCGGACAGGTGCTGCAACCTGAACAAACCATTGCTCGTTACGGGGAAAGGCCTCAGGCATCACGTTTCGGCCGGCTTCGGCCCGACGCGCCAGGTCGAGGCTGGCAAAGCCAAGATCCTCCGGGGCGCTGGCGCGCCTGGGGACATCGCCGTAGGGAAAGGCGAAGGCATTGGCGACAGGGGGCAGCAGCCGCTTGAGTCCGTCAATCACTTGCGAGCGGCCACTGGACTGGCCAATAGCCTGGACTACCTGTGGCTGGGTCGCATAACCCACCATTAATTGCTCAATCAGTTGCAAGCGCTGCTGTACCCGGGCGGTCGCTTGATCAGCCTCGGCACTTGCCTGTCGGCTCGCCTGCTGGTTTGCCGCCGGCTCCAGAATCAAAAAATGAAGCAGCAACGCGGCCGCCACACCGGATACCAATATCGCAATTGTCTGATACACAGCCACGGCTGTATTCGGCCCCGGCTCGCCTGCTGCCTTTTTTTTCGGGGCGGGTTTTACCGCTGGCTGATCGGCCGATTCGTCTGCTGGTTTTTTGTTACCGAGTCTCATAATGACGTCCGTTGCGTATCCGCCGTCTGGACGGCTTTTCTTTCAACAATACGGCCATGCCGGAAATTGCTGTGTTCGCCGTGCGACGAGATGACTGTGACAATGTGCAGAATGTCCTGATAAGGCGCAAACGCGGTGGCATTGGCTTGATGTTTTTTTGCGCGGGCAAGCCGCCTCCCTTGCGCCATGCCTAAATTAACGAGTCGATCAGAACAGTATAGATGGATCTGCCAACCTTGCCCCATCCAACGCAAAATCAAAACAATCACACCTTTCCACTGTGCCCAAAGCCGCCAGCGCCCCTTTCTGTCGTCGTCGAGAAATCTGCCACAAAATCAAAATCCACCTGGACCACCGGCTGGAACATTAGCTGGGCAATTCGGTCGCCTTGATCGATTTTGAACGAATGCTCGCCCTCATTGATCAGAATAACGCCAATTTCGCCATGATAGTCCGCATCGATGACGCCGATTCCCTGGGCCACACGCACGCCATGCTTGAGGGACAGCCCCGACCTGGATGCCACAACCGCAACCAGGTTCGGATCCTTCATGTTGATCGCTATACCGGTAGGAATCAGAGTCCTCTGCCCCGGCTGCAAGGTCACAGGGCCGGCAATGCAGGCTCGCAAATCCATCGCCGCCGACCAGGGTGTGGTATAGGCAGGTTCTGGAACATCGGATCCAAGAAGGTCATTAACGACTTTCGCCTCAATAATTCGACGCATCTTATCCTCACACCTTTGGAATAAGAGACGCATGTTATAACCTTTCCATCACAACATCGATAAATTGCGAGCGATCGGAAATTCGTACCGGCCGAGATGGCCGATCAGACATATTCCCGGGGAATGGTGAGGCCCCAATTCCGCGAAAAGACCCGCTTTTCCGACTCCCAGGCATCCAACTCCGCCCAGACGTAAAACGCATCCACATCGGCGGTCAGTATGGTGCGGGTCGCCGTGCGGATTGACCACTGACCGCGCCGAAAACAACGCTCGGTTCTGGTTTCTCCCCTGGGCGACCCAAAGTCGTGGTCCTGATAGCTGTACCAGTGCCAGGTTCGGTCGGTAATCTCCAGATCAATCTCGGGCAGTCGGTAAGTACCCAGATCCTGGATAACCTCCAGCACCGATTCATCCAGCGCAAGATTGCGATGAACGACCCAGTTGTGATGCGCTGCCTCCAGGGTTTGCCGGGCAATGTCCTCCCCTCCCTCCGGTTCCTCGAAACTTACCAGGGAGTCCAGAGCGGAAGACGCCCGGGCCGGGAGAGCAATGAAAGACCTGCCCGTATTAATGGTCAAGGTCACCGGATAGGGTGGCGGCCAGGCCAGCGCCCAGTAAGAAGTCGAAATACTCACCCGCAGTCGGTGGCCCGCCGGGAAAGACTGAGCGATGTGATTGAGGTCAACCCGGACCCGGACGAACTCGCCCGGCGTCATGGGTTCCGGCTGCTCCGAGCCATGTCGGTGGGCAAGATTCAGAAGACCGTAGGTTATCCGTGTCGCCTCACCATCAGGCGCCACATCCGATAGCCGGACCGCCACCATACCCAGTGGCTGATCACTGGCGAGCTCCAGGTCCACCCGGGCCGCGCCCAGTATCTCCATGTCCTTGGCAAGCGGCTTGCTCTCGAAAACCACGGCGCCGCCGTCCTCTTCGCGCTGATCATGAGGAAGATCCGGCGCCGCGGTATAGGAGCACCATTTACCCGCGAAGAGCCCGACACTGAGGGGCGACTGGATGGCCACCGGCTCCCCTCGCGCTGCCCGCGGCGCCCCCGAGGGGGTTCTTTCCAGGCGCCCCGGTTCGAGAGTGTAGTGAATGCTCTCCACCCTCGGAGAAGGCCACTGGGTCTCGGCCACCCAACGGCCGGGGCGCTCCTCGTAGGACGTGGTCGGTGGCACGCTGTCCTGCATCCAGGCACGCAACATGGGCTCATCCATGATGCGGTTATCCTGTTTGCGCAGCCAGTGATCCCACCACCTCAGCGCCTCCTGGAGAAATCCGATGGCCGGCCCCGGCTTGCCCTGGTGCGGATACTTGTGCCCCCAGGGACCCACCAGGCCCTGACGCGGCACTTCCAGATGTTCGAGCAGGCGGAATATTGCATTGGTATAGCCATCGGCCCAGCCGCCCACCGCCATCACCGGGCACTGGATGGCCCGGTAATCTTCGCAGACGGAACCCTGCCGCCAATAGCCGTCCCGGTACTGGTGTCTCAGCCAGGTATCCAGCCACAGGCCGCTGCCCTCCAGCCGCTCAAACCACATCTCGCGCCAGGCGTCTCCGACGATGTCCGGGTCAGGAGGGCAGCTGTTGACGGAAAACATGGTGGTCGACTCGGACAGATTGTCTGTCAACAGGCAACCGCCCATGTAATGCATGTTGTCCGCATAAAGATCGTCAGTGGAACAGGCGCTGATGATTGCCTTCAGGGCCGGCGGCCGGCGGGCGGCGACCTGCAAGGCGTTGAACCCGCCCCAGGAGATACCCATCATGCCGACATTGCCGTCACACCAGGCCTGCCGAGCCAGCCAGGCAATGGCCTGAACGCCATCGCCGAGTTCCTGTTCCCGGTATTGATCCGTCATCAGGCCGTCAGAGTCTCCGCTACCCCGCAGATCCACCCGGAGGCAAGCATAACCCTGCTTTGCAAACCAGGCGTGGGTAACAGCGTCGCGGGACCGTGTCAGATCCCGTTTGCGATAGGGAATGTATTCGATCAGTGCCGGGACCGGCGATTCGGACGCGCCAACAGGAAGCCAGAGACGCGCCGCCAGCCTTGATCCGTCTGCCAGTGGGACCCAGACATTTTCGTGAATTTCCACCTCGTCGGGCGTCACCTTGACCTCGCGCCATGCCATCAGGAACCTCCCGCCGGTAACTCCATTTCCTCCAGTTCAAACGACAGGAATTCGATTGCGCGCTCGAATTTTGCCACCAACTCGTCGGTGGAATGGGCGGCCACGTGCACTTCAGCCAGCACATAACTGTAGGAATCCTGGTCCATCAAAGTGGACAGGCGCTGGCCATTCTCGACGATGACATCCACTTCAGTCTCCGGCTGAACCTTCGACAGTGCTTTCAGATCTTCCCCGCTCGGGGTACGGATGACCCTGGCATCCTTGTCCGAATAGTGCCGCAGAAAACACTTGGCGGCCTGTTTATAGGGGCCCTCTCCTTTCAATAGAACCGGCTCGTCGCCAGTGGCCACGTGCACGGCGATCTCATGGTTGGACATGCCATCGACTTGTTCGAACTGGTAGGAATGGGATTGGGAAATGCGCGGGTTGATCTCAATAATCAGAAGCTCGTCCGTCTGCTCGTTCCAGAAAAACTCCATATTGAAACAGCCGTTATCGAATCCGATGCTGTCGAGCACCTTGCGCGCCACGTCAATGCCCCGCGCCTGTACCTGGTCGGGCACCCGGGAAGGATACTCATAGCGCAAGAAGCTCGTCCGTTGCGAGTTCATCACCATGTCAATGACGCCATGGGCCCTGAAGCGGCCATGTTGGACAGAGCCCTCCGGAGCAAACTCAACGCCTTTCATGAACTGCTCGGCAATCAGATAATTGCCTCTGACATCGGCCACCGCCGCGGGCAGGGTCACACGGTCGAGAATCGTATTGAATGGCGTACCAATGCGGTCTATTTCCTCCCTTACGGTCTCAATGGCCTCCTGAAACTCGTTCTGGTTTGCGATCATGAAGCCGAGCGCGGAGCCATAGGCCTTTATCGGTTTAATCCAGAAAGGATAATCAAGGGTTACTGAAGCCAGAGGATCCTCGGCGAATGGATCAATCGCGCAAAAATTCGGCGTATTATCGGGGGCGGCTTTCGACTGCTCAAGTCTGCTCCAGTACTTATGGGAGCATTTGAGTATGGCCTCCAGGGACGGCCCGAGAAGCCCGAATTCCTCGTTGAGAATGGCCGCTATGGACGTGGCGGGAAAATCCCAGTGGCAGACGATACCGTCTACTTTGCCCTGAAAGCTGCGGAGGATGTCACGAGCCTTTTCGATCATCTCGTCAAGGTCGTAATCTTCCTGGTAAACAAGCTCATCCGAGCTCAGCAAGGGATGAAACCGAAACCGCTCCACATCGGGAATGCGCGCAATATCCTTGCCGTGCTTGTGATCGTAACCCAGCACAAAAATGTTTTTTGGCTCTCTGGCATCGTCCATGATCACTCCTTGAAACAGACATTCGGCTCAAATGTACTGCAAGGACCACCGGTCCGGAATTGCTGGCCCGGTAAAATCACAGAGGTTCGCTGTGATGCAAGGGACCTTTTCTAACGGAGATGGGATCGATAACTTAAATTTCCAGTGGCCCGGGCTTTATTTCAACTGCCGCTATCGCTGGCCGCATCGGAAATCTGGGTTACCGACTGCTGGCGCTCTGCAATCAGACGGACCAGGCGGGCCGCCAGACCGATCTTGGTTTCGGCTTCGAATTCCTGCCGGCCACCGGGCCAGAAGACGGTGACGGCATTCTGATCACTGTTGAAGCCCAAGCCGGGCCGGGACACATCGTTGGCGACAATCATGTTCAATTTTTTGTGTTTCAGCTTTTTTGTGGCGTAGGCCTCCAGATTATCGGTTTCAGCCGCAAACCCCACGGTAAATGGCGGGTTCGGCCGCGCCGCGATCCTTGCCAGAGTGTCGGGATTGGGGACCAGCGCAAGAGTCAGCGCTTCCCCGGATTTTTTCACCTTTTGCTCGGCCAGTGTTTCAGGCCGGTAATCGGCCACGGCTGCTGTTGCGATGAAAATATCGCAGCCAGACTCGACCTCGGCCTCGGTCGCCGCCAGCAATTCCCGGGCTGTGGTTACCGGCTGTACCCTGACGCCCTCGGGCGCCGGCAAATGTACGGGACCGCTAACCAGCACCACCTCGGCGCCGGCCGCCCGGGCTGCCGCTGCCAGCGCGTAGCCCATCTTGCCGGAGCTGTAGTTACTGATATACCGGACCGGGTCGATGGGCTCACGGGTCGGCCCCGCGGTAATCACGACTTTCTGACCGCTCAGGACTCCAGACTCGGCCTGATCGTGATTGATACGATCAGCGATGGCCTGGGCCTCCAGCATGCGGCCGGGGCCGGTATCACCGCAGGCCTGATCCCCCGCAGCCGGGCCCCAGAGGCTGATCTGCGGATCCTGCTCAAGCAGTTCCAGGTTTCGGCCGGTCCGGGCGTTGGCCCACATCGCCTGGTTCATGGCGGGCGCCAGCACAATAGGCGCAACCGTGGCACAGCAAACAGTGGTCAGCAGATCGTCCGCCAGGCCATTGGCCAACCGCCCGATAAAATTGGCCGAGGCCGGCGCCACCACAATCAACTCGGCCCACTTGGCCAATTCGATATGGCCCATGCCGGCTTCGGCCTCGGGATCCAGAAGCGAGGTCCGCACCGGTTCGCCGCTCAGGGCCTGAAACGTCATTGGCGTGACAAATGCCTCGGCGCCGGCGGTCATGACTACCCGCACCGGGTGCCCGGCCTTTTTCAGCAACCGGATGAGCTCGGCGCTTTTATAACCGGCGATGCCCCCCGTTACCCCCAGCAGAATGCGTTTTTGCGTCATGCCCACTCCCTTGCTTTAGCCTTCAGGCTCACCACACTGGCGAGCCTGTCAAAGATACCACCGCAGACACCCTGCCGACAGCCCGGGCGTCATGATAGACTGCCACTCGGCGCGGGATGCGCCCTGATGCACGCCCCTGACAGTCAGGGCACGAAAACAACCAGCAAGGATGCCTTTTGAATGACCACTATGCCATGGCCCGCGGATGAGCGGCCCCGCGAACGACTGCTTGCCCACGGCTCGGATAGCTTGTCCGACGCCGAACTTCTGGCCATTTTTCTGCGCACTGGCACCGCCGGCCAGCCCGTGATGGCCATGTCCCGCGCCCTGATTGAACAATTTGGCGGCCTGCGGGCCCTGATGACGGCCTCCCAGCAGCAATTCTGTGGTATCAGGGGTCTGGGTAACGCCAAATACGCCCAGGTTCAGGCCGCCATGGAAATGGCCCGGCGGGTAATGGACGAACCTCTGCGCCAGGGCAATCCGCTGCGCTCCCCCGAAGATACCCGCGCGTACCTGAGAAGCCGGCTGGGCACCTTCCCTCACGAAGTCTTTGCCGGCCTTTTTCTCGATAACCGGCACCGGATTATCCGGTACGAAGAGCTCTTTCGTGGTACCATTGACGGTGCGGCTGTATACCCTCGGGAGGTTGTGCGCCGGGCCCTCGAGCATAACGCAGCGGCGGTGATTTTCGCTCACAATCACCCCTCGGGGGTGGCTGAGCCGAGTCAGTCCGATATCAGTCTGACAAGCAGGCTCAAGGAGGCGCTTGGCCTGGTGGATATCCGGGTACTCGATCACATGGTGGTTGGCCACGGCGAAGTTATTTCACTGGCCGAACGGGGGTTGATGTAAGGACGCAACGCCGGAAGCCGGCAAAGCGTGCAGTGCATTGTCTAATTTCCCAACAATTTTTTGCGTTGGGCGGTCCGTTCTGGTATAAAAGCAGCCCTTATTTCAGGCAGTGCCATAAACGCCATGGGCGCAGGCCGGCGTTTCTCGTATCGCCTGTTCTGCCAGCGTCTGGCGATACCTTAAGGCGCAATTGAACGCATTCGTATATTCAGGACCCTAAGCTCAGGTCGGAGGCAAGTATGTCCAGAGTCTGTCAGGTTACCGGCAAAAAGCCGTTATCCGGTAACAACGTATCCCACGCGATGAACCATAGCCGTCGTCGCTTTCTGCCCAACCTCCAGAGCCATCGCTTCTGGGTTGAATCGGAAAAGCGCTTCGTCAAGCTGAAGGTTTCGACCAAAGGCATGAGAGTCATCGATAAAAAAGGCATTGACGCTGTGCTGGCCGATCTTCGTGCCCGCGGCGAGAAATTCTAAGGAGCCGCATCATGCGCGAGAAAATCAAGCTGGTTTCATCAGCAGGTACAGGTCACTTCTACACGACCAACAAGAACAAGCGTAACACCCCGGAAAAAATCACCATGAAGAAGTTTGATCCGGTGGTTCGGAAGCACGTGGATTACAAGGAAGCCAAGATTAAATAATCTTGCTTCTTGTATAAAAAAACCCGGCACAGCCGGGTTTTTTTATGCCTGGATTTTTTGAGTTTCCAGTTTATCCAACATTCTTCTAAAACTTTTCGACATAGCCCTTCGGCAAAGCAATATCCATGGCGATCGGCAGATGGTCCGAGACCGGGTAGCTCACTACCTCGGAACGCCGGATCTCCAGACTGGGACTGACCAGAATGTGATCCAGAGCCCGTTCCGGCCGCCAGCTGGGAAAGCTGTGGGCGGTGTCAGGCAAGGGAATCAGGTCAGTGTCACTGAGGGGGGTGTTTTGCAGCAACTCTTCAGCGTGGTTATTCATGTCTCCCATTAACACCACATGCTGATAATCCGCGACCAGCTCCCGGATAAAACCAAGCTGACGGTGCTGCGCGGCTTTGCTTAACGACAAGTGCATCATCACCAGTACGAGAGGATCGTCTTGGGAGCCATATTTGGCAACAATCGCTCCCCGCCCCGGTATCACCCCCGGCAAACGGTATTCGCTTACTTCCAGGGGACGATAGCGGCTTAGCAGCCCATTGCTGTGCTGCGCCAGCCGGCCCAGGTTACGGTTCAGTTGCTGGTGCCAGTAAGGCAGGCCACTGGCCTCGGCGAGGTACTGCACCTGATTAATAAAGCCGCTGCGCAAACTGCCGCCATCGCATTCCTGCAAGGCCACGACATCATAATGACCCACCAGTGATGCGATCCGGTCGAGATTGTCGAAGCTTTTGCTGTGGGGCAGAAAATGCTGCCAACTGCGGGTCACGTAATGCCGGTAGGAAGAGGTCGTGATACCCACCTGAATATTGAACGTCAACAAGCGGATGTGGCGCTGGGCCTCGAAGACCGGCACGTGCTCCATTCCTGAGCAGGCGCCGCGGCGGGATTCACCTGGATCCATCCAGCTTCTCAGCTGTTTCTGGATGCGCCTGTACATCGGGTCGAATGACGCCACGATTCACCTCGGCAGCCTTTTTTTGGCAGGCGCGCCAGCAGCCTGCCTGGTTTTTATTCAGTTCGCTCTTTTTCCACCAGATAATCAACCACTTTCATCATATCCTCGTGGCTGCCGGCACCGGAGGCGCTGACCACATATTTGCCGTTGACCAACATTGAGGGGACGCCTGTAATTCGCGCACCACGGACCTTGGCGTCCGATTGCTGCATTTTGGCGTTTACACCAAAGCTGTCGAAGGTTTTAACAAAGGCGTCACGATCCACGCC
>JAGXLV010000018.1:0-11263 GCA_018334495.1 Oleiphilaceae bacterium
CGCGAAACAGCTCGGCGCCCGTCGAGGCTATCGCGGCTGAAGCCGCTCCTACCGGAGGGCAGAAACGGAGCGACTTCAGTCGCAAAAAAAAAGCCTCACGCGAGTCCTCATCGCGGCTGAAGCCGCTCCTACCAATAGAGATCGGCTGGATGTGAGTGGTTTTGGGGGTAGGAGCGGTTTCAACCGCGAAATGACGGCAAAGAAGCTATTCAGGCAGTCGCCTGGAATCCGGGGCGCTGGGGGGTGTTCGGGCTGGGTTGGTCGGTCAGTCCTGCGACTGAGCGGTAGCTTTGCGAGGCTTCGTCAGAGCGACTCGCCACTCTTGGCTCCACTGTTTCCCTGCCACCGTCTTCTTGTGGCTCGTCTTTGGCTGTGGCTTTTTCTGTTTGAGCCTGCAATATGATCTGGCTGGCTTCCGCCGCCACGGCCCGGTCCTGGCCAGAGGGTTCCGCCGGGGCCAGGGCCGCTGCCCGAACCGTCCGCATTTTTTCGATGGTCGCTTCGGGATTGCCCTCAATGGGTGTCAGACTGATGGACACTTCACCGCCAACGGCATACTGGACGCCGTCCGGACCGCGCTGGAAGGTGTAGGAAGCAGCGCCCGCGTACTGACCGCCTGCGGCCTGGTGGGCCGCCTCGTGAGCGCGTACTTCACGGTCTCGTGCTTTGAGCTCGTCAAGTTCACGCAGTTCAGCGTCGTCGAGGTTGGAGGTTTCGGCCGGGTCGGGCCTGGAGGCTTTGGAAGAGGCTTCTGGCCTGCGGCTGGCGTCGCCATCGGTTTCATTAACGCGAACCAAAGCGTTCACGCCGGCTCCAGTGTTTCCGGCTGCTTTAACAGCCAGACCTGGAGCGTAGGAAGAAACCGTTGCAGCTGTGATCATCGCGGGTAGGCGTCAGGCTTCAATGTCCAGGAGTGTGCCCAGGGTCTCATCGGCGGTTTTGACAATCTGGGCGGAGGCTTCGACTGAGCGTTCATAAAGCTTCAGATCGACGATAGGTTCGATCAAACCGCCGCCAGCGGAGCCGGCGCTGCCTTTTGGACCGTCATCACCGCCGCGGGCAATGCGCCTGGCGGCGTTGTCCATGCCCTGCATGCCGTCTTGAATGCCCTGAACACCAATAGCCAGCGTGTTATTGATCATGCTCGTACCTGCCTATAAAAGCGATAGGTCCCAGTAAGCCATAATTTTGATCAGTTTTCAAACAAAACCATGCAGTCTTGCCAGAAAAGAAAGGCAGGCTTTTTATCTCGTTTACTCAAACAGAGCTCTCAAATCCAGATACTCTGCGGCCAGCGCCGGGTCTGCCTGCGACTGCCAGGGAATCACACCCAGGCAAGGCGCCCACATATGATTCAGGAGGTAGGCCAGGGTGTCCTCCTCGGCCATCATGACTTCAGCGTTGGGCCGGTTGGCCACCCAGCCTGCGACGGTCAAACCGTCGGCGCGAATCGCTTCCGCGGTCAGCAGCGCATGGTTGATGCAGCCCAGTTGCAGGGGCACCACCAGGATCACCGGCATGGTCATTTCCCGGGGGACCTGGGCGTAGGTTTCCTGTTCGTTAAGGGGGACACGCCAGCCGCCGGCGCCTTCTACCAGAAACAGATCAGCCGGGCGCATCTGCAAACCGCGGCAAAAGCCCACCAGCCGCTGCGCAGTGAGTTGCCGCCCGGCCTGCCTGGCGGCCACATGGGGCGCAATGGCGGGGGCCATGGCAATGGGATTAACCTGCTCGTAGGGCAGAGTTTCTGTCATGGCCTGCTGCAGAATCAGGGCATCTTCATTGCGAAGGCCGTCAGGCGTCTGGTCACAGCCCGAGGCAATCGGCTTCATGGCCAGGGTCCGGCGCCCCTGGGCCGATGCGGCATGAAGAATGGCAGCGGTCACCAGGGTTTTGCCCACCCCGGTATCGGTTCCGGTTACAAAAAACGAGTGTTTGGCCAAATCCAAAGCTCCGGCTGTGTCAGGAAGTTGCCGTCAGGGCCGCAGACTTATTTTGCCCGGGGCTTTCGCCGGCGGAAGCAGGGGCACAAGCGGTAAGGGCGTCAATCAGGCGATCCAGATCATCCTGGGTATGGGCGGCGCTGAGGGTGATTCTCAGACGGGACGCACCGTCCGGCACGGTAGGAGGCCGGATCGCGGTTACCAGGAGCCCCCGGGCCTCAAGATCGGCGCTTAGCGCCAGGGCCTGACGAGCATCGCCAATGAGTATGGGTTGAATGGGGGTATCCGATGGCATCAACTCATAGCCCAGGTTGGCAACGGCTTCCCGAAAACGCTTGATCAGCCTGTCCAGGTGCGTGCGGCGCCACCCCTCTGTCTCCACCAGTGCCAGGCTGGTGCAACTGGCCAGGGCAATGGCTGGCGGCATGGCGGTGGTGTAGATGTAGGTTCGGGCCTTCTGGACCAGATAGTCCATCAGCATGGCCGGGCCGGCGACAAAGGCGCCACTGGTGCCAAAGGCCTTGCCAAAGGTGCCGATGACGACAGGCACGTCTTCTTCGCTCAGCCCAAGACTGGCGACTGACCCTCGGCCACCCGGTCCGACACAGCCAAAACCGTGGGCATCGTCGACAATCAGAAGGGCGTCATGTTCAGCGCATAATTCGGCCAACCGCTTCAGTGGCGCCATGTCGCCGTCCATGCTGAAAACCCCGTCTGTGACCACCAGCTTGTGGCCTTCCGTTTCGGCCAGCTGTTGTTCCAGGTCGTCGGTATCTCGGTGTCGGTAGGTGCGAATCCGGGCCCGGCTCAATTTGCAGCCGTCAATGATGGAGGCGTGGTTGAGCTCATCGGAGAAGATGGTGTCGCCCTTCCCTGCCAGCGCGGCAATCACGCCCATGTTCGCCATGTAGCCGGTAGAGAAGAACAACGCCGCAGACCGGCGGGTGAAGCCCGCAATTTTCCGCTCCAGTTCGTGATGGGCCTGGTGATGGCCGCAGATGAGATGAGAGGCGGCACCTCCCAGGCCCAGGTCACCCATGCCGGAGCGCACAGATTCCACCAGGGCCGGGTGACCGGCCAGGCCGAGATAGTCATTACTGCAAAAAGCCAGCAGTGGCTTGCCATCGGCTGTCAGCTGCGGTCGCTGGCGGCCGGTCACGGTCCGGCGGGTGCGATACAGGCCGGCCGACTTGCGAGACTCAATCTCGCCGGCAAAGTCACGCATGATCTAACACCTCAGGCTGGCTGGCGATCGGCATTGTAAAACAGATGGCTGTTACGCTCATCGGTCACTGCCTTGGCCAATGCAGCGGCGCGCTCTTCCTCGGTATGGTGGGTATCGCGTTCTTCAGGACGGATGCCCAGACGTTTGAACAGTTCGCGGTCGGCATCGGCTTCCGGGTTCGCCGTGGTCAGCAGTTTTTCACCATAGAAGATCGAGTTGGCGCCGGCCAGGAAACACAGGGCCTGCATCTGGTCGCTCATGTCCTCGCGGCCGGCGGACAGCCGCACGTGGGATGCCGGCATCAGGATGCGGGCGACGGCGAGCGTGCGCACGAATTCGAACGGGTCCAGGTCTGCCACGTTTTCCATGGGGGTGCCGGGTACTTTCACCAGCATGTTCACCGGAACGCTTTCCGGATGATGCGGCAGGTTGGCCAGCTGAACCAGCAGGCCGGCACGGTCGTCCAGGTCTTCACCCATGCCCATGATGCCGCCGCAGCAGACTTTCATGCCGGATTTTCGGACGTTGGCCAGGGTGTCGAGCCTGTCCTGATAAGTTCGGGTGGTGATGATGTGATTGTAGTATTTCTCGGAGGTGTCGAGATTGTGGTTGTAGTAGTCCAGGCCGGCTTCAGCCAGTTGGTCGGCCTGGTCCTGTTCCAGCATGCCCAGGGTCATGCAGGTTTCGAGACCCATGGATTTTACCTGGCTGACCATGTCCAGAACGTAGGGCATGTCTTTTTTGGACGGGCTGCGCCAGGCGGCGCCCATGCAAAAACGTGAGGCGCCTTTGTCTTTCGCGGCCTTGGCTTCTTCCAATACCTTTTCGATGGCAAGCAGTTTTTCTTTGCCCAGGCCGGTGTTGTAATGGCCGCTCTGGGGGCAATACTTGCAGTCTTCGGGGCAGGCGCCGGTCTTGATGGACAGGAGGGTGCTGACCTGAACTTCGTTGGGGTCAAAGTGCTCGCGGTGCACGGACTGCGCCCGGAAGATCAAATCGTTGAATGGCATGGTCAGAAGCTCGCGGGCTTCTTCCATGGTCCAGTCGTGGCGAAAGGCGTTGGCAGTCATGGGAGCGTCCTGTTAAAAAGTGTCCTGTAAAATGGGTAAAGCCGCTTAACGACCAAGTTCAAAGGATTGGACAAATGATAAAGTGCCTGAAGTCGCTGTCAACCCAATTAAAACTAAAGGTTAACAGCTCATTTCGTCCGTACGGCCAATGTGTCGCCTGTTTGGCGGGCTTTCGCGGCCATGGTTTGTGTGATGGCTGCTTTGGGGATTTGCCGGTCAATGTGGATCAGTGTCGGCGGTGCGCCTTGCCTCTGGCGATGCCTGCCGGCGATTCGATGGTGTGTGGCGACTGTATTCGTCAGCTTCCTCCCTTCCAACGGGTGATTGCGCCCTGGCGTTATGAGTTTCCGGTTAATCGGTTGATTTCACGCTATAAGTACAGCGGACAGCGGGCTTTGGGCAAGCCTCTGATTGATGGATTGGTGCGTCAGGTGGCGGAGGAAATGGAGCGCGAGCCGGGCCGGCGGCCGGATGTTCTGGTTCCCAGCCCCATGCATCCGGCGCGGCAGCGCAGGCGGGGATTTAATCAGGCAGAGGATATTGCGGAGTCGGTGAGTCGGGCGATCGGGGTGCCCTGGTCGGTGACTTTGGTGCGCCGGCGCCAGAAGGTGGCGGCGCAATCGGAGTTGGACCGGGCGCAGCGTCTGGCCAATCTGCGGCAGGCTTTTTCGGTATCCGGGCCGTCGCCGGGGCGGGTGGCGATTATTGATGATGTGATTACGACCGGGGCGACGGCCCGGACCTTGGCTTCGGTTTTGAGTCAGGCCGGGGCGCGGCATGTTGAAATCTGGGCCCTGGCTCGGACGCCGCTTTAGGCTCTTAAAGAAACCGACGACAGCATGCCGAGTTTGGGGGCGGCGCGCAAAGTGGCACCTCTTGCGCGGATACGCCCGTGAATACGTCCCTGTAGGGCTCGGGCGCAATCGCCAAACTCGCAGTCAGACCGCCAACGCCTGATCGGCCGCCGCAAGACTCCGAAAACCGCACCAAAACCGGTATACTGTTGTGTATAGACAACATTCACGCAGATGTCGTCACGACGCCGGAATTATCGGCATCGACAGTTCCGCGACATCAGGCCAAGCGTAAGCTAAGGCGGCGGTTTTCCGGCTCCGGGCAGCGCAAACAGGAATTTATGACCATTAATCCGCATCCCTATGACGATTTGACGCCCGACACTTTGCTGGATGCGATAGAGGCGGCCGGCTTTGAGATTAATGGGCGTCTGTTTGCGCTTAACAGCTATGAAAACCGCGTCTACCAGGTGGGCATTGAAGGGCGAGAGCCGATTATCGCCAAGTTCTATCGGCCCGGGCGCTGGAGCGAGGCTCAAATTCGTGAGGAACACACATTTTCAGCGGAACTGGTGAATGCCGACATTCCTGTTGTGGCACCGCTGCCGATGCCCTCGGGGGACACCCTCGGTGAGCATGACGGGTATTTCTTTGCCGTCTTTGATCAGCGCGGCGGCCAGGCGCCGGATACCAGTGTCGAGGATACTTTGTATCGCCTGGGTTCCTGGCTGGGGCAGATCCATAATGTCGGCGCCCTGGCCCCTTTCAAGCACCGCCCGGCCATGGATATTGTCGGCGGAATTCGCCAGAACAGTGGTTATCTGACCGAGCAGGGCTGGATTCCGGATGATCTCCGCCCTGCCTGGGACAGCCTGATTCCCGACCTGATCAGCCATTGCGAGCACCGCATTCACGATGCCGGCGAAGCCATTAACCAGATCAGGCTTCATGGGGACTGCCACGCCAGCAATATCCTCGTTCGGGAGGAAAAGATGCTGTTTGTGGATCTGGACGACTGCCGCACGGGGCCGGCCGTGCAGGATCTCTGGCTGCTGCTTAATGGCGATGCCACGGAAAAAGGCGCTCAGTTTGGCGAATTGCTGGAAGGTTATGAGATGTTCCGGGATTTCGACCGGCGTGAGCGTCATCTGATCGAGCCGCTGCGCTGCTACCGGCAGATTTCCCACAGCGCCTGGCTGGCCAAACGCTGGGATGACCCGGCCTTTCCCCGGTTCTTCCCCTGGTTTACTCAGCCCCGATACTGGTCCGACCAGATACTGGCACTGAGAGAGCAGTTGTCGGCTCTTCAGTCACCGTCCATATCCATACCCGGTCAGCAAATGCGTTGAGGCAGATTCGAATGACATCCAGACATTCCCAGGAAGACAGCCCGACGAGCCGGCCCGAGGCTCGTTATACCATTCAGACACTTCTAGTCGCCGTGGTGGTCACCATCATTGTCACGGTGCTGGCGCTGGAGATGAGCGGACGCATTGACCATTCCGGCGACGATGCCGGGGCCCCGATTGGCCAGTTTACCGCAGCCCATGTCAAACCGGGCGCTGACGAGATTCGCATGTCACCCAAGCCCTCGGAGCTGCATGGGGTCTGTGAAGATGGCTTTCTGGCGATTGCATCGGATGCTGACCCGAACTTTTTCGGCATCCTGCTGGATTACAAGAATCGGGGCGTACGCTGCGGGCCTTCTTCAAGACCGTCAGCGGCGGCTCCTCCTCAAAGCGAGGAGGCCGCTTCAGGGTCGGCATCCGGTGAAAGCAGCGAGTGAGACAGGCCTGATGAACACTTCACAACCAAGCACCGATACCGAAGCCGACCGTCTCTTTGCGGAGGCCAGAAAACCTTCGGATTTCCGTTTTGACAGCGCAGTGGCCCGGGTGTTTCCCGACATGATTCGCCGTTCGGTCCCGGGTTATACCACGATCATCCCCATGATCGGCGTGATCGCCGAGCGCTATGCCCAGCCCGACAGCCACTGCTACGATCTGGGCTGCTCGCTGGGCGCCGCGACTCTGGCCATGCGGCACGGCATTTCCTTTAATGACTGCACGCTGATTGGAGTCGACAACTCGGCAGACATGATCGAGCGCTGCCAGCATTACATTGCGCTGGACGACCACCCGCTGCCCGTCACTCTGCGCTGTGATGACATTCTCGACACGGAGCTTCGGGATGCCTCGGTCACGACCCTGAACTTCACCCTCCAGTTCGTACCACCCTCGAAACGGACCTCGCTGCTTGAACGCATTGCCGCCGCGACACGACCCGGCGGCGTGCTGATCCTGTCGGAAAAAATCTGTTTTGAGTCGGAACAGGAGCAGGCCACCCAAACCCTGTTGCACCACGAATTCAAACGCGCCAACGGCTACTCCGACCTGGAAATCAGCCAGAAACGCTCGGCCCTGGAGCAGGTTCTGGTTCCGGAAACCCTGGAGACCCACCGCGACCGGTTAACCCGGGCCGGATTCGATCAGGTACTGGTGTGGTACCAATGTTTCAACTTCGTCTCCATGCTGGCCATCAAATCTTCCTGAAACGATATGATCGACCATGACTCATTTTGATTGGCAAACCTGCTACGGCCCGCTGTTCCAGTACCTGGACACGGAGGGGCTGAGCGACTGGCGGTCCACACTCGAACAACAGCTGATCCGCCGCTTCGACGAAAACCCCCATGGTGACATGGCCCGCTGGCTGGGGGCGCTGGCGCAATTGCCCGACCTGGACAATGTCCGGTCTGACCTGAATACAGATGCCGTTACCCTCACCACGGAAGTCATTCCGGACAAGGACAAGCAGGCACAGCTGGAAGCCGGATTGCGCGGCCTCATGCCCTGGCGCAAAGGTCCTTTTGATGTCTTCGGCATTAACATCGACACCGAGTGGCGCTCTGACTGGAAATGGCAGAGAGTTGCGCCCTGGCTTTCAGACCTGACCGGCCGGCGCGTTCTGGACGTTGGCTGCGGCTCGGGCTACCACTGCTGGCGCATGCTGGGGGCGGGTGCAAAGAGGGTTGTGGGGGTGGATCCCGGGCTGCTGTTCCTGTTCCAGTTTCTGGCTGTGAAGCGCTACCTGGGTAATGTCCCGGTCGACTTGCTGCCCATCCGGGGCGAAGACCTGCCAGCGCGCCTGGAAGCCTTCGACACCACCTTCTCCATGGGTGTCCTCTACCATCGCCGCTCACCCCTGGACCACCTGGTGGAGCTCAGGGATACCCTGCGGCCGGGCGGTGAGCTGGTACTGGAAACCCTGGTGGTAGAAGGTCCGGAAGGCTTCAGCCTGATGCCCGAAGACCGCTACGGCCGCATGCGCAACGTCTGGTTTCTGCCAAGCTGCGACACCCTGCTGCGCTGGCTGGCGCGCACCGGTTTCGGTAATGCCCGGGTGGTTGACGTCAGCGACACCACCACCGACGAACAGCGATCCACTGACTGGATGCGGTTTCAGTCCTTGCAGGATTTTCTGGATCCGAAGGATTCGAGCAAGACAGTTGAGGGTTATCCGGGCCCCAGGCGGGCAACGATCATTGCCCAACGAGTGTAGGGGCGGTTTTAACCGCGAAACAGAGCAGCACACTCGGGGCGATCGCGGCTGAAGCCGCTCCTACCGGAGGGCAGAAACGTAGGAGCGACTTCAGTCGCGAATGGCGTCACCACCTGAACCAAATCGCGGTTGAAACCGCTCCTACCGGAGGGCGCCACCGTAGGAGCGACTTCAGCCGCGAATGGCCATCAACACCTGAGCCAGGCTTGACCTCAAACGGAGTATCTACCGGGGAATCAGGCGCCGAAGGGGTGGCGCATGACGATGGTTTCGATGCGATCAGGGCCGGTTGAGATGATGTCAATGGGCGCTTCGATCTGCTTTTCCAGGAAGGCGATGTAGTCCTGGGCGTTTTTTGGCAGCTGGTCGAATGCCGTGAGACCGACTGTGCTTTCTTCCCAGCCCGGCAGCTCTTCGTAAATCGGCTCTATGGTCTGATAGTCGTCACAGTCAATCGGCGGCCGCTGCATGGCGCCATTGTCTGTCTTGTAACCCACACAGACCTTTACCGATGCCATGCCGTCCAGCACATCCAGCTTGGTCAGGCAGATACCCGAGACGCTGTTGATCTGAATGGCGTGGCGCAAAGCCACCGCGTCGAACCAGCCGCACCGTCGGGCGCGGCCGGTGGTGGTGCCGACTTCGTTACCCTTCACCGCCAGGTGCTCGCCAAACTCATCAAACAACTCGGTCGGAAACGGGCCTGACCCCACCCGCGTCGTATAGGCCTTGGTGATGCCCAGGACATAATCCAGGAACAGGGGACCAAAACCGGTACCCGTGGCTGTTCCGCCGGCGGTGGTATTGGAGGACGTCACGTAGGGATAGGTGCCCAGGTCGATATCCAGCAGGGAGCCCTGAGCGCCCTCAAACAGAATGTGTTCACCGCGTTTGCGGTAGTCGTGCAGCAGGTCGGTCACGTCTGCAGACATGGGCAGGATCTCATCGCCCATTTTTTTCAGATCAGCCAGTGCCTGATCAACGTCCACCGCCTCTTCCCTGAAGTATTCGGTCAGGACGAAGTTGTGGAACGCCATGATTTCCCGCAGCTTGACCTCGAACTTTTGCGGGTTGCGCAGATCGCCGAGACGCAGGCCCCGGCGGGATACCTTGTCTTCATAGGCCGGGCCAATCCCCCGGCCGGTAGTTCCGATCTTGTCGTTACCCCGGGCGCGCTCACGGGCGACATCGATGCGAATATGGGTGGGCAGAATCAACGGGCACGCCAGACTGACGCGGAGGCGATCGCGGACCTTGACGCCGCTGGCTTCGAGCTCGCCCACTTCTTTGAGCAAGGCCTCGGGAGACAGCACGACGCCGTTGCCGATCAGGCAGATGACATCCTTTCGCAGAATGCCCGAGGGGATCAGATGCAGTGCGGTTTTCTTACCGTCGATGACCAGCGTGTGGCCGGCGTTGTGACCGCCCTGGAAGCGGACAACCGCCGCCACATGCTCAGTCAACAAGTCAACGATCTTGCCCTTGCCTTCGTCACCCCATTGGGTGCCCAGAACTACAACATTTTTACCCATGGTTCTCTCTCGATGCTTCCGCGGGGCAGCAGATACTGTGCAAAGACTGCTTAACCCGGCCGCGACAAATTTAGTGGAGTGGTTGCACGACCCACTGGCCGTCTTGCTTTACCAGCTGGCGATCGCAACCCCTGGCGATCGGGTCGGTTGTACTGTCGCCCGGCAGAGCCTGAATCACTGTCTCGGTCATCCTCAGACCGGTGACAACGCTCGCCAGAGCAGCATCGGCCTGCGCTTGAGACGGCGCCCAGATAGCGCCCGCACGCTGCCCCCGGGGCGACTCAGCCAGGGTAACCAGGGCGCGGATGTCAACGCTGAAACCGGTGGCGGGCCGGGCTCTTCCGAAATCTTCGCCGATGGCATCGTAACGGCCACCCTGGGCCACGGCTTCGCCCTGGTCACGGGCATAGGCCGCAAACACAAGCCCGGTATGATAATTGAAGCCCCGGAGCTCACAGAAATCGAAGCCAATGGATACTTCGGGAAAATCATTGGCCAGCATGTCAGCCATTCGCTCAAGCTGGTTCAGGGCTTCGGCAACTTCCGGCGAGCCCCCCTCCAGCGCCACCCGGGCCTCGCCGAGTGACTCCATGCCGCCGCTGGTGCGGGCCAGGACTCTGAGCCGGGAGGCGGCTGAGCCGGGCTCATAATCCGCCAGCAATTCGTTCAGCTCCGGTACGGATTTGCGTCGCATGGCGTCAAAAACAGCGGCTTCGGTCGCGCGACTGAAATCCGCCTCCCGAATCAACGCCTGGTAAATGCCGACATGAGCCAGGTCCAGGTGGATTCGGGGTACGCCGGCCACCCGAAGGGTTTCCAGCATCAGGCTGAGCACTTCCCGGTCGGCGGCCTCCGAGGCACTGCCAAAAAGTTCACAACCGGCCTGTATCGGTGTCCGGCCCGCCAGCATGTGCTTGGGCCGGGTGTGCAGGACGTGGCCGGCATAACACAAACGCGTAACGCCGGACTGTCTCAGGGTATGAGCATCAATACGGGCGGCCTGGGGCGTCATGTCGGCACGCAGGCCCATCATACGACCCGTGAGCTGATCCGTCAGTTTGAATGTCTGCAGCTCGAGATCATGCCCGGTGCCGGTAAACAGGGACTCAAGGTACTCAATCAGGGGCGGAATCACCAG
>JAGXLV010000018.1:11914-42421 GCA_018334495.1 Oleiphilaceae bacterium
TCCACGACCGTGACGCCGAACTCTTCCATCGTCTGTTCGTTCACGCGCTTGGTCAGGGTTGTCATCAGCTCATCACGCTGGCCAGACACCACTTCAGTCATGGTGCGTACACCGAACTCGTCCCGAAGACCGTTATCCACCCGTGACGACAATAAGGAGCGTGCTCTCAGTTCGTCACCACCGGTGGCACGATAGAACTGGTCGACATTCTGAATCTTCCAGGCCAGGTACGAGTCCACATCGAGCGGTTTCTTTTCGGCAGTGAGATACTGGCTCGAAGGAAGATCCATGGTCAGGACCCGAATATCAAATTCGCGAACCTTGTCGATCACGGGGACCTTGAAGTGCAGGCCGGCTGGAATGTCGGTTTGAACCAGTTCGCCAAACCGAAGCAATACGCCACGATGAGTTTCCGGGATAATGTAAACACTCGATAAAACCAGCAGCACGACAATGAGGGTGCCTGCAAGACCCAGAATAGCTTTAGGTCCCATCATTATCTTCCCCTCCGGCTGTTATTGCTTTGCCTGTTACGCATTTCACTCATAACCTGATTGGTCAGGGAATCGATATCGTCGCTGCGACGATCGGTTCTGCCACCGTCCTCACTGTCTGAACCCGAGCTTCCAGCGCGAGCCGCCATACGATCCAGCGGCAGAAGCATCATGTTGTTGCCAGCTTCCACATCCACCAGAATCTTGCTGCTGTTCGACAGAACGGCTTCGACTGCGACGATGTACATGCGATTACGGGTAACCTCTGGAGCGTTCTGATATACCGCAAGCAATTCGTCGAAACGGGCGGTTTCACCGCGGGCGCGTTCGGTGACCTGCTGCTTGTAGGCTCTGGCTTCTTCCAGCAGACGCTGGGCACGGCCACGGGCCTCGGGTACCACCTTGTTGCGGTAGGTTTCCGCTTCTTCCTTGACCCGCTGCTCGTCTTCACGGGCACGCTGAACCTCACGGAAGGCATCCTGCACGGCTTCCGGCGGCTGGGTGCTTTCCACGTTCACCCGCACGAGGCGCAGGCCGGTGCCATAGTCACCCAAGAATTTCTGAAGGCGCTGCTCAACCCGAATTGCCAACTCAGCCCGGCCTTCGGTCAGAACCTGGTCGAGACTGGAACTGCCGACTTCGTGGCGCAGCGCGCTGTCTGTCGCAAACGCAAGGGCCTCGTTGGAGTCCCGCACGTTGAGGACGTAATCCCGAGCGCTTTCCACCCGGTACTGAACCTGCAAATTCACCGACACCAGATTTTCGTCCTCGGTCAGCATCTGACCGCGGGACTGGGCGGACCGCACGCTGGTCACGCGCACGAGGCTCACATTATCGATCAGAGGAACCTTGAAACGCAGGCCCGGTTCTTCCGTCCGGCTGTACTCACCAAAGCGCAGGACCACAGCACGTTCCTGCTCGTCCACGGTGTAGAAAGACTGAAACACCACATAGCCGACCGCGACAATCGCAATAATGGCGATAATAGCGCCGAAGCCGCCGGCACTGCCGCCGCTGGAAGAACCACCGGAGCCGGAGCCCCCGCCTTTCTTGCCAAGCAGCTGATTCAGTTTGTCGAGGCCCTTCTTCAGCGCCTCATCCAGATCAGGCGGCCCCTGATCCTTACCGCCACGCCGACCGCCGGTTCCCCAGGGGTCATTTTCGTTGCGGTTTCCACCCGGTTCATTCCAGGCCATAATTCTCTCCGTTCTTTGACAATCGAATGGCTGCAGATACTAGGGATTTATACCGGCCACGGCAATAGCAGTTACCGGCAAATGCATCGTTGCCTTCATTTAGGGCGAAATTATACGCTTGAGGCAGCGAGTTTATCCGGGTTCCCTTCAAACCGCAGGTCCTGCTCCTGAACGCCGGCCTTACTCAGCAACTGGAACCAGTCACGGAGCTCAAGCCGTACTTCGAGGACAGAGTCACCGTTTTCCCGGTAATCCTCCCTCACCACCGACCCGGACTGATGCAAAAGCGCCCTTACCTTACCATCGGTCGGCCCCAGCAGGACGAATTGGTGAATGACATCTTCCGACAGGCGTTCAACAATGGCGTCGAACAGTTCAGGGATGCCCGCCCCGGTCACTGCCGATACCCATACCCTTACAGGGACGCCTTCGTCGTTGCGCTCCACGCGAGGCGCAAAGCCTTCAAGTAAATCGATTTTGTTGAACACCTGCAAAACCGGCACCTCATTCGCGCCAATCTCCAGCAGAACGTTCTCGACCTGCTCCATATTCTCGTCCCGGCGCTCATCGTGACAGTCAACCACATGCAGAAGCAGCGACGCTTCCGTGGTCTCCTGCAGTGTCGCACGGAAGGCTTCCACCAACTTGTGGGGCAAATGCCGTATGAACCCGACCGTATCAGCCATGACCACCGGGCCAATGTCCGGCAGATCCAGTCGCCTTAAAGTGGGATCCAGGGTGGCAAACAGCTGGTTGGCCGTGTAGACCGAAGAGGTGGTGACGTGATTAAAAAGCGTCGACTTGCCAGCGTTGGTGTAACCCACCAGAGAGACCGTGGGAATATCCGCGCGCTGACGCGCCCTTCGGCCCTGGTCGCGCTGGCGACGCACTTTCTCGAGCCGGCGGTGGATATACTTGATGCGAGTCCGCAGCAGGCGGCGATCGGTCTCAAGCTGGGTTTCACCCGGCCCCCGCAGGCCGATACCGCCTTTTTGGCGTTCCAGGTGGGTCCACCCCCGAACCAGTCGCGTGGACATATGCTCCAGTTGCGCCAGTTCAACCTGCAACTTGCCTTCATGGGTGCGGGCACGCTGGGCAAAAATATCCAGTATGACGCCGGTGCGATCAAGCACGCGACACTGCAACTCGCGCTCGACGTTGCGCTCCTGAGTCGGGCTCAAGGCATGATTGAACAGCACCACATCGGCTTCATGGCTTGCCACGGCATCACGAACCTCCTCCAACTTGCCGGTGCCGACAAAATAACGGGAGGCAGGCTGATTGCGACTGCCCGTGACGACGCCGACCGTTTCGACGCCGGCGGAACTCACCAGTTCGCGAAACTCACCGAGGTCCTCAGACTCTCCATGAGACGAAAATTCAATGTGAACGAGCATAGCGCGCTCACCGACATCAGGACGCTCAAACAATAGTTAACAACTCCAAGGGGTTCAAAACAGCCAAATTCAGAACGCAAACACCCGCAGTCTTTGACGCCGATCTCGGCAACTCAAAGCGTGCGGGTTTCTGTAAGGCTATTTTACACTCATATTTCCTGTGGCTCAGTCTTCCACCTCGCCCTCTGCCAGCGTTGGCTGGGGTATGCGCACATTTCGCGCCGGAACAACCGTCGAAATAGCGTGTTTGTACACCATCTGGCTGACCGTATTTTTCAAGAGGATGACAAACTGATCGAACGATTCAACCTGTCCTTGAAGTTTAATGCCATTTACAAGGAAAATAGAGACTGGGATGCGTTCCTTGCGCAGTGCATTAAGGTAAGGGTCTTGTAGAGAGTGCCCTTTTGACATGTTTATTTCTCCTGTTTTTTTATATGCGAATCGTCGTAAAAAGGGTTCAGGCGACAACCGGCGTCAATCGACAGAACGGCGCGATGCCTCCCTGCAAAGCCTGCAACCAACCAAGCTAGCGTAAAAACAAACAATGACTCACTTCAACATGGCGTGAAGCCGAATAATTTTCAAGGCCTTTGCAACATTTTGACCGGATTCCGCCGCGAGCCAGTGAACGCCGTGCCATTTTCTCAGCCAGGTCAACTGGCGTTTTGCCAGTTGCCGAGTAGCCGCGACGCCTGTCTCCAGCAATCTGGGCCGGTCATATTCACCTGCCAGATGCGCCCAGGCCTGACGGTAACCCACGCAACGCATTGATGGCATCTCCGGCGACAAATCGCCTCTGGCACGCAACGCCTCGACTTCTGCAACCAACCCCTGCTCCAGCATCTGCACAAATCGTATTGCTATACGTTCGTGCAAAAACTCACGCCGCTCCGGTGCAACCGCTATCTGTACCAAAGTATACGGAAGGGAATCAGTTTCGTCTTGCTGCCATTGCGTAAAATAGGGGTAATCCGCCACATCACCGCCGCTCCCGCCACCTTGCCAGCTCTCCGATAAAGGTCGCCCGGTGAGACGAATCACCTCAAGGGCCCGCATCAGGCGCTGGCGATTGTTGGGATGGATGCCGGCGGCGGCGCGGGGGTCCAACCTTGTCAGCTCCTGATGCAGAGCGGGCCAGCCCTGCTGGACAGCTTGCTGTTCCAACTCGGCTCGCACCGTTGGATCGGCGGAGGGTAGATCGGAAAGCCCATGAGACAAACCCTTGAAGTACATCATGGTGCCGCCCACCAGCAGGGGTATGCGGCCTGCTGCGGTAATGTCGGCCATGGCGGCAAGCGCGTCTTGCCGGAAGTCTGCCACGGAGTAGGTCTCGGAGGGGTCGCGAATATCGATCAAGCGGTGAGGCGCCTGCGCCAATTCGGCGCTGGAAGGCTTGGCAGTGCCGATATCCATGCCGCGGTAAATCATGGCGGAATCGACACTGATGATGTCGCAAGGCAGCTGCCGACAGAGTTCGATCGCCAGATCGGTTTTGCCGGAGGCGGTCGGCCCCATCAAGAATATCGCCGGTGGCGCGGTGCTGGTCGGCCCGGTCATCAACGCCCCCGCAAAAAAAGCTTGTCCAGCTCCGCCAGGGTCACCAGAGTCCAGGTAGGCCGGCCGTGATTGCATTGGCCACTGCGTTCGGTGACCTCCATGTCACGCAGCAGGGAGTTCATTTCAGGCACGGTGAGCTGGCGATTGGCCCGCACCGAGCCATGACACGCCATGGTTCCCAGCAACTCGTGGATCACCGCCTCGACCCGGTCGCTCTGGCCATGCTCGCTCAGATCCGCCAGCACGTCCCGCACCAACTGCTCGGTGTTGGAGCCGCGCAAAAGCGCCGGGACCTGTCGCACTGCCAGAGTTTCCGGCCCCAGTCGCTCAACTGCCAGACCCACTTGCGAGAGCTCCGCAGCATGACTTTCCGCCAGGGCGGCCTCTTTCTGACTGACGGCCAGCGACACCGGCACCAACAAAGGCTGGGTTTTCAGGTCCTGGGCATCCAGAGCCCGTTTCATGCGCTCGTAGGTAATGCGCTCGTGGGCGGCGTGCATGTCCACCACGATCAGGCCCTGTCGCCCTTGCGCCAGAATAAATATGCCGTGCAGTTGCGCGATCGCGTAGCCCAGCGGCGGCTCTTCACCGTCAGCCACCGGTGACGTCAGGGCGGGAGCGGCATAAGCTGGATCTGGCGCCAGGGTGTCCGTGGCGGAATCCACCGGTTGACGCAAAGACTCATAAAACGCGACCTGATCCCGGGCCTGCCAGCCGTCGGCACCGGAACCTGCGCGGTAGTGCGAGGAGTCGCCGGTCGGGAGCGGGCCGGAGGCACCGGCAAAAAGAGCCGAGGTCGGATTATGCGCCGGGCTGCCGGGCCGGGCCCAGGCGTCCTGTGCCTCCGGCGAGCCGGCCTGCGCACCGGCCTCGCGGTTAACCGACTGGGCAACGGCACCCCGAAAATGATCGTCGGGCTTTACGTCCGCCAGGGCCTTGTGAAGGGTCCGAAAGATGAAATCGTGCACCAGCCGGCCATCCCGGAAGCGCACTTCGTGCTTGGTCGGATGCACATTGACATCCACATTGGCAGGGTCCACGTCCAGATACAGAACGAACGCCGGATGTCGGTTATTGTAGAGCACATCCCGATAGGCCTGACGCACCGCATGGGCTACCAGGCGGTCACGGATGACCCGGCCATTGACGAAAAAATACTGTAAATCCGCCTGACTGCGGGAAAAGGTCGGCAGCGCCACCCATCCCGACAGCCTCAAGCCGGTCGCTTCCGCCTCAATCACCACAGCGTTATCGATAAACTTCTGGCCGCAAAGAGAGCCAATTCTGCGCTCACGATCCACCATTGAATCGGCCGGACGCAAGCTCTGCACCACTTTCTGATTATGACGCCAGGTAAAGCCGGCGTCGAAGCGGCTCAATGCCTGGCGGCGCAGGCATTCCTCAATGTGATTGAATTCGGTTTTTTCAGTGCGCAGGAATTTCCGCCGCGCAGGCGTGTTGAAGAACAGGTCGCGCACTTCAACAGTGGTGCCAACCGGATGCGCCGCCGGCGACAGCCGGGCGTCCATATCACGGCCTTCCACTTCGACTTTTGAGGCGGCTTCCCGGTCAGCCGTGCGCGAGGTCAGGGCCAGGCGGGAAACCGAACTGATACTGGCCAGAGCCTCACCCCGGAAGCCAAGGGACGCCACAGCCTCGAGATCGTCGAGGCTGGCAATTTTACTGGTGGCGTGGCGGCTCAACGCAAGGGGCAGATCGTCCTCGGCAATGCCGCTGCCATCGTCTCTGACCCGAATCAGCTTGGCGCCGCCCTGCTCTATATCCACATCCACACGCTGCGCGCCGGCATCAAGGGCATTTTCCACAAGCTCCTTGACCACAGAGGCCGGGCGCTCAACCACTTCGCCGGCGGCGATCTGGTTGGCAAGTCGGGGCGATAACAGCTTGATGGACGGCATGACGCGGATGGGACCTCTATGGAATCAGTGGGGCTTGTGCAAACCCTGCTGCGGCGAATTGCATCGGGCGGCGCTCACTCACCTGGACGGCGAAGATCGACTTTCAAGCCCCTTATCATAACAGACCGAAAGCCGGTCGCTCATCCATCATCGTAACAACGGCTTAAACTCAGGACGCGGGAATACGCAAGGTTTGACCGACAAGGACGCGGTCATTGTTAAGATCATTATGACGCTTCAGTTCGCTGACTGTGGTCCGGGTCTTGCGCGCCACCCCACTCAGGGTATCGCCCCGCTGGACGCGGTACTCGCTTGCCCCAACGGCTCTGTTTTGCCGTTTCTGGTAAGCCAGCAGTGTGCCCGGCGGCGGGGTCTTGTGAAAGTATGAATCAATGCCTTCAAAGACCGCCGCGGATATCTTGCGCTGATACGCCGCGGTTCTCAGGTTGCGCTCTTCCTGGTGATTGGAGATGAAGCCGGCTTCCACCAGAATCGAGGGGATATCCGGGGACTTAAGCACAGCGAAAGCCGCCTGTTCAACGCCGGATTTGTGCAGTTTCGTCACTCGGCCAAGCTGGCCCAGAATGTGATCCCCCACACCCACGCTGGCGTTAATACTGGCGGTCATGGACAAGTCCAGAAGTACACCGGCCAGGACATCGTTTTTGTCATCCAGAGAAACCCCGCCGACGCCGCCAATCAGGTCGGAGCGGTTTTCACTGCGTGCAAGCCAACGCGCGGTTTCACTGGTGGCGCCGCGCTGGGACAGGGCGAACACCGAGGCACCGCTGGGTTGTGCCGAGCGGAACGCATCGGCGTGCACGGACACAAACAGATCGGCGTTGTGCTTGCGCGCCAGCAGGGTGCGGCTGCGTAAATCAATATAGTAATCGCCGGTGCGGGTCAGGCGGGCCTGATAGCCCGGTTTGCTATCAATCAGGCGTTTGAGCGTTTGCGCCATATTGAGTACCACATCCTTTTCCTGGGTGCCGGCGGGGCCGATGGCACCGGGATCCTCACCGCCATGGCCGGCATCGATAACAATTATGACGTCGCGCTTTTCGCCGTCGTCATCCCGCAACAACGGCTTAACCGGCTCCGGTTTTAGGGATTTGCCTTCCTGAATCAAATCCACCACCAGCCTGTGACCATACTGTTGGTTGGGCTTGAGCTGAAAGCTGCGGGGTTTGATGGCGCCGGTCAGATCAAGCACCACCCTCAGATCGTTACCGTTACGGGGCGCACTGCGAATACGGCGGATGGGGCTGTCGCTCAGATCCAGGTTGGTGAAATCCGTTTTCAACGCGGCATTCCTGATATCGATAACCAGGCGGGCCGGGTTATCAAGCGCGAAAATATTGTGACTGACATCGGACCCGGTATCGAACACCAGCCGGGTGTGATCCGGCGCTGGCCAGAGTCGGGCGCCTTCGACCACAGCGGCGGACCAGGCGCTAACCGACGCCAACAACAGCATAAAGGCCATAACAAAGCCCGAAGCTTTGGCCGTCTTTCTGCCTTTTTTGTGATCGACTACATTGCTCATTGTTATTCTACCTGTCGATGTCAGTCATCTACCTGAGTGTCAGCCAGGCCAGTCAGGGCCCCTGACACAGACTTGCCACGGTGGGTCTTTGCAACGATTCGAAGCCGGCGGCCCTGTTCCTGTCTTTCCAGAGAGATCACAAGGTCGGCCCCGGGCAGAACCCCATGACCACGCTCTGGCCATTCAATCAGGCACACCCTGTCGGGCTCAAAGTAATCGCGAATGCCCATGTATTCGAGCTCTTCCGGATCCCCGAGGCGATACAAATCAAAATGATAAGCGACCGGCATCAGATGCTCGTAGGGCTCGACCAGCGTATAGGTCGGGCTTTTGACCGCGCCCTCATGCCCCAGACCCCGAATCAGGCCGCGACTCAGGGTGGTTTTGCCCATTCCCAGATCACCCTCCAGAAACAGCACCAGACCTTCACCACTGCTCACGATAGCCTGCGCCAGAACCTCGCCGAACGCCTCTGTGGCAGCCTCGTCAGCCAGAAAAACCGTTTCTGTATTGGCTTGCAAGGCGGACATCTAGCCGTCTCCCTTTTGCGTCAACTGACCGGCAAAGCCCTCGGCCCTGGCCATCAATCGCGGCATGCCCTCGATGACATCCATAGGCAACAGCCCTCTGTGACCCAGGTGGCCGGAAGCGGCATTGGCGCTGGCCAGATGCAGAGCGGCCGCCATCCGGGTCGCAACCGGCAGGCTCATGCCCTGTGCCGCCAGACCGCCGATCATGCCGGTCAGGGCATCACCCATGCCGCCGGTGGCCATACCGGGATTGCCGCCCTCAAGCACCCAGGGATAGCCGTCACCGTCGGCAACGACCGTGCCGGCGCCCTTGAGCAGGACCACACCACCGAACTTTTCCTGAATGGACTGCGCGGCGGCCAACCGGTCAGACTCAATATCGGGCACCGAACACCCCAGCAATCGCGCGGCCTCTCCCGGGTGAGGCGTGACAACCTGCTGCGCTGTTTTTCCGGGAACTTGTTCGGCTTCTGCGAGCAAATTAATCGCATCGGCGTCCAGCACCCGGGGCTTGCCGGACGCCAGAACCTTTTGCAGCATTTGCTGACCCCAGGCTTTCCTGCCCAGCCCCGGCCCGCAGACCAGAATATCGGCTTTTTCAATCAGGTCCGGCAGATCCTCGCCATGGTTTACGGCATGAACCATGAGTGCCGGGCATCGGGTCAGGGCCGGGGCCACGAACTCCGCCCGGGTTGCCAGTGAGGTCAGGCCCGTCCCGCATCGGGCCGAGGCCTCAGCCGTCAGTATGCCGGCACCTCCGAAACCATGATCGCCGGCGATGACAAGCAAATGCCCAAACCGGCCCTTGTGGGCGGTGACCGGTCGGCGTGGCAGGGTGTTGCTCAAGCCGGCCCAGTCAAAACGGCGGGCGATTGGCGTCTGGCCCGTGTCGGCAACTTTCTCAATACCCAGGTTCAAAGACTCGAACTCGACCCGACCGGCGCTTTCCGGCCCCTGGCCCAGGAAAAGGCCGCTTTTCAGGGCAATAAAAGTCACAGTGACCTCCGCCCGCAGAGCCTTCCCGGCGGTCACACCGGTGGTGGCGTCGAGGCCGGATGGAATATCCACCGCCAGGACAGGACATCGGGACTGGCTGGCCGCTTCAATAACCGTGCTGAAAGGCTCTCTTGGCGCGCCCTTGACGCCGGTGCCCAGCATGGCATCAACAATCAATCCGGTCTTGTCGAACAGGGTCTGGCAGCCCGTTTCATCAAGGTCGTGCCAGCGCTCAACCACCACGCCATCGGCGAGAGCCTTGTCATGGGCCCGGGCGGCATCGCCTTTCAGGTCTCCGGGATTCTTGACCGCAACGCAGCGCACCTGTTTACCGTGACGCCTTGCCGCAGCCGCTACCAGATAGCCGTCGCCGCCGTTATTGCCACCGCCGCAAAGCACCAGCAAAGGACCGACCTCCGGCCAGTGCCGACTCAACTGATGAAAAGCCGCTGCCGCCGCTTTCTGCATCAGCTCAAAGCCGGGAACGCCCTTTTCCTCAATAACATAGCGATCAATGGCTCGAACAGACTCGGCAGAAAACAACAACGAGGACAGCGGATTTGGTACGCTGGTGACACTGGTATGTGACATAGCAAGCATGCCCCTGGTTCAGAATTCGGATGAACTGTATTGGCCAGATGTTTGTAAAGAGTAGCAAAAACCTGAGAAAGGTCATAACTTAATCAATGTTAATCTGTCAGACCCCCTATGCCACAAAACCATGATATGACATCCGCGATGGCGGATCTTCATCAACAGATCCAAAAATGGTCTGAAGAACTCGGTTTCGGCGCCATCGGAATCACGGAACCGGAAACCGGCGCCAACGCCGATCATTTAGACCAATGGCTGGATGCGGGCATGCATGGCGAGATGGCCTACATGGCGGACCACGGCAACAAACGCCATGAGCCCTCGGCCCTGGTGCCGGGCACCCGGCGGGTGATCTCCGTGCGCATGGATTATCTGCCCGCACCCGACAGCCCCGCCAGGACACTGAAGGATCCGGAAAAAGCCTACATCTCCCGCTATACGCTGGGACGGGATTACCACAAGGTGCTACGCAAGCGCCTGGCCATACTGGCCAAAAAAATCGATGCGGCGGTGTCGGGTTACGACTACCGGGCGTTTGTCGACAGCGCCCCGGTTCTGGAGCGCGCTTTGGCTCAGCGGGCGGGGCTGGGCTGGGTCGGTAAGAACACCATGCTGCTCAGCCGCAAGGCCGGCTCTTTCTTTTTCCTGGGGGAGATTTTCACCAGCGCGCCCTTGCCGTTGGATGCACCTTACGAGGGCGACCATTGCGGCAGCTGTTCGGCCTGTCTCGATCTCTGTCCCACCAATGCTTTCCCCAGCCCTCACACGCTGGACGCCCGGCGTTGCATCAGTTACCTGACCATCGAGCTGAAAGGTTCGATTCCCGAGGAGCTGCGCCCGCTTATGGGCAACCGCGTGTTCGGCTGCGACGACTGCCAACTGGTGTGCCCCTGGAACAAATTCAGCAAGTCGTCGCCGGAAGACGATTTTCAGCCCCGACACCAGCTCGACAACAGCCAGCTTGCAACCCTGTTCCTGTGGTCCGAGGACGAATTCCTCAAACGCACCGAGGGCTCGGCCATCCGGCGCACCGGGTATCAGGGCTGGCTGCGCAACCTGGCGGTCGGGTTGGGTAACGCCCCCTCTACCATTCCCGTCATCGAAGCCCTCAGGCAGCGGGCAGAGCATCCCTCCGAGCTGGTCCGCGAGCATGTGCAGTGGGCTTTACGGCGCCACAATGTCGAGCTGTAAGATCCAGCTCATTCAGAGCTGAAAAAAGTGCTCGCGATAATGCCGCAGCTCGTTGATGGAGTCGCGAATGTCGTCCAGCGCAAGATGAGTGCCTTTCTTTTTGACGCCTTCCAGCACCTCCGGGCGCCAGCGTCGGGCCAGCTCCTTGATGGTGCTGACATCCAGGTTGCGGTAGTGGAAGAAGGCTTCCAGCCTGGGCATATACTTGACGAGGAACCGTCGGTCCTGGCCAATGCTGTTGCCGCATAAAGGCGAGGTGCCGGGCTCCAGGTGTTGCTTGAGAAAATCCAGGGTTTGCTGCTCGGCCTCGGCCTCGGTGGTGCGGCTTAGCTGGACCCGCCGTGTCAGGCCAGTGCCTGCGTGAGTGCGGGTGCACCATTCGTCCATGGCGTCGAGCAGGCTGTCGTGCTGGTGCACGGCAATCACCGGCCCCTCCGCCACCAGATTGAGCTCGGAGTCGGTAAGCAGCGTGGCCATTTCGATGATTCGCTCCTTTTCCGGATCCAGGCCTGTCATTTCCAGGTCAATCCAGACCAGCAAGTCGCTTGTTGCCATAAAACGTTCTCCTGAAAACGCGCCGGCACCCGGCACTCACTGGCTCAGCCAATGCAGTGCAGAAGCACAGGTGCCTTGTGATGAATTCCCGTATGATGGATGGTACACCAGATCCCACCGATAAATGGACGCTTTCCTGAATGACAGGCACCAATGGCTAAACGACGACTGAACAAGCAGCAGCAATGGCGGATCGACAAGATCCAGGGCGAACGCACCGAGCGGGCCAACCGCAAGGAAAGGGTCATCGATGAGCGCTTGGATGCCAGCGAGCTGGGCGCCGAGCAAGCCGGGTTAGTGATTGCTCACTTTGGTCAGCAACTGGATGTCGAAGCGCTCGAGGGCGAACGCAGCGGTAAAGTGCTGCGCTGCTATGCCCGCGCCAATATCGGCAAGCTGGTCACCGGCGACCGGGTGGTCTGGCGGCCAGGCTCCGACGACACCGGTGTGATTGTCGCGCGCCAGGAACGCAAAACCCTGCTTCAGCGCCCCGACAATTTCGGCCAGTTAAAACCGGTGGCGGCCAATATTGATCACATCATCCTCGTTATAGCGCCGGAACCGGAGCCACACCACAACCTGATCGACCGCTACCTGGTGGCAGCGGAAGTGACCGATATTCCTGCCGTGATCCTGCTGAACAAGACCGACCTGATCAGCCCTGACAACCGGGATCAGATCGATGCGTTGCTGGCCCGCTATGAAGAGCTCGGCTATCAGGTGGTCCGAACCTCGGCGCAAACCGGTGATCAGGGCGACAATGGCAGCGACGAGTTCAAAGCCCTGGTCAAGGACCGCACGTCGGTTTTCGTGGGCCAGTCCGGCGTGGGCAAGTCCTCCATAATCCAGACTCTGCTGCCCTACGAATCCCTGCGGGTCGGCGGACTGTCGGAAAGCACCGGCAAAGGCACCCATACCACAACCACCGCGAGACTGTTTCACCTGGCCACTGGCGGCGACCTGATTGATTCGCCAGGCATTCGGGAATTCGGGTTGTGGCACATGACCCCCGGAGAAATCGAAGAGGGTTTTCGGGAAATCCAGCCGTTGATTGGTCATTGCCGCTTCCGCAATTGTCGCCACAAGGGCGAACCGGGATGCGCCATCACCGCAGCGGCCGAGGAAGGCCGCATCAGTGAGGAGCGGATGCGCAGCTTTCGGCGCATACTGTTCGAGATGGAAGAACAGCAGGCGCGAGGCCTGGGGAGTTCCTGACAATCCTGAGCGCTGTGTTGCGTCAGCTCAATGTGGAACCCTCCAACCTTCACTACATCGCTTTGCTCTCAAGGTTTTCAAGCGTTTCCGTGTGAGCGGGCCTTTTCTACCAGCTAACCTCGTCGCCATCGGTTTCGGTTACGGCGTCTTGCGCCGCCCCGCTTTCCAATTGCTCGCGAGCCGCTTCGGACTCCGCTTCTGTGGGCGCTGTCAGATCAATCAGAGGCTCGCCATCATCGCGCTGCCCCCCTCTTTTCTGGATGTCGTTCATGGTTTTCTTGTTCAACACAATGATAGAGATACGGCGATTAACCGGCGCCGTGGGATCGTCCTGATTGAACAGAACCGAGTCTCCCAGCCCGACAACCCGGGCGATTTGCCGCCCGCCGACGCCACCGGCCACCAGCGCCCGGCGAGCGGTGTTGGCGCGGTCCGCCGAGAGCTCCCAGTTGGTATACCCAGGCCGACCCTTAAAGGGCGTGGCATCCGTATGGCCGGTAATGGAGAGCTTGTTGGACACGGCCCCCAGAGGCTTGGCCAGCTCGAACAGAATATCCTGTGAATAATACTTGAGCTGGGCCCGGCCGCTGTCGAACATTGGCCGCTGGGAGCGGTCGACAATCTGGATCCGAAGGCCTTCATCGGTGATGTCGATTAGCAGTTGGTCCTTGAATTCCTGGAGGGTGTCGCTGTTCTGGATTTGCTCCTGAAGGTCCTGGAACAACTCTTCCATCTGGCGCTGCTCAAGGGTTTGTGCAATCTGTTCGATGCGCTCATCTTCCAGTTGAACATCGTTGATCGCCACGTCCGCACTGGCGGTGTCAACGACCGAGGCGCTGCCTTCCAGATCCACCGGGTTGGGCGAACCGCCCTCGGTGAAACCCACCGGATCTTTGAAGTAGCCCTCAATGGCTTCTTTCTGTTCCGGTGAGGTATTGGTGGTAAGCCAGAGCACCAGAAAGAAAGCCATCATGGCAGTGGCGAAATCCGCGAACGCGACTTTCCAGGAGCCGCCATGGTGACCCGCAGCAACCTTCTTGACGCGCTTGATGATGATCGGTTGTTCTTCCACTACGCTCTCACCCGCCTGGAGAACCGGACACTACTTGGCGCGAACATGGTCATTAAGCTCCTGGAACAGCGGACGCTTCTCCGTTGGCAGAGCTTTTCGCCCGAATTCAATGGCCATCTGCGGCGCCTGCCCCGACACGGTTGCAACAATGGCCGCTTTGGCGCATTGATAGGCTTTCAGCTCCGACAGCGCCTGATGCTCAAGTGCCACCGAGGTTGGCCCGACAAAGCCGTAGCCCATGAAAATGCCCAGGAAGGTACCCACCAGGGCTGCTGCCACCTTCAGGCCGATGACCTCAGGACCGCTGGCAAGGAAACTCATGGTGATGACGATGCCCAATACGGCAGCCACAATACCCAGACCCGGCAGGGCGTCGGCGACCTTGTTGACCGCGTGAGCCGGTTCCTCGAGTTCGTGCTGACGACTGTCAATTTCGCTCTCCATCAAACCTTCCAGTTCGTGAGGCGCCATGTTGCCGGAACTGATAATGCGCATGTAATCCGTGACGAAAGCCATAAGCTCATGGGACTTCATGACCGCTGGGTAGCGGGCGAAAATCTCACTGGATTCGGGATTATCAATATCCTCTTCAATGGACATGACGCCCTGTTTGCGGGATTTGTCGAAAATGTCGTAAAGCAGGCTCAAAAGATCCATGTAGAAGGCCTTGTTGAACGGGGACCCGGTCAGCAGCCGCATCGTCCTGGCAAAGACTTCCTTGATGGTGTGCATGGGGTTGGCAATAACAAAGGCGCCAAAGGCCGCCCCGAAGATGATCAGCAGCTCCGTGGGCTGCCACAGAACCAGAAGTTCGCCGCCGTGCAGAACGTACCCGCCCAGCACACTGCTTAAAACTATTAATGCGCCGATAATCAATGCCATGTAATAGACTACACTCTGTTATTTTACTGATGTTTTAATCACAGACGCCCGCCGGCGCCTTTTCTGCCCTATGAAATCTTAGCAGACCCGTCACGTATTACCGCAAAACCGACAAATGAGTTCATTGCAGCGGCTAACGTTTGATAAGCTTCCAGACTTTATCAGGAAGCATCACTGGCGTCCTGATCCATTTTTGTACAGCAGTCGGATCGAATAATCCGTCAATGAAATGACTCAAGACTGTCGTTGTACGCACCACAATCGCCCGGAGACCATGCTTCCATGCGGGACAAGCTGTTCATCTTAAGCCAGTACCTGGCGCCACAACTGACCGTGTCACGGCTGGCCGGCAAACTCGCCAACAGTGAACGCGTTCCGGCGGTGCTTAAAAACCGTTTCGTGAACTGGTTCATCAAGCGTTATGGCGTCGACATGAGCGAAGCCGAAGACAGCGACATCAGCCATTACCCGAGCTTCAACGCGTTTTTTACCCGCGCACTCAAACCCGGGGTGCGTCGCATCCTGGGCGGCCCTGACGTGGTCGCCAGCCCGGTGGACGGCGCCATGAGCCAGCTCGGGCAGATTCGCAGCGACCGGGTTTTCCAGGCCAAAGGCCAGTCCTTCAGTCTGTTCGAGCTGCTTGGTGGTGACGAGGCCCGGGCGGCAGAGTTTACCGAGGGCGAATTCGCCACTATTTACCTGGCTCCCAAGGATTATCACCGCATACACATGCCCCTGGCCGGCACGTTACGGGAAATGGTCTACGTTCCGGGACGGCTGTTTTCGGTCAACCCGCTCACGGCCGCCCATGTGCCCAATCTGTTTGCGCGCAATGAACGTGTGGTGACAATCTTTGACACTGACTACGGGCCCATGGCCATGATTCTGGTTGGCGCCATGATCGTCGGCAGCGTTGAAACCGTGTGGGCCGGCGTCGTCGCACCCGGCCCTCGGCAGGTATCGACAACGCGCTACCACACACTGGCCAAGCCCCTGCACTTCGACAAAGGTGAGGAAATGGGCCGTTTCCGTCTCGGCTCCACGGTGATTCTGGTTTTCCCCAAAGACGTCGCCAAATGGGACCCGGCCATGGATGTGGCGCGCAACCTGCGCCTGGGGGAAGCCCTTGGCCACTGTGAACACCGGTGACAAAATGCCGGCTGCGTTCTTGCGCGATGCTCAGGCTCGCTCAACGGGAAACGGCAGGACCTCTGCAATATCGTCGCAGCCCAGCTTGAGCATCAGCAAACGGTCCAGCCCAAGAGCAACACCGGCGCACTCCGGCATGCCGGCCTCAAGGGCTGACAGCACCCGCTCATCAATGGCCATTTCCGGCTTGCCGGCCTTGACCCGAAGCTCGTTATCCCGCTCAAAGCGGCGGCGCTGCTCGGCGGCATCGGTCAACTCCCAGTAGCCGTTACACAGCTCAATGCCCTGGACATAAAGCTCAAACCGGTGAGCAACGGTGACGCCGTCCTTGAGCGAGGTTTTTGCCAATGCAGCCTGACTGGCGGGGTATTGTTCAATAAAAGTAGGCGGCTCGGAGATCAGGGCGGTCTCGACTTCATGGCTCATCAGAAGGTCAAGGCAGTCGTCCCGGGACAGGCTTGCGGCCAGGTGCGCATCCACCCAGCGGGAGCAGCGATGCGCCAGAGCGGTATCGGACGTTGTGAAGGGATCCAGGCCCGCGTATAAGATAAAGGCTTTGCGATAGCTCAGCCGCCGCGGCCGTGGCAAGTCAAGCCAGCCGCACACCAGATCGGCCACTTCCTCCATCAGATCCCCGTCGTCAAAGCCCGGCCGATACCACTCCAGAAGAACGAATTCCGGATTGTGACGGCGCCCCCGTTCGCCATCACGAAAGGCCCTGGCAATCTGGAAAATGGGCCCGGAGCCGCCCGCCAGAAGCCGTTTCATGTGGTACTCGGGCGACGTCTGCAGCCAGGCCCTGGAGCCGGCATACCCCACGCTCGGCTTTAAGGTCGCAGGAATGCTGTCCAGGTTGGGATCGCTGACGCCGTGACGTCCCATGATGGGCGTATCCACTTCCAGCACGCCCCTGCCCGCAAAAAAGCCGCGGGCAAACAGGGACTGCTCGGCGCGGCTTCTCAGGGCGGCGAGCGAGGCAGTGGCCTGCCAGCTTCCGCGAGGGATTTCAGACATCAGATCAGGTTTTGGCCCGGCTGACGTATTCGCCACTGCGGGTGTCTATCTTTAGCAGTTCGCCGACATTAATGAACAGTGGCACATTAACCACAGCGCCGGTCGAGAGAGTCGCGGGCTTGGAGCCGCCCTGGGCCGTATCGCCTTTCATGCCCGGGTCGGTATCAACCACTTCCAGCTCCACAAAATTCGGCGCAGACACCGACAGTGGCGCATCGTTGTAGAGGGTCACCGTGTAGACATCCTGCTCTTTGAGCCACTTAAGCACGTCGGCCACCGCTTTTTCATCGGCCGGATACTGTTCGAAAGAGCCATCGGTGAGCATGAAGTGCCAGAATTCGCCGTCTGAGTAGAGGTATTCCATCTCCAGATCCATCACATCGGCCGATTCCAGATTTTCGCCGGATTTGAACGTCCTGTCCCAGACCCGGTTAGTATTCAGGTTACGCAGTTTCACCCGATTAAACGCCTGACCCTTGCCAGGTTTTACAAATTCGTTTTCCAGAATCACGCAGGGGTCGCCGTCCAGCAAAACTTTAAGACCGCTGCGAAATTCATTGGTAGAATGTGAAGCCATGAAAATACCACCTGAAAATAGTGCTTTGAAAATTCTTAATTACCTATGATACAGCGAATCCCCGCCAAGGTAGAAGCCCAGGACCCGGATAATGCAGAGGTCACCTGGCAGCGATTACTGGCCGACTCCATCACCCGCCCCGAAACTCTCCTCGAAAGGCTCGGGCTGGACCCGCTCCATTGGCTGGACGGGGCTCGTGAAGGCCACGCTCTCTTTCCGGTGCGAGTGCCGGCGCCTTACCTCGACCGAATTCGTCACGGCGACCCGCAGGACCCCCTGCTGCGGCAGGTCTTGCCGCTGCACGACGAAGCGGTTACGGCGCCCGGATTCGTCTCCGACCCCCTTGCGGAAGAGGCCGCAACTGCCATCCCGGGGCTGATCCGGAAATACCGGAGCCGGGCCTTGCTGATGGTGACGGGCCAATGCGCCATTAATTGCCGCTACTGCTTCCGACGGCATTTTCCTTATGATGAACACCGCCTTTCGCCGCAGCAGCGGGCTCAGGTCATTGACTCACTGCAGGCTTCGCCGGACATCAACGAGGTGATTCTCAGCGGCGGCGACCCCCTCGTGGCCAGCGACCGGCTCTTGTCCGCCTGGTCCGAGGCGCTCAAAGCTGTGCCGCACATTCGCCGCCTTCGCATTCACACCCGGCTGCCAGTGGTCATTCCCCAACGTGTGGATGACAAACTGCTGGCCTGGCTTGAGCAAAGCCCGCTACAGAAAGTGCTGGTGCTGCACATCAATCACCCCAATGAAATAGATCAGTCAGTTCGGAATGCCCTCACCCGATTGCGCTCGGCCGGGGTCACGCTGCTCAACCAAAGCGTCATCCTGAGAGGCGTTAACGACGACGCCGGTACTCTGGCGCAGCTGAGTGAAGGCCTTTTCGAGGCAGGCGTCCTGCCCTATTATCTCCATGCATTTGATCCAGTGGCGGGCGCGCATCATTTCGACGTGGATGACGACAGGGCACGAGCGCTGGTGCGGGAGCTACTGACGCGCTTGCCCGGGTTTCTGGTACCCCGCCTGGTGCGGGAAATACCGGGGGAAACAAGTAAAACGCCGTTATTCCTGTGAACTGATCCGCAATTTTTTTTGTAAAACCTTGTAAACCCTTAGACGATCTGCTTGCAACCCCTTTTACCTATTCTAAAATACAAGCATCGATAAATGGATGAAAAAAGAGCGGCTTCAGGCCACTCCATAATCAAGGCGCGAGCGCAAACGTTATGGGGACGATGCGGCAAAAGCTCCAAGCCAACCAACCATGATGTGAGTTGCATGGAAAGCACGACCGTAAAACCCGAACTGAGCGTTCCGGAACAGAAAACAGCCACGTTGTCATTCTGTGACGACAACCCGAAAGCGTTCAGTGCCTGGGCCGAACAATTGCCCCTGGCCAATGTAGGCGAAGCCTCCCGACAGCTTTACCACGCCGTTATTGAACTGAACCAGATTTTTATCCCTGCCCTGCATCGCCTGACACTCCTGGAACTTTTGCGGCCGAAAATACAGTTCGTGTGCAGCCAATTGTCGCGCCACTATCTCGGACTTGCACTGACATTACCCGAGCGCCAGCGCAAAATTGCCAACCTGTCCCAGGCTCTGCAACTGCACCTCGCCTACGGTTACAAACTCTGCCTGCTTGAACTCATTGACCACGGTGGCATGAACAAACACCGCAAGTCCCTGGCCTTGAGTTGCCACCGCGCCGTCACGGAACTGGGTGCCACTATCTTGCGGGCCCACCAGCTATACTGTCCCAGCCCGACCCGAAGCTGGCTGGAATGCCACCGCATCTTCCGTTTCGCGGACACCCATGGCATGACCGGCCTGCTTGTGGCCGACCCTATGCTGCAGACCCGGGAAGGCAGCACCATCGCGGATGCCTACAAGCGGGTTTTGCTCCTTGGCAGCGCGCGCGCAAACCAGCTCCGTCAGGCGGAGTTGATGCAGATTTACGATGTTTTCGAAAGCTGGACCGATCTGGTCGGGTGTCACTCGAATCTCAGTGACAGCCTGTTTGTAGTGGCCATGGAACAGGACAAGCCGCCGATTTACCGGAGCCTGATGCAAGGCGCGCCGGATAAGGACTGTTTCGGGCTTGATACCACGCGCCTGTCGCAGCGTATTGCAGACAACCTGAAAGCGAGGCGTGAAAACGAAAAGCCGGGCCCCGAAGCACGACTGCCCCTGCCGGCAGGGTTCAGCGATACGCTTTTGACCCACTTGAGCCAGGCGCTCGGCATTCTTACCAAACGCAACTTTAACCGCATTGTCAGCCAGGGCGCCCTGCACGTATGCGTCGGCCTGTCTGCCGCCCATTACTTCGTCGCGGGCGGGAAAAGCTTCACACAATTTATTGCCGGCAACGAAAACCAGGGGCGCGACGAATCGACTTCGCCGGAAAACAACGTTTTTCTGCGTTCGCCACGGAACCATGGCGATGTCTGGGCCGGGGTGCCAGACATGGAACCAACGAACGACCGGCTCGGCTCGAGCCAGGGTCCGATAACATTCCCCGGCAAACACGACTCGGCCCCGGATTCGGGCGCTAAAAACTTGCCCGGTTCCTACAAGACGGTGCTACTGGACACCAGCCCTGGCGGCTATTGCGTCAGCTGGGAAACGGACGTGCCTTCCGCCCTGCAGGCCGGTGAAATTCTGGGGGTCCGCGAACAACTGAGCCACCCCTGGAGCCTTGCCGTGGTGCGCTGGATCCGGCAGGTGCGCTTCCAGGCCATCCAGGTAGGGATAGAGCTCATCGCGCCCAGCGCCGCACCCTGCGCCGTGCGATTGATCCCGAAAATGGGCAACAGCAGCGAATACCTGCGCGGCCTCTTGCTGCCCGAATTAAGTGCCGTCAATCAAGCGGCCACGCTCATCACACCCAGACTGCAGTTTCAGACAGGCAGCCGTATCTCTCTCCTCCATGATGGCCGCGAAGATGAGGGCCACCTATCCAGACAGGTTTCCGCCACCGGCAGTATCAGCCAGTTTGAACTGCAACTGCATAAACAGACTGTCCGCCCTGATCATAACGAGCCCTGCACAGCTCCCAGCACAGCAAATGAAGACGAGTTCGATTCACTCTGGCCGTCGCTCTAGGAAAAAGTCGTTATCGCGTAGTATCCTGTTCACCCTTTGACGGAGGTGGTGAGTCGATCCCTGGTGGGCAAGGCGCCTGAAATCGACTGGACAGATAACAATTAGCGAAATGCGAGAGATTATTACGGCATGCAAAAGAAGATGGCTACAGTTCACTTGTTGTTGCTCGACCCATCCCAGAACGATGCGGAAGCCCTGATCAGCCTGCTGCGGAATGCCGGGCGGGCTACCCGCGCGTACCGGGTGACCTCCAGCGAAGATCTGGAAGACGCCATCAAATCCAGTCACTGGGACCTGATGCTCGCCCGGGACGTGGACCAGGAAATACAGCCGGCTGACGCCCTCGCCACCATCCGACGACTGGACAAGGACATCCCCTTTATTCTGCTTACCGACCGGCATGACAGGGAGCGCTCAGTCACCTTTTTGAAAGCGGGCGCACAAGACACCGTACCGTCGGAGTACACGGATTTGCTGGTACTGGTGGTTCGACGGGAACTTGCCGCCCTTGAAGAACGCCAAAAGCGCCGCGCGATGGAATCGCACCTTCGCGAGGCAGAGCAGCGCTGCCAGCTTCTTCTGGAAAGCTCCAAGGATGCCATCGCTTATATTAATGATGGCATGCATGTCTATGCCAATCAGTCCTACCTGGATTTCCTGGCCTATGATGATATTGACGAACTGATCTGCCTGCCGGTGCTCGACGCCCTGGCAAGTCAAAGCCAGAGTCCCTACAAGGACTTCATCAAAGCCTTCCGGGAAAACGACACGGGCAGCATGAGCCTGAACTGCGTCGCGCGGCGCAATGATGACAAGGAGATTGATATCGCTCTGGCGGTTTCCGCCGCCACCTACGATGGCGAGCCCTGCTTGCAGATTGTCATCCAGCCGGAAACCAGCGACCTGGAGCTGGAGGAAAAGCTCCGCACCATCAGCAGCCAGGACTTGACCACCGGATTATACAACCGCTCTTACCTGATGGATTCTCTCGGCACGGCCATCGTAACTGCTGGCGAGAAAAGCCAGAGCGGCGCCCTGGCCTACATTGCACTCGATGACTTTATGGGCATGAGAAGCAAAGCCGGCATTGCCGGAGCGGATATCCTGCTGGGCGATCTGGCCGCTATATTACGGCAGCAGGTGGCTGAGGACATGACTCTGGCCCGGCTGAGCGATGACGCTTTCTGCATCGTCGCCCATCCCTGTGAAGAAGCCCGCCTGGTAGATACCTGCGAGGCTATTCGAAAGAATATTGAAGACCATCTCTTTGAAATTAATGGCCTCACCGTCCAGCAGACGGTCAGCATTGGTATTGCGCCGATTACGGAAAACGCACCCAAAGCATCGGATTTGATGGGACGGGCACACACAGCTTCGGCTACAGTCCGTAAGCAGGAGGGCCATGCGCGCGGCAACGGCATCCATGTCTATAACCCGGCGGACTTCGAAACCCTCGATGACAGCAACTCCACCGAAGCGATCCAGAACGCCCTTGACCAGAACCGCTTCCGTCTGCTTTTTCAGCCCATCATCAACCTGCGCGGCGAGGGCGAAGAACATTACGAAGCTCTGGTGCGAATGCTGGACAAGGACAAAAAGGAAGTTTCGCCCTACGATTTCCTGCCACCCATGGGGCCCTCGGAAATGGCCGGGAAAATCGATCGCTGGGTAACGCTTCAAACCATCAAACAGTTGGCAAACCATCGCTCGAAAGGTCACGACACTCGCCTCTTCCTGAATGTGACCGGCGAAACCCTGCGGGACAAAACCTTCACCTCCTGGCTGAGTGTGGCACTCAAGGCCGCGAGGCTGCCCGGCGACTCCCTGATCTTCCAGGTGCGCGAAGGCGATGCCGTCAATCACCTCAAACAGGCACGAGAATTCTCCAACTCCCTTCGGGAGCTGCATTGCAAAACCTCCATCAGCCAGTTTGGCGGAGCCCTGAACCCGTTCAACACGCTTAAACACGTGCAAGTGGATTACGTCAAAATAGACGGCTCCTTCACGGAAGAGATCCAGAAGAGCGATGAAGCCAAAGAGAAAGTGAAGGAAATGGTGGAAGAGCTGCGCAGTTCAGGCAAATTAACCATCATCCCCCTGGTGGAAAACGCCACCGTTCTGGCGACGCTCTGGCAGGCGGGGGTGAATTACATCCAGGGTTACTACCTGCAGGCACCGGTAGCCGAGATGAACTACGACTTCAGCGATCAGTGAGTTTCGCTTTCGCGAAACCCGATCAGATACAAGATGGCGTCCAACCCCAGATTGGAAATGGAATGCCGGGCTGACTCCTTGACCAGCGGCTTGGCCCGGAACGCCACGCCCAGACCGGCCTGACTCAGCATGGGCAAGTCATTGGCCCCGTCGCCGACAGCAATGACCTGCTCCTGGGAGACATTCTCTTTGCGGGCAATTTCCTTAAGCAGATCGGCCTTGCGCTGACCGTCCACGATCGGGCCGGACACCCGCCCGGTCACCTTGCCGTCTTCAATCTCCAATTCGTTGGCGTAGACATAGTCGATGCCCAGGCGCTGTTGCAGATTGCGCGCAAAATAACTGAATCCCCCGGACAGGATGGCGGTGCGATAGCCCAGGGACTTAAGCGTACGAAGCAGGTGTTCCGCCCCCTCGGTCAGCTTCAGGCGCTCGGCAATGCCGGCCAGCACGGATTCGTCCAGGCCCTTGAGCAGGGCCAGGCGTTCAGCGAAGCTTTCACTGAAATCCAGCTTTCCCTGCATGGCCATTTCGGTAATTTCCGCTACCTGGGCGCCGACACCCGCTTCCCGTGCAAGTTCGTCGATGACTTCCGCTTCAATCAGGGTGGAGTCCATGTCGAATACGACCAGCCGGCGGTTGCGGCGGAAAATGGAATCTTCCTGGAAGGCCACATCCACGTTCAACTCACCGGCAATGTGAAGAAAATCGGTACGCAGCGCTTCCGGGTCCTCAGGCGTGCCCCGGACAGAGAATTCAATACAGGCGGTGCGGTTATCGTCCGGTTTGAGTGAGGGCCTTGCCGACAGGCGGGTAATATTGTCGATGTTCAAGCCGTGGCGAGCCGTAATGGCCGAGACACGGGCAATCTGTTCGGCCTTGATGTCCCGTGACATGAGGGTGACGATATAGCAGGCGCGGTTCCGCCCCGAGGCCCAACGCTGGTACTCCTCTTCAGAGATAGGCGCAAACCGTACCTGAAGGTCCAGGGCATGCAGCCGGAACAGCAGCTCCCGTATCACCGACGACGCTTTTGACTCATCCGGAATCTCGGTCAGGATGCCCCAGGTCAGGTGGTCGTGGATCACCGCCTGGCCGATGTCCAGGATACGCACATCGTACCGGCCCATGATCCCGGTGATTTCCGAGGTCAGCCCGGGTTTGTCGCGCCCGGAAACGTTGATCAATACCAGTTCACTCACGCTCGCTGCTCTCCTCTTGCACTGGCGCATCGGGCGCCGACCTGATGACGTCAATGCCGTCGACACGTTGCAGCCCCCGCGGCAGCTTGTGACCGCGACGGCCGCGTTCGCCCAGGTAGTGTTCCAGATCACGGAATTGCAGTGTCATCTTGCGCTTGCCGGCCTGGAGCTGGAGCTGGTCGGATTGGGCGAAAACCGCCACGGCGACCAGATATTCCTCCCGGTTCTTCACACGTGCAGACGGGATACTGATGATTTTATTGCCTTTGCCTTTGGCCAGCTCAGGCAGTTCACTCAGCGGAAACACCAGCATCCGGCCCTCGTTGGTAATGGCCGCAAGGTAAAGGGCCTCGGCACGGGGGGGCACGGGTACCGGCGGCATCAGCCGGGCACCTTCCGGAACCTTCACAATGGCTTTGCCGTTCCGGTTTTTGCTGATCATTTCTTCCAGTGAGGTGACAAAACCGTAGCCACCATCGGTGACCAGCAACACTTTGTCCGCGGGGTCGCCCATCATCAGACCCGCAAAGACCGCGCCTGAAGGCGGGTTGATACGGCCGGTCAGAGGTTCGCCCTGGCCCCTTGCCGAGGGCAGAGTGTGGGCTGAAAGGGCGTAGGCGCGCCCAGTGGAATCCAGGAAGATTGCTTGCTGATTGTTCCGGCCCCGGGCCGCCATGGCGAAACGGTCGCCGCTTTTATAGCTGAGGCCTTCGGGTTCAATGTCATGGCCTTTGCCGGCTCTCACCCAGCCTTTTTCCGACAGCACCACAGTGACCGGATCATTGGTTACAAGATCCAGTTCGCTGAAGGCGCGGGCTTCATCACGGGCGACAATGGGCGAACGACGGTCATCGCCATAGGTGTCCGCATCGGCCTGAAGCTCGGCCTTGATCAACTCTCGCAGGCGAACCTGGGAGCTCAGTATGTCTTGCAGCTCGTCACGTTCGGCCGACAGCTCGTCCTGTTCGCCGCGGATTTTCATTTCTTCAAGCTTGGCCAAATTCCGCAACTTCAGCTCAAGGATGGCTTCAGCCTGCTCAGGCGACAACCCGAACCGGGTCATCAACTCCGGTTTGGGCTTGTCGTAGGCGCGAATGATCTCGATCACCTCATCGATATTGAGGTAAGCGATCAGAAGCCCTTCCAGCAGATGCAGGCGCGCAAGCACCTTGTCGAGCCGGAATTGCAGGCGCCGCGTGACCGTGGTCCAACGGTAGGCCAGCCACTCCGTCAAAAGGGTATGGAGGTCCTTGACCGCGGGCCGGCCATCGGTGCCGATGACGTTGATGTTCACCCGGTAGGTCTTTTCCAGGTCGGTGCTGGCGAAGAGGTGAGCCATCAGACCTTCCATGTCGACCCGATTGGACCGGGGAATAATGACCAGGCGGGTCGGATTTTCATGGTCCGACTCATCCCGCAAATCCGCCACCATGGGCAATTTCTTGGCCTGCATCTGACTCGCGATCTGTTCAAGCACCCGGTTGCCGGAAACATGGTGAGGCAAGTCCGTCACCACGATTTCGCCGCTTTCATTAATCCAGCGCGCCCGCATGCGCAACGAACCACGACCGGTTTCATACATCCGGCGCAATTCATGCCCCGGGGTGATTATCTCGGCCTCGGTCGGAAAATCAGGGCCTTTTATATGCTCGCAAAGCTGGTCAATGGACGAATCCGGTGCATCCAGCAACCGGATACAGGCTGCGGCGATTTCCCGGAGGTTATGCGGTGGGATATCGGTCGCCATACCAACCGCTATGCCGGTGGTGCCGTTCAACAGCACATGGGGCAGACGCGCGGGCAGGGTCGAGGGTTCGTCCATGGTGCCATCAAAGTTGGGCACCCAGTCCACGGTGCCCTGCCCCAGTTCGCCCAGCAAAACGTCGGCGAAAGCCGCAAGGCGCGATTCGGTGTAACGCATGGCGGCAAAGGATTTGGGGTCGTCCGGCGACCCCCAGTTGCCCTGCCCATCAACCAACGGGTAACGGTAGGAAAAAGGCTGAGCCATCAACACCATGGCTTCATAACAGGCACTGTCACCATGGGGGTGAAACTTGCCCAGGACGTCACCCACGGTCCGGGCCGACTTCTTGTATTTGGAGGTGGATCTGAGCCCGAGTTCCGACATGGCGTAAATGATGCGCCGCTGTACCGGCTTCAGACCATCGCCGACGCTGGGCAGTGCCCTGTCGAGAATGACGTACATGGAGTAGTCGAGATAAGCCTTCTCGGTGTAATCCCTGAGCGAAACGCGCTCGAATCCTTCGTCCGTAGTCTGAAATTCTGGCATGAAAGCCTCTTGTCGCTGTTATGAATTCCGGCCGCAACACGGATGGCTGCACATTATATGGAGACAAGGCCTCTGACACCAATTCAGCTCCCGACAAACGCGCCCGGTTGCCGTCCTCGTTTTAAAATAGCGGATTTCACGAATGGAGGCAGGCTATTTCGCCCCGTAGTCTTCTCCCTGGCAAGTACCAAAGCCTTCAGTGGAACCAGTCGGGCTACCAGCCTAAGCGAGTCATTGTGATGAGAACGACCTTTAAAGCTTGTCGCCTTGCCATGCTCACGGCTTTTGCCAATGGCCTGCTGGCCTTGATGGTGATGCTGCTGGCGGAATTCGCCATCAGCGGCAGCCTCAATATGGCAACGCCTTATATCTGGGCGGGGCTTCTGATCTGGCTGGTCATATTCAGTGGCCAGTTTTGCCGGCAACTGCGTCTGTGCCGGTGTGATCAGGAGCGTTAAAAAAGCAGAACAATTGAAAAAAGCGGTGCGAATCCAGGGCATCGGCCAGAATCACCGGCGCCCTGGATCAGGAGCTTGTTCCGACAGGGCTATTGACGAACGCCCTCCACGGAAATAATCATCTCGACCGTTTGCGACGCGGGCCCCAAATCGGTCGGAATGCCGAAGTCCGAAAGGCGCAGCGTGGTATTGGCTTCAAAACCCATGCGGTAGCCGCCCCAAGGGTCGTCGCCGTGCCCGAGCATTTCGGCGTCCAATGTAACCTCCCGAGTGATGCCGCGCAGCGTTAGATCACCGATGATTTCAGCCTCTTCGCCATCGTCCCCGACGACCACACTCTTACTCTTGAAACTGGCTTCCGGGTATTCCTTCGTATGCAGGAAATCTTCACTGCGCAGGTGCTTGTCACGCTCGCCGTGGTTGGAATCCACACTCGCCGTGTCCACGGTCACTTCGACACTGCTCTGCCCGGGATTGGCGGCATCATAGACGAACTCACCGTCGAAGTCGTTGAACCGGCCATACAGCCAGCTGTACCCGAGGTGCGATATTTTGAACATGATGAACTGATGAGCGCCTTTTTTATCAAAGGCATAGGTTCCGCTGTGCTCGGATGCCTGAGCACCGGCCACCAGCGTCAGGGATGCCAGGGATGCTATCAATAACTTTCTCATGGTATGACTTCTCCTTGATGTGCCCCGCGGGGCATGGTTTTACGTTTATCACGACAGTCTCTGATGGCCTGTCAGTCAGTGTCCGGGTGGCGGAAACAAAATACGACGCAGGGTATCGTCCTTGTCAATCACATGATGTTTTATCGCGGCAAGACCGTGAAGCAGACTGAGGGCCACGAGCGCCCAGGTTGACCAGTAATGTACGTCCCCCACGATAGTTTCCAGGTCCCGTGCCCTGCCGGTAACAGAGGGCAGGGTAAACCAGTTAAAAACGTCAATGGACGAGCCGTCAGCGGTCGAGATCAGATAACCACTGACGCTCGCCACGAAGATCAGAATGTAAAGCAACCAGTGCGCGGCATGGGCAGCCACTATTTCAAACCGGGAATGATTGGGCAGCGGCGCCGGAAGGCGATCCGCCAGGCGCCAGCCAAGACGAAAAAGCACAATGCCGAAAAGAAGAACACCAACACTTCTATGAATGTCGGGGGCAAGTTGGTACCAGTCATCGTAGTAAGTCAGATCGACCATATAGTAGCCGAGCCCAAAGAGCCCGAAAATCGCGACAGCCACCAGCCAGTGCAAAAAAACCATCACCAGCCCGAAACCTTTACCCGAATTTCTCAAATGCATTGGCGTGAGCCTCTTGCAAGCATAACGAGCGTGTATGGCGCGCAGTCTGAAGCCATTATCAACAACCCAAGTCTAGAAACACAGCCCTTAAAAACCAATCGCAATGTTTTGGCCTGGACGGTCAGAAAAACTGATCTTGCGACTTTGCCTCATTAAACCGTCAACCCAGAACTTTTGTCGCATACGGATTCTACGCATTGCCGAATCCCCCGGACCCGATACAATCAACCCATTAATTCCGGTACCCCGACCAAGCTTGCAGCGGCGGGAAATGCCTGGTGTCTTTAATCCCGAAGGAGAAAAACCCATGGAAGTCGAATTCGACGAACATGTTGTTGTGCCCAGCAATAACTAAATTCCGCAGTGTATTACCGGCAGTCAGCGACGATTAGCCACCAGAAAAATGTTACAGCGCCTTAGAACAAAGCGCTGTTTACCCCTGCATTTACCTGAACGCTGGCAAGTTTTCCAAAAATTTGTCATTATTCGTTTGGTTTCGATTTTTTTCATTTCAATCCCCCGAAACGCCAGGAAACCTCAAAAAAACAGATTGGGCGAGGTGATCATGCCTGTAAGCTCAACGCAATCTTGAACGGGTCAGTGCCAACTCATGTCTAAAAGAACACCCGAACCTTTGGCCTCACCCGAACTTGAGCTACTGGGACCAATGCTTGACCAACACAGTTATGGCTGGAGCGCCAGTTTCCAGGGCCTGACCCTGCGCACCGCCCTGCAGCCGATTTTCAGCATTTCCCACAAGCGGGTCGTCGGGTACGAAGCGCTGATACGCGCCTTTGACACGGACGATTCAAGAGTATTGCCCCTGCATTTGTTCCAGTTACCCGCAGACGAACCGGAAAACCTGTTGCTGGATCGCCTCTGCCGCTATTTACACATACAAAACTATTCGTCTCTCAGCGACCAGGTCAACTGGCTTTTCCTCAATGTTTCGCCCCAGGTGGTCGCCAGCGGACGCCAGAGCGACGCCTTTTTCGGCCAATTACTTAAACTTACGGGGCTGCCCCCCCACCGCGTTGTGATCGAGATTGTCGAACAGCCCACCGATGATTCCGACCGGTTGCGTAAAGCTGTCGCTTATTATCAGCAGCTCGGCTGCCTGACCGCCATTGATGATTTTGGCGCCGGCCATTCCAACTTTGAACGTATCTGGAATCTGTCGCCTGATATCGTCAAACTCGATCGAATGCTGCTTACCCGTGCGACGGAAGACAAAAAAGCACGGCAAATCCTTAACGGTATCGTTTCCCTGTTGCATCAATCAGCCTGTCTGGTGCTGCTGGAAGGGGTGGAAACGCGGGATCAGGCCATGATCGCTATCGATGCGGGCGTGGACTTCGTGCAGGGCTTTTACTTTTGCAGGCCAAGCCTGGATCTGGCCGACATTGGCCAGAACACCCCGAGCTTTGAAGACTTGTTGACGGAATACAAGAGCCGGGACCGGGGGCAACTGGATCCGACGCAACAGATCACTGATTTTTTCCGCGATTATTTCCAGGCCGCTGTGAACGGTCTGGTGGCCGGAGGCGACATCAGGCACGCCTGTGAAGCGCTCCTGGCCCACCAGACCGTAAGCCGCTGCTATCTGCTGGACGCGCTCGGAGTGCAAATAGAGAACACTCAGACATCCCACGCAACAGCGGCAGAACCGGACCCCCGCTTCCGCCCCCTGGAAAACACCCAAAGCGCCGACTGGTACCGCCAGCATTACCTCAAACAGGCTCTTGCCCACCCGGACCAGATCCAGGTGACAAGCCCCTATCTATCAGTGACCGGGGCTTACATGTGCGTGACCCTTTCGCTTGCCTACACCCAGGCCGAGGAAATCAAGGTTCTGTGCTGTGATATCCTTACCCACTGAAAAGCCCGGTCTTGGGGCCGGAATCCTTGCCTCACGCGTGGCAGTCCGAGCGCTTTTCTAAGAGAAAGGCAGGTCGTAGACCACGCCGATGACCAGCACCGTCAACAAGCCGATGAAGACATTCAACGGCACACCCACGCGCACAAAATCCATGAAACG
>JAGXLV010000018.1:43016-46281 GCA_018334495.1 Oleiphilaceae bacterium
CCGGGCTTCAGCCGGATGTTACCCAGATTGCCGGAGACCCGTTCGCCACCCCGGGCCACCGCCAGCACCACCGCTCCGTAACGGTCGCGAAAGCGGGCGTCGCGAATGGTTTGACCGAGCACTTCCGACTGGGGCGACAACGCCGCCTCGACCAGGCGCCGTTCCGCCCGGTCTTTGCTCAGGCTGGGCTCATCATCATGCACAGAAGGCAAAATGCCATTGATCCGCAACAAATCGGAAATGGCCTGAGTGTCCCCCGCGAACACCAATCGGTCGCCGCCGCACAAACGCTCCTCCGAGGGCACGGCCGTCACCACGCTGCCGTCACGTTCTATCTCAACGAGATACAACCGGTCCAGGTCACGCAGGCCTGCCTCACCCACCGTCTTGCCCACCAGCGGGCCGTTCGGATCCACCGCCACCTCCAGCGTAAATTCCCGCATGGAGCCGAATTTCTGCTGATCCTTCCGGTCCGGCAAAAACCGCGGAAGAAACATCAGCATCGTGATCAGCCCCACCACCGCGACCGGAAGGCCCACCGCGGTGATGGTAAAGATCGAGAAGCCCTCTTCCCCGGTGATGTCGCGATACTGGCCGTTAACCACCAGATTGGTGCTGGTGCCAATGAGCGTCAGGGTGCCGCCAAAAATGGCGGAATAACTTAAGGGAATCATGAGCTTTGAGGGTGATATGCCGATTTTTCTTGACCAGGCATGAACGGCCGGGATCATGGTGGCGACCACCGGAGTGTTGTTGAGAAAGCCGCTAAGCAAAGCAATGGGAAACGCAATTCGCGCCTGGGCGCCGCGAACAGTGCGGGGCGTGCGCAGCAGGTGATGCACCACCAGATCGACACCGCCGGAATGGTGAATGCCCGCGGCCACCACAAACATGGCAACAACAGTGATCAAGCCGCTGTTGCTGAAGCCGGCCAGGGCCTGATCAGGCTCGAGGATGCCAACAACACTGAGCACGACCAGCACACCCAGCATAACCAGATGAGGGCCAAAACGCCCCACGCTCATCAGAACGAGTGCCGCCCCGGCCAACCCCAGTGAAAACCAACCTTGCCAATCCATTCCACTTGCCTGCCACTAAAAGTCAGGCAGCATATCGAATTTCTAATGGGGACTAAAAGAATAAAGAATGCTTTTGAAAGCTCTTAAACGAATATGCCTCTCACGCGCCCTGATCAGACGGCCACATCCGCCATGTTGCCGTGTTCTTCCAGCCAGTCCCTGCGATCGGAGGCGCGTTTTTTGCCCAGCAGCATGTCCATGCGCTCATCCGTGTTGTCGCCGTCTTCCAGCGTGAGCATCACCAGCCGGCGCGTGTCCGGCGCCATGGTCGTCTCACGCAACTGTAAGGGATTCATTTCACCCAGGCCCTTGAAGCGGGTGACCGAGATCTTGCCCCTGCGCTTTTCGGCTTCGATGCGGTCGAGGATGCCCTGCTTTTCATGCTCGTCCAGGGCGTAAAAGGTTTCCTTGCCCAGATCCACCCGGTACAGAGGCGGCATGGCCACGAACACATGGCCGGCCTGGACGACGGGCCGGAAATGCTTGACGAACAGGGCGCAGAGCAGGGTCGCAATGTGAAGACCGTCGGAATCCGCGTCCGCCAGAATGCAGACCTTGTTGTAGCGCAGGCCGTCGAGCTTGTCGGACGCCGGATCAACGCCGATGGCCACCGCAATGTCGTGAACTTCCTGGGAAGCCAGAATCTCGCCCGAGTCCACTTCCCAGGTATTGAGAATCTTGCCGCGCAGGGGCATGACTGCCTGAAACTCCCGGTCGCGAGCCTGTTTGGCAGAGCCGCCGGCGGAATCCCCCTCCACCAGAAAGAGCTCGGAACGGTTGGTATCGGCGCCCGAGCAATCCGCCAGCTTACCCGGCAAAGCCGGCCCCGAGGTCACTCTTTTGCGGGCAACCTTCTTGCTGGCTTTCAGGCGGCGCTGGGCGTTGGTGATAAACAGCTCGGCCAGCATTTCGGCCACGTTCGTGTGTTGGTTCAGCCACAGGCTGAAGGCGTCCTTGACCACGCCGGAAACGAACGCCGCGGCTTCGCGGGAGGACAGGCGCTCTTTGGTCTGGCCGGAAAACTGGGGATCCTGCATCTTGAACGACAGCACATAACTGCAGCGCTCCCAGATGTCTTCCGGCGACAGCTTGACGCCGCGCGGCAGCAGGCTGCGGAACTCGCAGAATTCCCGCATGGCGTCCAGAAGGCCCGAGCGCAAGCCGTTAACATGCGTGCCGCCCTGGGCCGTGGGGATCAGGTTGACGTAACTTTCCATCACCGCCTCGCCGCCTTCCGGCAACCACTGAATCGCCCAGTGAACCTGTTCACGGTTACCGGAAAATTCGCCGGTAAACGGCTCCAGGGGTACCACCTCGATATCGGCCAGCGCCGTTTTCAAATAGTCACGCAGACCCCCTTCGTATAGCCACTCGTCTTTTTCATGGGTGGCTTCCTGCAGGAAAGTCACCGTTAATCCCGGGCAAAGCACAGCCTTGGCGCGAAGATTGTGGCGCAGGCGACTGACCGAGAATTTGGGGCTATCGAAGTAACTGATGTCCGGGGTGAACTCGATACGGGTGCCAGTGTTGCGTTTGCCGACGGTGTCGACCACTTCCAGGTCGGAAACCTTGTAACCGTTGGCGAATGTCATGCGGTGAAGTTCACCACCGCGCTTGATATTGACTTCCAGCCGGCTGGAGAGTGCGTTCACCACCGACACGCCGACACCGTGCAAACCGCCGGAAAAGCTGTAATTGCCCTCAGTGAATTTACCGCCGGCATGAAGCCGCGTCATGATCAGCTCAACGCCCGGCAGGCCCTCCCTTTTATTCAGGTCCACCGGCATGCCCCGGCCGTCGTCCTCAACACTGAGAGAGCCGTCGGCATAGAGCACCACGTCGATACGCCGGGCGTGGCCCGCCAGCGCCTCGTCGACACTGTTGTCGATAACTTCCTGAGCCAGATGGTTGGGCCGACTGGTGTCCGTATACATGCCCGGGCGCTTGCGCACCGGGTCCAGACCACTCAGTACTTCGATTGCATCGGCGTTGTATTCTTTTTGGCTCATACAGGCTACTTCTCTCGGACGTTAAGGCGGAAGTATGTTCAGATTCTATCTAATCAGAGGGGTACCAGCTTAGGGATTCGCAGAGAAAGATCAACGGTTGTTTTGTGGGTCCGGCGCGGGAACACCCGGAATACTCCCGCCCGGCTGAGGGTTTTAGCGCTCGGTTTGGAGGGTTGA
>JAGXLV010000003.1 GCA_018334495.1 Oleiphilaceae bacterium
CCGCAAACCATCTAAGCCAGAATAAAGTCCGCCTCCGCGGATAACTGCCACAAACAGCTTTATTTTCCGAACGCATAAAAAAACCGGATGCGTTAGCACCCGGCTTTTTATTATCTTTCCTCTTTGTCAAAGAAGAAATTTAACGCTTTAGAACGTCAGCTGTGCACCAGCGATCACGGCACTGTAGTCGCCGGGAACCACAAAGGCACCAGCAGGGGGGCCGGCTACGCCTACTTCGTTTTCAGCCGAATGGTCCTGAATTTCAGCCATGAGCGTCAGTGCGTCAGTCGCTGCATAACGAGCGAAGATCATGGTCAGATCAGAGTCAGCGCCATCTCCAAATAAGTCGTCTTCACCTTCACCGTAGCTCGCGCCGAGCGTGGTGCGGCCGAAGGTGTAAGTGCCTTCAACGTACCACTGGCTTGCATCTTCTTCCTGAGCGCCAGCCAGGCCGTGTCCACCGAAGATCCCGTTACCAGTACCCTGGGTGGTGGAATAGTTGGCACGAACACCCAGGCCAGCTACGGAAACCGAGCCACCAAAGTCGATACCTGACATGGTGAAGTCCTCAAAACCGCCACCGTTGGAGTCAACATCTTGGGTAAAGCCGCTTGTCCACACGGAGAACATGTCAGTTGAGTAAACAACGTTCGCTTCGATCCGAGGCGTGGCAGTTTCACTGCCGCTACCGAACTTTTTCGGCGTGAACGCACCTACTTTGAACTGAAGCCCACCCAGGTTGTTTGACGTGTACATGACTCGGGTGTCGAAGTCGGCGTAGAAATAGCCATGGCCGATACGACCGGCGGTTGCACCAACCTGAGGCGGGCCGCCAGCAATAAGACCAACGCCCAAACCACTGCCGTTATCACCAATGGCAGGAACACCAAAGATACCGAAGCCTTTACCGATATTCACGGTACCGAAATCACCGGCCACGGCAATTTCAGACACCCGGCTGCGGAATTCTCCAGCTGCGTCGCCAGTAGCAAGACTAGCGTTCATCTGGAAATGACCGGATACATCAAGACCATACTGTGACGGAGCGTAGACATTGGTTTGCAGGGTGGCTGGATTGAAGCCAGTCGTAATGCGGAATGAATCTTCTTCGGTATTATTCGGTCCTGTGGTGTCAAAATCACCAAGCACCGCAAAAACCGGAATGTGACCATTAAAGCCCACTTTCCAGCCACTGTCTGATTCGAGTTCGAAGGCGGCAGAAGCGGTAGTCGCAAAAGTACCACCGACGAGTGCAACGCCAGCCGCCAGGGCTGACATTTTAAAAGATTTAGCGATTGAGCGTTTGTTGTTTGTGTTCATGATAGCTTCCTATTTTTATTTGCGCTGTTTGCAACGTGAAGTTGCGTTTGAGGCCAGGTCGGTCTGGCAGCGTCTGGGTCAGAGGCCTGTAAGTGCTCAAACCTGAGAATTCACGTTTTCTCCCGATCAAGAAGTACCATTCGAGGCCTGCTTCCCCGATCCGGACGAGGTAAATCTAACCGCATAATTCGAAAATAGAAAGTTTCCGAACCTATTTTTTTTAATTTTTTCGAACATTTTTTACGTTCGCTTTACAAAACGCCGCCCCCAGAGCGCTCAAAACAGCAAACAAAGGTTGCGTTTTTCCTTTTGAGACATAAACTTATGGCGTCGGAGGCGGATAGCACCCGTCGCCACATTAAAATTCACCGCGAAATGCGTTCAATAGCCGGCAAACAGCCATTTTTTTTGGCGGCCCTTCCTCCTGAGCGCTTAAAGGAAGCCACTTCGGCTTTTTTTTCGAGAAGCGGCGGCAGCTTCGCCAACTTGGGACTACACTCCCGGGTCAAGTGCATGAAATCGGTTGCCACCGGCGGCCAAATTCGTTAGTTGACGAACATTTTTTCTCTTGCTAAATGTTCAGTACCGAATGTTTTAACCCCTGAATCAGGACTGACAGACCATGATAAAAACAACCTCCCAATCACTCTGCGCCCTTGGCTGTACTTTCCTGCTGGCCTCCGGGGCGGTGGCGGGGCCTTACACCGATGCGATAACCTCTGAACAACGGGCCGTCATTGAACGCTGGGTCGACGACGAATTCGAGATGTCGTCGCTGAGTCGCGAGCAACAGATCGAGGAACTGGCCTGGTTCGCACTCGCGGCAAAGCCTTTCCAGGACCTCGATATAAAGGTCCTGTCCGAGAACATAACCACCCATAAATACGAATCCTCCGTGCTGGCCAAGGCCTTCACGGAAATCACCGGCATTCCCCTCACCCACGAAGTCCGGCCTGAGGGGGAGGTTATCGACCAGCTCAACCTGCAACGCCTGATGGCGGCCAAAGGGCGTTACGACGCCTTCGTCAACGACTCCGACCTGATCGGCACCCACGCCCGCAGCGGCTGGGCCCTGGCCCTCAGTGATTTCATGGTGGGCGAAGGCAGTGACGTGACCTCGCCGACCCTGGACCTGGATGATTTTCTCGGTATCAGTTACGTCACCGGCCTCGACGGCAAGATGTACCAGTTGCCGGACCAGCAGTTCGCCAACCTTTACTGGTTCCGCTATGACTGGTTTCAGCGGGACGACCTGAGGGAGCAGTTCCGGGATATCTACGGCTACGACCTTGGTGTACCGGTGAACTGGTCGGCCTACGAGGACATTGCGGAGTTCTTTTCCGTTCACGTGCAGGAAATTGATGGCAAGCGGGTCTACGGCCACATGGATTACGGCAAACGCGACCCGTCCCTGGGCTGGCGCTTCACCGATGCCTGGTTCTCCATGGCCGGTGCCGGCGACAAGGGCCTTCCCAACGGCCAGCCGGTGGATGAATGGGGCATTCGCATGGAAGAGTGTCACCCGGTCGGTGCCAGCATGGCCCGCGGCGGCGCCACCAATGGCCCGGCTGCGGTCTACGCCCTGCAGAAATACATTGACTGGCTCGAGCAGTACGCACCGCCCGAGGCCATCAACATGACCTTTGGCGAAGCCGGCCCCGTGCCCGCCCAGGGCCAGGTTGCCCAGCAGATTTTCTGGTACACCGCCTTTACCGCCGACATGAACAAGCCCGGCCTGCCGGTGGTCAACGAAGACGGCACACCCAAGTGGCGCATGGCGCCCTCGCCTCATGGCGCCTACTGGGAAGAAGGCATGAAGCTGGGCTATCAGGACGTGGGCGCCTGGACGATACCCCGCGCCATGAGCTCCTTCCGCCAGAAGGCGGCCTGGCTGTATGCCCAGTTCACCACCTCCAAGACCGTGTCCCTGCGCAAGACGCTGGTGGGCCTGACGCCGATCCGCAAGTCGGACCTGTCCACACCGGAAATGCAGGCCGAAGCCCCGAAGCTGGGCGGACTGGTGGAATTTTACCAGAGCCCCGCCCGTAAAAACTGGACGCCGACCGGCGTTAACGTGCCGGATTACCCCAAGCTTGCCAGCCTCTGGTGGCCCAACATCGCCGATGCCATTACCGGGGTTAAAACCTCGCGAGAGGCCCTGGATGCCCTGGCCCTCGGCCAGGACCGGGCCATGGCCGTCATGCAGCGCAACTTCACCTTGCGCACCTGCGGCCCCCGACTGGCCGACCAGGAGGACCTGAAAGGCGAGTCCTACTGGCTGGAACAGCCGGGCGCGCCCAAGCCGGCGCTGGCCAACGAGAAACCCCAGGGCAAGACCATCCCCTACGATGACCTGGTGCGGTCCTGGGATCTGTAACAGACCCCGGGCCTTAAACCAGAAAAACCGCAGCCACCTTTCGGGACTGCGGTTTTTTTTGCCCGGAAACCGGTTCAGGCCAGGGCGACCTGAGGCATCAAGGTCAGGCCACCTGGGGGTTGTCCAGAGCCGCGGCGGCACCCAGCAAACCGGTGTGAGGTTCGGTGACGAGCTGCACGGGGGTGGCCCGCATCAAATCGGTCATGCGCCCTTTGTCTTCGAAGCCGGCCTGGAATCGGCTGTGTTTCAGAAAATCAATGAAATGCGGCAGAACGCCACCGCACAGATAAACCCCGCCCAGACTTCCCAGCATCAAAGCGGCATCCCCGGTAACCCGGCCCAGAATCTCACAGAAATGCGAAAGCACCCGATGGGCCAGCGCATCCGTCCCGGCCAGCGCGGCGGCCGTCACATCTTTGGGGTCACTGAACCTGACATCCGCCCCTGCCACTTCCGCATGGGACCGGTACAGGTTCATCAGCCCGGGGCCACAAAGTATCCGCTCTACCGAGACCCGGCCGAAGCGCCGCTGCAGGCTGCGAAGTATCGCCATTTCAGTATCATCCACAGGCGCAAAGTCGACATGACCGCCCTGGCTGGCCAAAGGCACCCAGCCGCCCTGCAGGGGCACCAGGGCGGCGACCCCCAGGCCGGTCCCCGGGCCGATCACCAGACGCGGCCGGTTTGACTCGCCCGGGCCGCCGCAAACAGGCACCCGCTGGTTATCCGGGACATGGAGGACGCCCAGGGCCATGGCGGTAAAATCGTTGATCACCTTGAACGCCGGCCATCCGAACCGGGCCTTGATGTCGGACACACTGAAACGCCAGGGGTTGTTGGTCATTTCGATCCGGTCGCCATGAATGGGCGACGCCACCGCCAGGCACGCCCGCCCGACGGATGCCACCCCGGCGCGCGCGAGATAGTCGCGAATCGCGACTTCCAGCCCCTGGTACTGATCACAACGCAGAATCTCGATCTTTTCAGGCGTCACCGCGCCCGAGGCCACCAGCGCGAACCGGGCGTGGGTGCCGCCGATATCGCCGACCAGGGCATAGCCCTGAGTCCGTAGATCGCTCATGAGTCATGATTCCAGAAAAACGAGGCGCCCTCCTCCGGCGTGCTGGCCGAACGCCGCATCCAGCCGAACAGCTCGCGGCCGAGGCCGGTGCGCGCAGCCGTGAGATCCGCCTTGGCGGCGGGCCGTTCGGCCAGTTCGGCGTCGGACACACCCAGGTTCAGAACGCCCTTGATCGAATCCACCAATACCCTGTCGCCATCCCGGATTTTGCCCAGGGGGCCGCCGTCGAGTGCCTCCGGATACACATGGATGGCTGCCGGCACCTTGCCGGAAGCGCCGGACATGCGGCCGTCCGTGACCAATGCCACATGGTAGCCACGGTCCTGAAGTACGCCAAGGTAAGGCGTGAGTTTGTGAAGCTCCGGCATGCCGTTGGCTTTCGGGCCCTGAAACCGCATCACCACCACGCAGTCGCGGTTGAGATCGCCGGCCTCGAAGGCCGCCGCCAGATCGTTCTGATCCTCGAATACCACGGCCGGGGCTTCCACCCGGTGATGCTCCGGCGCCACCGCCGAAACCTTGATAACCCCCCGGCCCAGGTTACCGTCAAGAACCCGCAGGCCACCGTCCGGCGCAAAGGGCTCGGCGGCGCTGCTGAGCACGGAGGGGTCGCGACTTTCCTTGACCGCCGGCTGCCAGACCAGCTTGCCGTCCGCCTGTTCGGGCATGCGGGCGTACTGCTCAAGGCCGTGGCCGAGCACGGTTTCAACGTCATCGTGCAGAAAGCCGCCGGCCAGCAGTTCACGAATCAGGAAAGGCGTGCCGCCGGCATCGTGAAACGCATTCACGTCGGCCTGACCGTTGGGGTAGATCCGGGTCATGGAAGGCACCACGGACGAGAGTTCGGCGTAATCGTTCCAGTCGATCCGAATGCCGGCGGCCCGGGCAATCGCGATCCAGTGAATGGTGTGGTTGGTGGAGCCGCCGGTCACCAGCAAGGCCACCAGCGCATTGACGATGCTTTTTTCATCGACCATCTCGGCCAGCCCCAGCTGGCCGCCGTTGGGCCGGGACAGGCGCACCACCTGTTCGGTCGCGGCCCGGGTCAGGTCATCCCGTATCGGCGTGTTGGGGTTGGCAAAGGCGGCGCCGGGCAGATGCAGGCCCATGACTTCCACCAGCATCTGGTTGCTGTTGGCGGTGCCGTAAAAAGTGCAGGTACCGGGGCTGTGGTAGGACTGGCTTTCGGCCTCAAGCAGTTCGTCACGGCCGACCTTGCCCTCGGCATAAAGCTGACGGACCCGCTGCTTTTCTTTATTGGGCAGGCCCGAGGGCATGGGGCCGCCGGGAATCAGGATGGTGGGCAGGTAACCAAAGCTCAGGGAGCCAATCAACAAGCCGGGCACGATCTTGTCGCAGATACCCAGCAGCGTGATGGCATCGAACATGTTGTGGCTCAGGGCCACCGCGGTGCTCATGGCGATCACGTCCCGGGAGAACAGGCTCAGCTCCATGCCCGGCTGGCCCTGGGTGACACCGTCGCACATGGCCGGCGTACCCCCGGCAAACTGGGCCACCGACCCCATGCTGTGGGCGGCCTCGCGGATGATGTCCGGAAAGCGCTCGTAGGGCTGGTGCGCCGACAACATGTCGTTATAGGCCGACACGATGGCCACATTGGCCTTGTTCATTAACTTGAGCGTGTCTTTGTCGGCCGTGTTGCAGGCCGCGAAGCCGTGGGCAAGGTTGCCACACGACAGCGCCTCCCGCTGGGGCGAGCGGGTTTTCATGTCCGCCATGCGGCCCAGGTAGTCCTGGCGGCTGTTTCTGCTACGCTCGATGATGCGACGTGTGACTGTGTCGACGGTGGGGTGCATGGCGCTCTCCCTTTGGCTATGACGTCATAATAACCGTAAGTTTACGTTCTTATTCCACATTTTTCAGGGTCGGACATTCAAAAAACGATCATTTGTTGGTATATTTACTACATTACAATAAAACCCTCAAACAGAATGGAGTTCTATTCATGACTATTCGTATTGCAATCAACGGCTTTGGCCGTATCGGCCGTAACGTACTGCGCGCTCTCTACGAAAACGGCTATCGCGACCAGTTGCAAGTGGTTGCCATCAACGATCTGGGCGACGCCGAAACCAACGCCCACCTGCTCAAGTACGATACGGTTCACGGACGCTTCAGCGAGGACGTCAGCCACGAATCGGATTCGATCTCGGTCGCCGGCGACAAGATCACCATCACCGCGATCAAAAACCCGGAAGAACTGCCCTGGAAAGACCAGAACGTCGATGTGGTCATGGAATGCACCGGCCTGTTCACATCACGGGACAAAGCCGCGGCGCATCTCACCGCGGGTGCCAAAAAGGTCATCATCTCCGCACCTTCCGGCGATGCTGACGCCATGATTGTGTACGGCGTCAACGACGGCGACCTGACCGCCGATCATCACGTCATTTCCAACGCTTCGTGCACCACCAATTGCCTGGCGCCAGTGGTCAAGCCGCTTCAGGACGCACTCGGCATCGAATCGGGCCTGATGACCACGATTCACTCCTACACCAACGACCAGAACCTCAGTGATGTTTACCACAAGGACCTGTATCGCGCACGCTCTGCGACCATGTCGATGATCCCGACCAAGACCGGCGCGGCCGCCGCTATCGGCAAGGTTCTGCCAGCGCTGGCGGGCAAGCTCGATGGCCTGGCCGTGCGGGTACCCACAATCAACGTCTCCCTGGTGGACTTCAGCTTCATTGCCAACCGTGAAACCACGGTCGAGGAAGTGAACAAGGCGGTTGAGGCCGCGGCGGCGAAGAGCTCTATTCTGGGCTACAATACCAAGAAACTGGTCAGCGTCGACTTCAATCACGACCCCCTGTCCAGCATTTTCGACGCCAGCCACACCCGTGTTATTGGCCGTCAGGTCAAGGTCATGGCCTGGTACGACAACGAGTGGGGTTTCTCCAACCGTATGCTGGACAACACCCTGGCGCTGATGAAGGCGGCTGGCTAAGCGGCGCCTTTGGCCGCCTTTACCCGTTTTCGACGCCGTGCCCAAACCATCAACAAGAAGGATTTAACCATGCTCAGGCGCACCAAGATCGTGGCCACACTCGGCCCCGCCAGTGATACCCCAGAAGCCCTGTCCTCGATTATCAAGGCGGGCGTGGATGTCACCCGATTGAACTTCTCCCATGGCAGTGCGGAGGAGCACATCGAGCGGGCCCGCCGGGTGCGCGACGCGGCCAAGGCTCAAGGCCGTTTTGTCGCCCTGCTGGGGGATCTGCAGGGGCCGAAACTGCGCATCGCACGTTTCACCGACAACAAGGTGACCCTGAAGGTGGGCCAGACATTTGTGCTGGACGCTGCCATGGACAAGGAAGCGGGCACGTCCGAGCGTGTGGGCATCGATTACGAGCAGCTGGTCAACGATGTCAAACCCGGCGACATACTCGTGCTGGACGACGGCCGCATCGAAATGACCGTTGAAAAGGTGGAAGACAGGAGCATCACTTCAAAGGTTTTGATCGGCGGCCCCCTGTCCAACAACAAGGGCCTGAACAAGCGCGGCGGCGGCCTTTCCGCCGAGGCGCTGACCGAGAAAGACAAGCAGGACATCAAGACAGCCGCCAAGCTGGGCGCCGACTATGTCGCGGTCTCTTTCGTGCGCACCGCGGAAGATATGCACGTGGCCCGTGCCCTGCTCAAGGAAGCCGGGTCATCGGCCGGCCTTGTCGCCAAGATCGAGCGGGCCGAGCTGGCCCACGATAACGAAGCGCTGGATCGGGTTATTGAAGCCTCGGATGTGGTCATGGTTGCCCGCGGCGACCTGGCGGTGGAAATTGGCGATGCCGAGCTGGTTGGCGTGCAAAAGCACATCATCAACCGGGCCCGGGCGCTCAACAAGGTGGTTATCACCGCGACCCAGATGATGGAATCCATGATCGAAAATCCGATGCCGACGCGGGCGGAAGTGTCCGACGTTGCCAACGCGGTCTTCGATTACACCGACGCCGTCATGCTGTCAGCCGAAACCGCTGTCGGGGATTATCCGACCGAGGCGGTTGAAGCCATGGTGCGGATCTGTCTCGGTGCCGAGAAACACCCCTCGACCCACGTCTCCAAGCACCGTATTAATGAGGCAATGGAACACGTGGATGAGGCCATTGCCTTGTCGGCCATGTACGCGGCCAACCACCTGGATGATGTCAAAGCGATCATCTGCATGACGGAATCCGGCGCCACGCCGCTTCTGATGTCGCGGATCAAATCCAGCCTGCCGATCTTCGCCCTGTCACAGCACCATAGCACCCAGCACCGGGTGGTTATGTTCCGTGGCGTTCAAACCATTCCGTTTGATACCGAAGCGCTCCCCAACGAGAAGGCCAATGCCCTGGCCGTGGACGAACTGGTCAAGCACGGCGTGGTCAAGGATGGCGATCTGGTCATAATCACCAAAGGCGATTATGTCAAAGCTCAGGGCGGCACCAATACCATGAAGATTGTGCGTGTCGGTTCCGACATCCGCTAGCAGCCTGAGTGACGGCGGCCCCGGACTCATCGGGGTGGCCACTCAATACAGGCCCATAAAAAAGCCCGGTTGGAACAGCCGGGCTTTTTTGTGGGCCAGGGTAAAACGCCTACAGACGCGCCAGGCTATCCTGCACCAGCTCGACGATAGCCCGCCAGTCACCGGCGTCCATCCGGTCCTGGGGCGTCAGCCAGGTGCCGCCCACGGCGACCACATTGGCCAGGGCCAGGTAGTGCCCGGCCGTTTCCGGGCGGATACCGCCGGTCGGGCAAAAGGTCACATCCGAAAACGGCCCGGCGAATGCCTTCAGAGCCGGAATGCCTCCGGACACCTCCGCCGGAAAAAACTTGAACTCACGGTAACCCCTGGCATAGCCCGTCATCATTTCCGACATTGTGGCCACACCCGGCAGCAAAGGCGCTTCGGCCGTCAAACCGTAATTCAGCAACTCATCCGTGACACCCGGCGTAATGACAAACTGGGCACCGGCGGCTTCCGCCTCACGATACTGGGTCGGATGCGTGACGGTGCCGGCGCCCACCCATATATCCGGGAATGCCTTGCGTAATTGCCGGATGGCGCCGAGACCGTGATCGGTTCTGAGCGTCACTTCCAGTACGCGGATGCCGCCTTCGACCAGCGCTTTTCCAAGAGGAAGCACCTGGTCCGGGTGCTGGATACTGATCACCGGAATCAGCGGGCAGGCCGCCAGTACAGACTGGACCTGATGGCGATGGCGCATCGAGAGCTGAGACATGGCATTTTCCTTTTTACCCGTGTGTGTCTGAATGCATGGTCACGGACTCCAGAATATCTCCAGATCCGGTTTGATAAAGGCCCGAATCGGCATCTCGAAAATCCTGTCAGGCTCGCTGAAGGCCGCCGTAAGGGTCGCCAGCTTTTCGTCGCCCTTCAGGTGCAGCAGAGTGTAACGAGCCCCGGACAAGGCCCGACAGGTCAGAGAGATACGTTCCTGCGGCTGGGAAGGCGGCGTCATCGCAATGGTGTCGTGGTGATTGCTTTTATCCATGGCCTGGGGCAATTCGGGCGCATCGGGAAACAACGAAGCGGTATGGCCATCCGCTCCCATCCCCAGCACCAGCAGGTCCAGCGGCCAGGTGAAATCGGCCAGCGCCGCTTCACACAGGGGCTGGCCGTCCCGTGCGGAGACCGCATCCTGCTTCAGGGGAAAGAACCTGGCGGACGCGGCTTGTTCCCGCAGGAGGTGTTCTTTCACAAGGCGGGTGTTGCTGTCTTCACTGTTGTCACTGACCCAGCGCTCATCGGCCAGCGTGATATCGACCCGTGTCCAGTCCAGCACCTGACGCCTGAGCACCCGGAAAAAGGGCACGGGGGTGGAACCTCCCGACACCGCCAGGCTGGCGCGAGGCGCCTCAGCGAGTCGGGCTTTCAGCAGATCCGCAACACGATGGGCCAACGACTCCGCCAGCGTCTCTGCATCAGGCGCCACGAAGGTTTTGACTCCCTGTGGCCAATTCAACTCAGGCGTCTTCATACCAGCTCCTGCCGTCACGTGTGATCATGGCGATAGACGCCACCGGGCCCCAGGTACCGGCGGCGTAGCGCTTGGGGTGCGCCATCGGGTCCTGCCAGTGGGACATGACCTGATCGACCCAACGCCAGGCGCTCTCCACCTCGTCGCGCCTGACAAACAGATACTGGTTGCCGCGCATCACCTCCCAGAGTAAGCGCTCATAAGCGTCCGGTATGCGTTTGGCACTGAACGTTTCGGAAAACGTCAGCTCCAGGGGCCCCTGGCGCAGGCGCATGCCCTTATCCAGGCCTTGATCCTTGGTCAGTATCTGAAGCTCCATACCCTCGTCGGGCTGGAGCCTTATGATCAGCTTGTTGTTGGCAAGGTGCTTTTGATCCGGATCAAAAATGTAATGAGGCGCAGGCTTGAAATGAATGATGATCTGGGACATTTTCTCGGGCATGCGCTTGCCCGTGCGAATATAAAACGGCACCCCGGCCCAGCGCCAGTTCGCGATTTCCGCCTTGAGGGCGACAAAGGTTTCAGTGGTGCTGCCCCGCGCTGCATCCTCCTCCTCAAGATAACCGGGTACTGGATGCCCGTCGCTGGTGCCAGCGGTGTACTGCCCCCGCACCAGATGAGTCTCGATCATATCCGCTGTCATGGGACGCAGGGCCTTCAGAACCTTGACCTTTTCATCGCGGATGCTGTCGGCCGACAGGTCCGAGGGCGGGTCCATGGCAATCAGGCACAGCAACTGCAGCAAATGATTCTGGATCATGTCCCGCATCTGCCCGGCCTCGTCAAAGTAGCCCCAACGGCCTTCGATGCCGACGCTCTCCGCCACGGTGATCTCGACATAGGAGATGTGGTTCTGGTTCCATTGGGTGGCAAACAGATTATTGGCGAAGCGAAGCGCGATCAGATTCTGGACGGTTTCCTTACCGAGGTAGTGGTCGATGCGAAACAGCTGGTTTTCGTTGAACACCTCGGCGAGCTGATCATTAATGAGCCTGGACGACGCCAGGTCGTGCCCGATGGGCTTTTCCACAACAGCGCGGGTGTGTTCGTCGCAGCAGCCATGATCTCTCAGGTTGCGCGCGATCATGCCGTAAATAGAGGGGGGCGTTGCCATGTAGGCGATCAGGGCGCCGCCACCGTCCTTGCGCCACTCATTAAGGCGCTCATAGCTGGTGCCGTCATCGAAATCAAAACAGATGTACCCGACCCGGCTCAGGAAGCGTTCCATGGTCTCCGCTTCCAGCTCTTCCGGGCGCAGTTGTCCGCTAATGCTTTCCTTGAGCAGTTGCCGGACGTCCTCGGTGGTCAGGGGCCGGCGTGCCAGTGCCAACACCCGGGTCTGCGGCGCCAGAAGCCCGACCCGATCCAACTGATACAGGGCCGGAAACAACTTGCGCTGCGCCAGGTCGCCCAGTGCCCCGAACATCATCAGGTCACAGCGATTTTCGCTTTTGTCGGCCATTCTGCTTGTCTCTCAGCTGTACGCATGTGACTTCAGGTGAAGGGGTTCAGGACAAAAGCCTGCCGTTTTTCACCTGGGAAAGTGTAGTAATTTTATAAAAATTCTGACATTTATGAGCCCATTTTGCCACTAAAACTCGCGCCGTTGACACTTTTCCTACCGCTTTTTCGCCCCGGACAGGGTACAATTACACTATCAAAAGCCGGCCCACTTGACAGGAGAAAACGACTTCATGGCAGCACAACAGGCTCACTATGATGATAATGTTATTGCCGTCATTCAGGACAGACTCGAGAACCTTAATAAATCAGAGCGCAAGGTGGCCGAAGCCATTCTACGCAACCCCAAGGCGGCTACCCGTTACAGTATTGCCGCCCTGGCCCGGGCCGCCGATGTGAGCGAGCCCACGGTGAACCGCTTTTGCCGAAGCTTTTCCGCGACCGGCTTTCCCGACTTCAAGATCCGCCTGGCCCAGAGCATCGCCACGGGAACGCCCTACGTCGGTAAAAACATCAGCCAGGAAGACTCTGTTGCCGAGTTTGCCGACAAAATCGTATTCAGCACCATCGCCAGCCTCGACAAGGCGCGCCAGGGGCTATCACCGAAAGCCCTGGCAGAGGCGATCGACCACCTGATCCAGGCCAGGCAAATCAATTTTTTCGGCATGGGGGGATCCGCGCCCGTTGCCCTGGACGCCCAGCACAAATTCTTCCGGTTCAACATACCGGTCATGAGCTACGACGATTCGCTGATGCAGCGCATGGTGGCTGCCGGCTCCGGAACCGGGCATGTGATTGTGGTTATCTCTTACACCGGCCGCACGCGGGAAATGGTCGAGATCGCAGAAATGGCCCGTGCCAATGGCGCCACCGTGATCGGCATTACAGCGCCCGACTCGCCTTTATCAAAGGTCTGCTCGGTCGCGCTTGAAGTCAGCGCAACGGAAGACACTGAGGTGTACATGCCCATGTCGTCGCGCATTCTGCATCTGACCATCATCGACATTCTCGCCACCGGCGTCACGCTCAAGCGCGGCGTGGACTTCCAGCCCCACCTGAAAAAAATCAAGGACTGCCTCAAAGCGACCCGCCTGCCGGTCGAATAAAGGACACAAAAAAGCCCGGGACAGCAAAGAATCCCGGGCTTTTTCGTTCAGGCAATTGTCGGGCAGCCTTCAGCTCAAGGCCGCTCGATCTCCGCACGTTCCCGCAACCGTTGCCGGTAGGCCATGTATTCGCGCTGGGCCATCTGTGAGGCAATGAAGGATTGCCAGCGCTCTCTCTCCTCCTGTTTGTCTTCAACCTGACCTTCGGTGACGCCGTCGAGCGCGATCACCACAAGGTCCTGCCCCGAACGGGTCATGCCGTAACTGGGCGAGTCGCCTTGCGGACGCGGCAGGCTGAAGGTGCGGTCAATGACGGCGGAGTCCACCGAGTTGGTGCTTCGCGTCACGGCCTCATAGCTCTGCCAGCTGTCCGGGGCAACCTCAAGATCGTTCAGTTCAGCGCCTTGTTCCAGGTCAGCAACGAGCTTTTCGCCAAGCGCCGCCAGCGCCTCACGCGTGCGCTGTTGGGTGAGCTGCTGGCGGATATCGTCACGCACCTCATCCAGGGGCTGCCGGGCGGCAGGTTTGTAATCCCGAACCCGCGCCACCACCGAGGTGTCCGGGGCGAGATCAATCAATTCGGTGTTGTAGCCCGCCTCCAGAACATCTTCCGAGAACAGCTGTCGGATCAATCCGGCATGATCGAAAGGCTCATCGCCGCCATCACGGGTAACGTTGCTCCGGGTCTGGACCTTTAACCCCAACTCCTCTGCCGGTACGGTCAGATTATCCTCGGCGTAGGCCAGGTCCACCAGCCTGGAACGGATTTCAGAAAAGCGTTCGCCGGCTTTTTCCATAGCCAGTTGCTCGGCGAGCTCCGACTTCACGTCCTCGAACGCTGGCGCTTCGGTTTTGCGCACGTCCTCAAGCTTGATCAGATGGACACCAAAGGTTGTTTGCACCGGATCGGACACCTCACCCTCTTCCAGGGCAAAGGCGGCTTCCTCGAAGTCGGCATCAAACATTTCCCGGCTGATATAGCCAAGGTCGCCGCCGTCGCGGGCAGAGGCCAGATCGTCGGAGTAGCTTTCGGCCAGCGCCGCGAAGGATTCACCCGCTTCCAGCTTCTCCTGGACTTCTTCAAGCGTTTCGCTGGCCTCGTCAGTGTCGCCCTCGATCAGAATATGGGCGACCTTGCGCTCTTCTTTTGCCAGTGACCCCGCCTCAGCCTGATAGAATTCCTGCAACTCGCTGTCGCTAACCTCAACGGCTTTGGCGAGGTCCTGCAGAGACAGCTCGATATAAGCCGCGTCTATCCGTTCGGGCTGCATGAAACGGCGGCTGTTGTCCTCATAATAGGCCTCGACATCCGCTTCCGTTACGGACACCTCACTCTCCACAGCCGCGGGGCTCAACGTGAAAGTGCGGAAGTCGCGGGCCTGGTACTGCAGTCCCAGGATATGATCCACCGCCTGAGGACTGACCAGGCCGCTCTCCAGAACGCCGGCCCGGATCTGGTTGGCGATGTACTGGCGCCGCATGGCATCCCGGAATTCCATGGGCCCCATGCCCATGTTTCTGATGACAGAAACAAAGCGTTCGCGGCTGAACTCTCCGCCGACCTCAAACTGGGACATCTGGGTGATAAGCCGGTCGACATCCTCGTCAGACAGTTCCAGGCCCTGACGGGCTGCGTCCTGGGTCAGAACTTCGTCCCTGATCATGGACTCCAGCGCGCTCTGCCGGATTTGATCGTCATCCAGAAGCGAAGGGTCGGGCGTGTCCATCTCGGACAACTGGCGCTGCCGTTCCATCTGGACCACACGCGTGAATTCCCGCTCGGTAATGGGTTCGTCATTAACGGTCGCCACTTCCGGCTCACTGGAAAAACCGCCGATGATAGCGTCCACCCCGAACATGGAAAGAGCAAGGATGAGCAATCCTACGATGATCTTGGCAATGGTGCCCTGAGCGTTTTCACGGATATCTTGAAGCATGTTCCTCCCAGTCCGCCGGGACAGGCCACATCACTCTGGAACGATGTGAGCGCCGCCAGCGTCAGGCCTCTATGTGTTTATGAGCAAGCCGAACGTAAAAAAGGCGCACCCTTCTGGAATGCGCCTCGACTTCGTTTAAAGCAACCGCTTCCCGCATTTAACTTACCGTACTTCTGCAAGCCGATGGGTTATCTTTGGGGGGATTACTTCAGCAGCGCCTGGTTGTGCGCGCCGCCATGCGAAAGAGACCGTTATTTAACAGCGTCTTTCAAAGCCTTGCCTGCCTTGAAACCAGGCACTTTGGATGCCGGAATCTTGATTTCCGCGCCGGTCTGGGGATTACGACCTGTGCGAGCAGCGCGTTCTTTCACGGAAAACGTACCAAAACCAATCAAGGTGACCTGGTCGTCCTGCTTGAGAGCGTCAGTAATGGTATTTGTCATTGCATCCAGAGCACGGGCTGCGCTGGCCTTGGATAGATCGGCTGAGTCTGCAATTGCGTCGATAAGTTCGGACTTGTTCACACTAAACCCCTTCGATTTCAGGTTGAAGATGTTCTAGGTTGGTTTTTTGTTCTTGGAGGTTCGCGACTATCGTAAACACGCTAGCGCAATTCCATTTTTCAATTCTTATTCCTTGCAGCTAATTCCGGATCTTCAGAATAGCCGTTTACTGCGCGGGAGCCCTTGGTACTGGCTGCTTCACGGCGGAAACAGTTATACCAATGGGCTCTCTTGCATGTCAACCAAACAAGCTATCTTTAATGGGTTTTTATGCGCTCTGCCGTCTCGCCATCGTCGTCACGGGAAGCCCCCGCCGCTCCTTTCGACTTCGAATCTTCGGCCAGGGGAGCTGGCGGGTAAGCCAGCGCAACGTCCAGTACTTCATCAATCCATTTGGCCGGGCGAATCTCCAGAGACTCTTTTATATTGTCCGGTATCTCCTTGAGATCTCGAACATTTTCGTCCGGAATGATGACGGTTTTAATACCCCCTCGGTGGGCCGCAAGCAGCTTTTCCTTGAGCCCCCCGATCGGCAAAACCTGACCCCGCAACGTGATCTCACCGGTCATGGCGACATCCGCGCGGACCGGAATATCCGTCAGTGCAGAAACCAGGGCTGTGCACATGCCGACACCGGCGCTGGGACCGTCTTTTGGCGTCGCTCCCTCGGGCACATGGACGTGCAGATCGTGTTTTTCGTGGAAATCTTCAGGAATTCCCAGCCCCACAGCCCGACTTCTGACCACGGTCAGAGCAGCCTGAATGGACTCCTGCATGACATCGCCCAGCGAACCGGTCTTTACAACCCGGCCTTTGCCCTTGGTCACGGCGCACTCGATCGTCAGCAACTCACCACCGACCTGTGTCCAGGCCAGGCCGGTCACCTGACCGACGCGATTCTTCTCTCCGGCCAGACCGTAGGTGAACTTCTGCACGCCGGAGTAGTCCTCCAGCATTTCGCCAGTGAGCTCCACGGGTGTTTTTTCACCGCTCTCCACGTGCTCTCGCACAACCTTGCGGCAGATCTTGGCAATTTCCCGTTCAAGCCCCCGAACACCCGCCTCACGAGTGTAGAAACGGATCAGGCTGCGCATGGTGCCCTCGGGGATGGCCAGCTCATCCTTGCGCAAGCCGTTGGCCTTGATCTGCTTGGGCAGCAGGTACTTGAGCGCGATATTGACCTTTTCGTCCTCGGTGTAACCCGGTATGCGGATGATTTCCATCCGATCCAGCAAGGCCGAGGGGATATCCATGGAGTTGGATGTGCACACGAACATAACGTCGGAGAGGTCATAATCGACCTCAAGGTAGTGGTCGTTGAACGTGTGGTTCTGCTCGGGATCCAGCACTTCCAGGAGCGCGGACGCCGGATCGCCGCGGTGGTCCATGCCCATCTTGTCGATCTCGTCGAACAGGAACAGGGGATTCCTGACCTCAACCTTGGACAGTTTTTGAATCAGTTTACCGGGCAAGGCGCCGATGTAGGTTTTCCGATGGCCGCGAATCTCGGCCTCGTCGCGCACACCACCCAACGCCATGCGGGTGTATTTGCGATTGGTCGCCCGGGCAAGGGACTGCCCCAGGGACGTTTTACCAACGCCGGGAGGCCCCACCAGACACAGCACAGGGCCCTTTATCTTCTTGACCCGGCTCTGTACGGCCAAATACTCCAGGATGCGCTTCTTGACCTCGTCGAGGCCGTAGTGGTCCTCATCCAGGATGGCCCTCGCCTTTTCAATGTCATGGCGGACACGACTGCGCTTTTTCCAGGGAATGGCCAGCATCCAGTCAATGTAACCGCGCACCACTGTCGCCTCAGCAGACATGGGCGACATCATCTTGAGCTTGTTCAGTTCGATTTCGGTTTTCTTGTGCGCCTCTTCCGGCAGACCGGCTTCCTCAAGCCTGGTTTCAAGCTCTTCGAAATCTCCGCCGCCTTCGCCCATGGAGCCCATCTCTTTCTGGATGGCCTTCATCTGCTCGTTCAGGTAGTACTCACGCTGGCTCCGCTCCATTTGCTTCTTGACGCGGCCACGGATGCGTTTTTCCACTTCGATCATGTCCATTTCGCCGTCAAGCTTGCCCAGCAGCAGCTCGACCCGGCTCCGGACGTCGAGGGCTTCAAGCAGCTCCTGTTTTTCCGGAATCTGCAGTTCCAGATGGGCCGCCATGGTGTCGGCCAGGCGCTCCAACTCGTGAATGCCGGTGAGCGCATTGGACACTTCGGAAGGAACTTTCTTGGACAGTTTGACGAACTTCTCGAACTCCTCCGTCAGGGTTTTGACCAGCACTTCCTCCTCGCGCTCGGGCAGGGAGTCCACATCCATAAGCGTGGCGCGGGCAGTCAGATACTCCCCCTCGGCAATGCTGCCAACCCTGGCGCGGGCGTTGCCTTCCACCAGCACTTTTACCGTACCGTCCGGCAGTCTCAGCATTTGCAGGATAGTAGCCAGGGTGCCCATTTCAAACACATCCTTGGGCTCCGGGTCGTCGGTTCCGGCATCACGCTGGGCTACCAGCAAAATTTCCTTACTGCCGTCCATCGCGGCTTCCAATGCCTGTATTGATCTCTCGCGTCCTACGAACAATGGCACCACCATGTGTGGGAAAACCACAACATCCCTCAGGGGGAGCATGGGGTATTCGTTAACGGACACTTCGGGTGTCAGGGTCATATGGAATCCTCTGATGACATGTCTTTACAGCGTCATTCTCGCTGACCAACTCTTGAGCCAAATCGGCAATTTTCATGAGAACAAACTATGGGGGCTTGGACAGGAAAAACAATCAGTTTACGCCCCTGGCGGGCAGGAAAATGACACATTTTGTAATTACTTTCTGTTTTCCCGCACAAAACCGGGCTGAAAAAAAAAGGGCGTTGCCGCCCTTTTGTTGCTGTCACCCGTTTGGGTTAATCATCCGGAACAGCTTTTTTGGCGCGGTCGTTGTTGTCGTATATCTTGAACGGCTCCGATTCGCCTTTGATGACGCTTTCATCAACCACTACTTTGGAGACCCCACGCTCTGACGGTATCTGATACATGATATCCAGAAGGGTTGCCTCCATGATGGAGCGCAGACCGCGGGCGCCGGACTTGCGGTCCATGGCCTTCTTGGCAACCGCCCTCAGGGCGTCCTCCCGGAAATCAAGCTCAACGCCCTCGAGGTCAAACAGCTTCTGGTACTGTTTGGTGAGCGCGTTTTTGGGCTCGGTAAGAATCTCTACCAGCGCCGGGATATCCAGTTCGGTAAGCGTTGCAACCACGGGCAGACGACCGACGAATTCCGGAATCAGGCCGTATTTGACCAGGTCATCGGTTTCCACATCCTTGATGATGTCGCCGGTGCTCTTGCGGTCTTCCTCCCCCACAACAGACGCGGAAAAGCCGATGCTGCTGCGTTCGGAGCGGGCCTGAATCACTTTATCCAGCCCGGCAAAAGCGCCACCGCAAATAAACAGGATGTTGCCGGTATCCACCTGCAGGAACTCCTGCTGCGGATGTTTGCGACCGCCTTGCGGCGGCACCGATGCAACCGTTCCCTCGATCAGCTTCAGCAACGCCTGCTGGACGCCCTCACCCGAGACGTCACGGGTGATGGAGGGGTTGTCGGACTTGCGGGAAATCTTGTCGATTTCATCAATGTAAACAATACCGCGCTGGGCCTTGTCCACATCGTAATCGCATTTCTGCAGCAGCTTCTGGATGATGTTCTCGACATCCTCACCGACATAGCCCGCTTCCGTCAGCGTGGTGGCATCGGCAATGGTGAACGGCACGTTCAGCACCCGGGCCAAGGTCTCTGCCAGCAAGGTCTTGCCGCTGCCGGTAGGGCCGATCAGGAGAATGTTGCTCTTGCCCAGCTCGACATCGGTCTTGCCTTCACCGTAGCGCAACCGCTTGTAGTGGTTGTAAACCGCTACCGACAAAACGACCTTGGCCCGGTCCTGACCGATCACATACTCGTTAAGCGTGTCGCGGATTTCAGACGGAGTGGGTAGCCGGTCCTGAGTGTCTTCTTCTGCGCTTTCCTGAATTTCTTCGCGGATAATGTCATTGCACAAATCGACGCACTCGTCACAGATGAACACCGAAGGCCCTGCAATAAGCTTTCGGACTTCATGCTGGCTCTTTCCACAAAACGAGCAGTAAAGTAACTTGCCGTTATCGTCACTTTTGCCGTTTTTATCATCTGCCATTGAATTACCTCTGCTCTCTGTGTGCCGGCGATCGGGGCCGTTATCAAGACACTACGTCCACTAACGGTCATGCGATCAGCGAGTATTATTTAGTCGGTGTGCGCTTATCAAGTACCGAATCAACCAGACCGTATGCCTCGGCCTGTTTCGGGTCCATGAAGTAATCGCGGTCAGTGTCCCGTGACACGACTTCCAGATCCTGGCCGGTGTGATAGGCCAGAATCTCATTCAGGCTGTGCCGGATCTTGAGAATTTCACGGGTGTGAATCTCGATGTCTGAGGCCTGGCCCTGGTAGCCGCCCAGGGGCTGGTGAATCATCACCCGGGAATGCGGCAGACAAGCGCGTTTACCCGCGGCACCGCCAGCCAGCAGGAGTGCGCCCATGCTGGCCGCCTGGCCAACACACAGGGTGGCCACATCAGGCTTGATAAACTGCATGGTGTCGTAAATGGACATGCCCGCAGTCACTGAGCCGCCCGGGCTGTTGATATAAAGATGAACGTCTTTGTCCGGATTTTCTGATTCCAGAAACAAAAGCTGGGCCACAATCAGGTTCGCCATGTGGTCTTCGACCTGGCCGACCATGAAAATAACACGCTCTTTAAGCAAGCGGGAATAGATGTCAAAAGAGCGCTCGCCGCGAGCTGTCTGCTCGATAACCATCGGCACCAGGCCGGAGCTGGTAACCATCGCGGGGCCGTCAATCGGTTTGTCCATCATGATGCGCATGAACTCCTTCGGGATGTGTCGTAGCCGGCTGGCCACGATATGTCGGTGCTTACTGTGTCACTACTTGTCGGGGTATTTAACAAAACCTTGAACGGCACTTTGCCAGTAACCCGTCGGGATGAAAACAGCCGGGCTGACCGGCTGCTTCAATTAATAGGGTACGCCCGGTCAATTTTCAAGGCCTGCCGTCCCTCAACCCTGCTGCTGGCCGGACTGAACCGCCTCTTCATACTTCATTTTCTTTTCTTTCACGTCGGCCTGATCCAGAACGAAGTCGACAACCTCGTCTTCAAGCACGGATGACTCGACCTGGGCTTTCTGCTGGGGGTTGCTGTTGAAGTGGGCAACGACCTCGCTCGGCTCTTCATAGGTAGAAGCAATTTCCTCAATCTTCCCGTCAACCTTTTCAGCAGGCGCCTTCAGATCGTTTTTCTTGACCAGCTCCTGGAACAAAAGCCCGGTTTTGACCCGGCGTTTGGCCTGATCGGTAAAGAGTTCAGCCGGCAGTTGCTGGGGGTCCATCTGGCCGCCGAAGCGCTGCACGGCGTCCTGGCGCAAGCGATCGATTTCCTGGTCCACAAGGTTCTGGGGCACTTCCAGCTCGGTGGTTTCAAGCAGGCCGTCGACCACATCGTTCTTGACCTTGTTGGAGATCGCCTGCTTTAGTTCGCGCTCCATGTTTTTCTGCACTTCCGCCCGGAACTCGGCTTCGTCTTCAGCTGTGATTCCGTACTTCTCGAAGAACTCCTGGTCCAGAGGCGGCAGCACCGGCTCTTCGACTTCGTTAACCTTGACTTCGAACCTGGCGGTTTTGCCAGCCAGTTCCTTGTTCTGGTAATCGTCGGGGAAGGTTGCTTCAACTTCCAGCTCTTCGCCAGCCTTGGCGCCGACAATACCTTCTTCAAAGCCCGGAATCATCTGACCCGAACCCAGGGTGAGCTTCTGGTTTTCGGCGGTGCCACCTTCGAAAACTTCGCCGTCAACGTATCCGGTGAAATCAATGTGAACCACGTCTTTTTTCTTCGACTTGCGCTTGACCGGTTTCATTGTCGCCTGCTGGCGACGCAGATTATCAACCATGGCGTCGATGTCTTTTTCGGTGATTTCCGCTTTCGGCTTCTCGACGGTGATCTTGCTCAGATCCCCCAGTTCGATTTCCGGGAGCACTTCAAAGACCGCAACAAACTCCAGGTCTTTACCCGGCTCTACGGTCTTGGGCTCGAATTTGGGCCAACCCGCGGGTTCAACCTGTTGCTCCTCGACCGCCTTGACGTAGCTTTCACGCATGACTTCACTGAGCACTTCCTGGCGAATGCCATCGCCAAAACGACGCTTCACCACGCTCATGGGCACCTTGCCGGGCCGAAAACCGTTCATCTTGACGGTACGGGCCGCGTGCTGGAGACGTTTATCAATCGCCTGCTCGATTTCCTGGGCGGGCACACCAATCGTCATCCGACGCTCGATGTTAGACGTCGATTCAACAGACACTTGCATGGAAGATCCTCAAATTGCCGGTTCGGTAGATAAATGGATCGCGAGCTCACAGGGCCAATAACTGCACGGCCAGGCAGATACCCGCGAAAATTAAAAGCGCGAGTTTACCACGGTTATGGGGTCGGAGAGAATCATCAAAAGAATGTTCGTTCATGACAAGGCCGCAATGGCGATAAACCTGACTGGAACGAGGCCTGGACGGCGCTTAACAGAATTGCGAAGAGTGGTACTCCGGGAGGGACTTGAACCCCCACACCTTGCGGCAACAGGACCTAAACCTGTCGTGTCTACCAATTCCACCACCGGAGCTTAATTCAATATTTCAACTGATCCGTGACCCGCACTCATTTTTGACAGTTGCCAAAAGTTACAATCAGGAATGGAGTCACAACGTGCAGAAATCAACCCAGAACAAAAAGTTGGGGTGGACGAAGGGGATCGAACCCTCGACCGCAGGAGTCACAATCCTGAGCTCTACCAACTGAGCTACGCCCACCACATCGATCATTACACATCGTTTCTGGAACATCTGCCTTGCCCGAGACCGGCGCAAGCTCTAATTCTGACCGCCGGCTGCCTCGCCGAGGGCATATGGTGCGCCCGGCAGGACTCGAACCTGCGACCACCGGCTTAGAAGGCCGGTGCTCTATCCAGCTGAGCTACGAGCGCTTAAACCTTCGCCCACCTGAATTATCAGATGAAAATGGTCGGGGTAGAGAGATTCGAACTCCCGACATCCTGCTCCCAAAGCAGGCGCGCTACCAGACTGCGCTATACCCCGTTTTTTCTGAACAACTTGTGCCTGAGCAAAGTTGGCGCGAATAATACCGGCGGATATCCGACCCGTCAACAACGAATTGAAAAACCGTCCAATCTCTTCCTCAAGCGCGTGAGAACACTATAACACAGGTTGCGACGGATACATTGGCGAAGGCACCCAGCCATGCGACAATATCGACTTTTCGCATCCCGACCCAACAAGACGCCGTCATGACTGCCAAACTGATTAATGGAAGAGAGATTGCCGCCGGCATTCGCCAGGAAATCGCCGCTGGCGTTGAAATACGCCGTCAGCAGGGCCTTCGTCCACCGGGACTGGCCGTGGTACTGGTCGGTGCGGACCAGGCCTCACAGATTTATGTTCGCAACAAGCGCAACGCCTGCGAACAGGCCGGCATTCTGTCAATGTCCTACGACCTGCCCGCTGACACTTCGCAGGAAGCCCTGGAGGCTCTGGTTGATGAACTCAACGACAATCCGGCGGTTGACGGCATTCTGGTGCAACTGCCCTTGCCGTCCCATCTGGACGGGGATCCGATTCTCGTCAAGATAAAGCCGGACAAAGATGTCGACGGTTTCCATCCTTATAACCTGGGCAGGCTGGTCCAGCGCCGGCCGGAGCTCAGGCCCTGCACGCCGGCGGGCATCATCGCGCTTCTGGACAGCATCGACACCCCCTATACCGGCCAGCATGCCGTGATCGTCGGCGCCTCCAATATTGTCGGGCGCCCCATGTCCATGGAATTGCTGCTGCGCGGTGCGACAACGACAGTCACCCATCGCTTCACTCCGGACCTGGGCAAGTTCGTTCGCGATGCCGACATTGTCATCGCCGCAGCCGGAAAACCAGACCTGGTAAAAGGCGAATGGATCAAGCCCGGCGCCACGGTAATCGATGTCGGCATCAACCGGATGCCGGACGGCTCTCTCAACGGCGACGTGGAGTTCGAGCTGGCCGCAGAGCGCGCCGCCTACATCACCCCCGTCCCCGGCGGTGTGGGCCCCATGACCATCGCCATGCTGCTGCAGAACACCCTCTATGCGGCCAATGAGTTGCATAAAGAATAAAACGGCTACTAATATAATTCTTGGACCTGGTTTTTTGTATGGGTCGTTGAGCCTGAGAAAACCGGAGGCTCAAAAACGACGGGCCGGAGACCTTTTCCAGAACCGTGAGCAGCCAGGGATGGCTGCGCCCGAGCCCTACAGGGAGGTATTCACGGGCGTGTTCTGAAAAAGGTCTGCGGGCCGGCGTCTTCCACCAACCCTGAAGTCTTACACGGGACATTACACCCAGCTAGACGTCATCTATCGCAGCCACTCCGGGATTCGCCACCCTCAACAAAAAAAAGCGCCACACTGTCTGAATATCCAGAAGCATGGCGCCTTCAGGCTCTGTGAAGGTCGATCAGCAATGGGTCAGCCGAACGACCTACTCACGAGCGTTTTTCTTCAGGCCGGGATTACTGCCCCAGCTTGGCCTTGGCTTTAAGGCGATAGGCGTGCAACAGCGGTTCGGTATAGCCGTTGGGCTGCTCGCGACCCTTGAGAACCAGATCCAGCGCGGCCTGGAAGGCTACGCTGTCATCGAAGTTCGGCGCCATGTTGCGATAGGCCGGATCGCCGGCATTCTGCCGATCAACAACCTCCGCCATGCGCTTCATGCCCTCGACGACTTCCTGCTCCGAATAGATGCCATGGTGCAGCCAATTACAGATATGCTGCGACGAAATACGCAAGGTCGCGCGGTCTTCCATCAGACCCACATCGTTGATATCCGGCACCTTGGAGCAGCCAACCCCCTGCTCTACCCAGCGCACAACATAACCCAGAATACCCTGGGCGTTGTTTTCCAACTCCTTGACAGCCACTTCCTTTGACAGTGACCGGGGATCCTCCATCAAAGGAACCGTCAGGATATCGTCCAGCGAAGCACGCTTGCGACCGGCCAACTCGTCCTGAACTTTGGCCACGTTAACCTGATGGTAATGCAGGGCATGCAAGGTCGCAGCCGTCGGTGAAGGCACCCAGGCCGTGTTGGCACCGGCTTTGGGATGACCGATTTTGGCCTCCATCATCTGGGCCATCTTGTCCGGCATGGGCCACATGCCCTTGCCGATCTGAGCCTTGCCCTTGAGACCAGTTGCCAAACCAATGTCCACATTCCAGTCTTCATAGGCTTTGATCCAGGCGGCTTGCTTCATGTCAGCCTTGGGCACCACCGGCCCGGCCTCCATGGCGGTATGAATCTCGTCACCGGTGCGATCCAGGAAGCCGGTATTGATGAACACGCAACGTTCCTTGGCCGCCTCGATACAGGCCTTGAGATTGACCGTGGTGCGACGCTCCTCATCCATGATGCCGACTTTGAGGGTGAATCGCGGCAAACCCAGGGCGTCCTCAACCCGGTCGAAGATATCGTTCGTGAAGGCCACTTCTTCCGGGCCGTGCATCTTGGGCTTGACGATGTAGACACTGCCGGCCTGACTGTTGTGCAGAGGGCCGGCGCTCTTGAGGTCGTGCATGGCGATCAGCGACGTGAACATGGCATCCATCAGGCCTTCGGGGACTTCGTTGCCATCTTTGTCCAGAATGGCGCCGTTGGTCATCAGATGGCCGACGTTGCGGATAAACATCAGGCTGCGCCCTTTCAGCATCAGGTCCGTGCCGTTCTTCGCAGTGTAGTGCCGGTCTGCATGCAAATTGCGGGTGACGGTTTCACCGCCTTTTTCAAAGCGCTCCCGAAGGTTGCCCTTCATCAGGCCCAGCCAGTTCCGATACGCCAGCGTCTTGTCGTCGGCGTCCACTGCGGCAACAGAATCTTCGCAATCCATGATCGTGGTCAGTGCCGACTCCATCGCCACGTCCTTGACGTGAGCGGCGTCGGTCTTGCCCACTGGATGCGAGGCATCAATCTGGATTTCAAAGTGCATGCCGTTCTTGACCAACAGAATGGCATCAGGCTTGTCACCGCTTCCGGTATACCCCAGAAAGCCGGACTCGTCTTTCAGGCCGGTGATATCGCCGTTTTCCAGGGTGACCAGCAGCTTGTCGCCGTCAATGGCGTAGTTGACCGAGTCCTTGTGACTGCCTTGCGCCAGGGGTGCCGAGCTGTCCAGCACTTCCCGGGCGTATTCGATGACCCGGGCGCCCCGGACCGGGTTGTAACCCCGGCCTTTCTCCGCGCCGTTTTCCTCCGGCAGCACATCAGTACCATAGAGCGCGTCGTACAGGCTGCCCCAGCGGGCGTTGGCGGCGTTCAGGGCAAAACGTGCGTTGGTCACCGGCACCACCAGCTGCGGGCCCGCCATGGTGGCAACCTCAGCGTCAACATTGGCCGTGGTTACTTTGAAATCGGCAGGCTCGTTCACCAGATAGCCGATCTCTGCCAAAAAGGCCTTGTATTCTTTCATTTTGATGCGCTGGCCTTTGTGTTCGCGGTGCCAGCTATCAACTTTTTCCTGAATCTCATCGCGCTTGGCCAGAAGCGAGGCATTCTGTGGCCCCAGCTCCCGGACCAGAGCGGCGAATTCGGACCAGACCTTGTCGGCATCCAGGCCTGTCCCGGGTATCGCTTCGTTATTGATAAAGTCCAGCAGGACTTTCGCGACCCGCAGGTCGCCCACTTGCACGTGCTCTGTCATAATTTTCTTGCCTCGATTGTGGTAAAAGAATTCTCCGATGCCCTTTCAGACCAGGGTACGCATTCAGCGCCGGCTCTATAAACCGGCCAGTAACGATTTTAACCTCGACGCCAGCTGGTGCCCTCGCGGGAATCATCGAGAACAACACCCTTTTCTGCCAGCTCGTCGCGAATGCGATCTGCCTCCGAGAAGTTTTTTTCTTTTCTGGCCTGGTTGCGGGCCTGAATCATGGCCTCGATGGTGTCGGCTGTCAGATCTTCGACAGCCCCGGCTTTAAAGAAAGCCTCGGGGTCTTGCTGTAACAGCCCCAGGACCTTGCCCAGCCTGATCAATACGGCGGCATTTTTGCCAGCCGCCTCGTCATGGCCGTCACGCCGGCTCACGTTGATGTCCGAGGCCAGGGCATGCAGCACAGTGAGGGCGCCCGGCGAATTGAAATCATCGTCCATGGCCGCTTCAAAGCGTCGGTCGCTGTCGGTTTCCGGCGCCGATTCGGCCGGAACCAGGCCTCTGAGTGACTGATAAAGCCGGCTCAAGGTGCGACCGGCCTCTTCAAGATTGTCCTCTGAGTAATCCACCTGGCTGCGGTAATGACTCGACACAAGAAAATACCGGACGACTTCCGCCGGGTATTTTTCCAGAATCTCACGAATAGTGAAAAAATTTCCCAGGGACTTGGACATTTTTTCTTTATCGACCCGCACCGCCCCGGCGTGCATCCAGACATTCACGAACGGCCGTTCAGTGGCCGCCTCGGATTGGGCAATCTCGTTTTCATGGTGAGGAAACAGGAGGTCCGGGCCGCCGCCGTGAATATCAAAGGTTTCTCCGAGGCAGCAAGTGGACATGGCCGAGCACTCGATGTGCCAGCCCGGACGACCCTCGCCCCAGGGCGAGGCCCAACTCACTTCGCCAGGCTTGGCCGCTTTCCAGAGCACAAAGTCCGCCGGGCTGCGCTTGGCGTCCGACACCCCGACACGGGCGCCAGCCACCAGATCCTCCAGCTTCTTTTTGCTGAGCTTGCCGTAGCCCTCGAAGGTATTGACGGCAAAATAAACATCGCCGTTAGCGGCGGGGTAGGCATAGCCCTTGTTGACCAGAACCTGAATCATGGCAATGATTTCACTGATGAATTCAGTCGCCCTGGGCTCAGCGGTGGGGGGCTGTATGCCCAGCCGGGCCTCATCTTCGTGCATGGCCTGAATCATGCGGTTGGTCAGCGCCAGATAATCCTCGTTGTTGGCCTCGGCACGCTGCAGAATCTTGTCGTCGATGTCCGTGATGTTGCGCACATAATTCACCTCGTAACCGCGATGCCTGAGATAGCGGGTCACCACATCGAACGCGGTGAGCACACGGGCATGCCCCAGATGACAATAGTCATAAACGGTCATGCCGCAGACATACATGCGGACCTTGCCCGGTTCCAGAGGTTTGAATACTTCCTTTTGCTGACTGAGGGTGTTGTAGACTCGAATCACGTTGTTTTTGTCCGCCGGGCTCAAGAGTTGGCTTTTGCCCAGGAATCCCTGAGCGTGACAGTACGATTGAAAGCGGGCCGCCCGCCGAGGGACGATTCGGGATCGTAAAAGAAATAGCCTTCGCGCTCAAACTGGTATGGAAGATCCCCTCTTGGCGCAGCCAGGCTTTTCTCCACCCGCGCACCGGTGACAGTCACCAGGGACTCAGGATTGAGGTGCTCGACGAAGTCCACGTCTTTGGCGCTGTCCGGCGATTCATGATTGAACAGCCGGTCGTACTGATGGATCACCACCTCGACGCTGTCAGTGGCCGAGACCCAGTGGACGACGCCTTTGGGCTTATAGCCCTCGGGATTAACCCCCAGGGTCTCAGGGTCGTATTCGCACCGCAGCTCGACAATCTCGCCCCGGTTGTCACGCACCACTTCCCGGCAGGTCATTACATAGCCGCCACGCAGGCGCACGGCCTGGCCAGGGGAAAGCCGCTTCCACTTGCGGGGCGGCTCTTCGGCAAAATCCTCCCGGTCAATGAACAGCGTCCGGCTCCAGGGCACTTGCCGTGTGCCCATGTCCGGGTTCTGGGGGTGGACTGGCAAGGTGAGGGTTTCCTGTTCACCGTCGGGATAGTTGGTCAGCGTTACCATCAAGGGTCGCATCACGCACATGGCGCGCGGCGCTCGGGTGTTCAGGTCTTCCCGGATGGCGTGTTCCAGCATGCCCACATCGACCGTGCCACCGGATTTGTTAACCCCGACCATGTCGCAGAAAGTTCGCAGGGATTCCGGCGTGTAACCGCGCCGCCTCATGCCCGAGATGGTGGGCATGCGCGGGTCATTCCAACCGCTGCAATAACCCTCGTCCACCAGGCGCTTGAGCTTGCGTTTGCTGGTGATGGTGTAGTTGAGGTTAAGCCGGGCGAATTCGATCTGGCGCGGCCGGCACGGCACCGAGGTATTGGCCAGCACCCAGTCATAGAGCGGGCGGTGGTCCTCAAATTCCAGGGTGCACAGGGAATGGGTCACGCCTTCCAGGGCATCGGAAATGGGATGACTGAAATCGTACATGGGGTAAATGCACCATGCATTGCCGGTCTGGTGGTGCTCGGCATAGCGAATCCGATACAGAATGGGGTCGCGCATATTCATGTTGGGCGAGGCCATATCGATTTTGGCCCGCAGCACAAATTCGCCGTTGTGGTATTGGCCTGCGCGCATGTTGCTGAACATTTTCAGATTATCTGCCATGGGACGGTCACGGTCAGGGCTGTTGCGGCCTGGCTCGGTAAGAGTGCCGCGGTATTGAGCCATCTGATCCGCACCCAGGCCACAGACAAAGGCCTTATCGCTCTCGATCAGCTCTACGGCAAACTCATAGAAGGCCTCGAAATAATTCGAGGCGTAACGGACCTCACCGGCCCACTGATAACCCAGCCAGGCGACATCGCTTTTAATGGCGTCGATGTATTCCTGGGATTCCTTTTCCGGATTGGTGTCATCAAAGCGCAGGTTACACTCACCATCGAAGGTGTCTGCAATGCCGAAATTCAGGCAGATGGATTTGGCGTGCCCGATGTGCAGATAACCGTTTGGTTCCGGAGGGAAGCGGGTAACCACTTTGCCGGTGTGTGAGCCTTCCTGGATGCTGTCTTCGATAAGGCTGCGAATAAAATTATGTGCTTTCTTTGACTCGGCGCTCATAGCTTCTCGACTAATGGGGTGGATCCTGAAACAGTGATTATACGCATATTTGGCCCGCCAACTCATGCACGAAACCCAACTCTACCGTACAATAATCGATTATGAGCTTTCGGCTTCACCGACACCTGAACAGGATACCCGCATGATTCTGCTGAAAACCACGCACGGCGACATCAAGATTGAACTGGAGTATGAAAAAACCCCGGAGACCGCGGCAAACTTCGAGAACTATGTGCGCGAGGGCTTTTACGACGGCCTGATTTTCCACCGCGTCATCAGCAACTTCATGGTTCAGGGCGGTGGCTTCGAACCCGGCATGAAGCCTCGCAAGCCGGGCAAGCCCATTCAGAACGAAGCCGACAAGGGCCTCAGCAATATGGCCGGCACGGTCGCTATGGCGCGCACCATGGACCCTCACTCCGCCACCGCCCAATTCTTTATCAATGTCGAAAACAATGGTTTTCTGGATCACACCGGCAAAACCGCAGATGGCTGGGGCTATACCGCGTTTGGTCGCGTGGTCGAAGGCATGGATGTGGTCAACGACATCCGGTTTGCCAAGACCTCCATGCAAGACGGCCATCAGGACGTACCGGCGGAAGATATCATCATCGAAAAAGCCGAAGTGGTGGATGAGGACCAAGGGGGCTCATCGTGACAACGCTTTTTATCGCGGACCTTCACCTGGAAGAAAAGCGGCCGGATATTACACAGGCGTTCCTGAACTTTGTTGAAACCCGGGCGTCGGGTGTCGAGCATCTTTATATACTGGGCGACTTTTTCGAAGCCTGGATCGGTGATGACGAGCGCACCCCCCTGCAGGAACAAGTCGCTGAGGCGCTTCAGGCCCTGACCGCAGGAGGCACCGCGCTTTCGCTGATGCATGGCAACCGGGACTTTCTCATCGGTGAAGATTTCTGCCAGCGCACAGGGGCCCGGCTGGTACCCGAAGACCAGATCGTGATCGACCTGTATGGCACCCCCACCCTTCTGATGCACGGCGACACCCTGTGCACCGCTGACCTGGAATACCAGAAGTTCCGGACCAACATGCGCAACGCCCAGTGGCAGGAAATGTTCCTCAAGCGCCCGCTGGCCGATCGCCAGATGGTTGCCCGCCAATTGCGGGAAATCAGCATGGCTCAGACCAAAGGCAAGCAACAGGGCATTATGGACGTCACCCCTGAAGAGGTGGTCAGAGTGATGGAAGAATACCGGGTTCAACAGCTTATCCATGGCCATACCCACCGGCCCGCAGTCCACGAACTGGACGCCAATGGCCAGCCGGCCAAGCGGATTGTCCTGGGCGATTGGGGGGAGAACGTCTGGTGGCTCAAGGCAGAGGCCGGTCAGGAACCGGAGTTACTGACAGAGAGCTTTTGAGCCAGGTCCTGAAAACACGCATCTTTACATCCATTGATTCACCCTGGTGGCCTGCGTGGCCACTCTTTGTCGAAGAGACACACCGCCATGACAAAACTTTACCTTTATCCCGCGCTTTTGCTCAGCGTTCTGGCACTGGCTGGCTGCAGCAAACCGCAAACGCCCCAGGAGGTTACGGAAGTATTCTGGCAAGCGGTCGTCACAGGCGATGCCGGTGAGGTCGTTGAGCACTCAACACTGGAAGACGAAACCGAATTCGATGGTTTTTCACAGGACTGGGTCGGCGTCACTCCCGAATTGGGCCGGGTGGTTATCGAGGACAGGAAGGCCTGGGTTGTGACCCGTTTTGAGGGGCTTGCGCACTCCGGCGAACAAGCGAATGAAAAACCGGCAGAATCGGCAACCTACCTTCTGAAAGTAAACGATCAGTGGCTGGTGGACTATGAGCGCACCGCGGAAGCCCTGGCGGAGCGCCCTGTGTTCGAAAAACTGATGGACGAGCTGGAAACCTTCGGCGACAAAGTGAAAGAAGGCCTCTCGGGCCAATCCGGAGCCGCCGCCCGCAAACTGGAAGAGATTGCCCAGGAATTCGAGCAGTTATCGGATTTGGCCGGCGAGCGCCTCTCGGAGTTGTCGGAGGAATACGGCGACAACATCAAGCAGAGCCTTGAGGAGCTGTCCCGCTCAATCAGGGAAGCCCTGAAGGAAAAAGACAGCGAGCCGCCGAAGAGCGAAGAAACACGTCAGGAGGCTGCGCTCGACTCAGGTTCCTACAATGCCGTGAGCGCCTGAGCCTCCGGTAGCCGGATTTGAGAGCCGGGGGTTTCGCCAGCAGACAGGGGACGCTTCCAGGCGATAAGTCCGGGGGCTTTGGCCAGGCCAAAAAAAAACCCCGCAGCAAGTTGCTACGGGGTGCGGTTTCCGGTCTTCTGGCGTTTACTTCTCGACAAACGCACGCTCAATCACAAAGTGGCCCAGGTCGCCATGGCGCGATTCCAGAAAACCCTGCCTGTTCAAAATGGCCGTCGTATCCTTGAGCATGCCCGGTGAGCCACAGATCATGAAGCGATCCTGCTCCAGATCAAAGGCCGGCGGCATGCCAAGGTCTTCCATCAGCTTACCGCTTTCCATCAAATCGGTCAGGCGGCCCTGATTACGAAATTCTTCCCGGGTGACCGTGGGATAGTAAACCAGCTTGCCCTGCACCATTTCACCGAAGAATTCATTATTGGGCAGGTCATTGATTTCGTCCTGGTACGCCAACTCAGACACATAGCGCACGCCATGGGTCAGGATCACCTTGTCGAACTGCTCGTAAATTTCCGGGTCCTTGATGATACTCATGAAAGGCGCCAGGCCTGTGCCGGTACTGAGCAGATACAGATTACGACCGGGCAGCAGATGATCAGCCACCAGAGTACCGGTGGGCTTACGACTGACCAGGATTTCATCCCCCACTTCGATTTTCTGCAAGCGTGACGTAAGCGGGCCATCAGGCACTTTGATCGAGAAGAACTCCAGCTGCTCCTCATAATTGGCGCTGGCCATGCTGTAGGCGCGCATGAGTGGCTTACCTTCGGCTTCCAGGCCAATCATGGTGAAATGACCGTTCTTGAACCGGAACCCCGGATCGCGGGTGGTGGTAAAACTGAACAGGGTCTCGTTCCAGTGATGGACACTGGTGACTTTCTCCGTATTCATCTTGCTCATTGTGTCGCCTTATCCAGAAGCCCTGGAATTACAAACTGATTTTCAAAAATGAATTTTAAGTTGCAAGCAGTATACCCAAAGGCAGGCTATCGATAAAATGGGATATTCTCATAAGGTTATTCGGTAAAATCGATAATGCGTTATTCATTCCGGCAACTCGAAGTTTTTCTGGCGGCTGCCCGCACCCAGAATATCACCAAAGCCGCGCAAAGCCTGGCCATGTCCCAGTCCGCCGCCAGTAGCGCCTTGAAAGAGCTGGAGGCGCAATTCGATATCCAGCTCTTTGACCGCATTGGCAAGCGCCTCCAGCTCAATGAGCTCGGCCGTCTGCTCCGCCCCCAGGTCGAAGCACTCCTGGCCCAGGGTCGAGAGCTGGAGCAAAGCCTGAACCGGCACACTGAAGTGGGCGCCTTGAAAGTCGGCGCCACTCTGACCATTGGCAACTACCTGGCTGTCGGCGTCATGGCCGAGTATATGAAAACCCGCAGCCAGGCCCGCGTCTCTCTTGAGGTAGCCAATACGCGCACTATCGCCCAACGGGTCAGTGATTTTGACCTGGATATCGGCCTGATCGAAGGCGAACTGCAATCCCCTGACCTGGAAGTCATTCCCTGGCGGGCCGATGAACTGGTGGTGTTCTGTGCCCCTGACCATCCCCTGGCCGGGCGTCAAACCTTGACTGACGAGGATCTGCTGGCGGCCACCTGGATCATGCGGGAACCCGGTTCGGGCACCCGCCAGACCTTTGAACGCGGCATGCACGGCCTCTTGCCGGATATTGAAATCCTGCTGGAGCTGGAGCATACCGAGGCTATTAAACAAGCAGTGGAGACCCGCCTGGGCATCGGCTGCCTGTCACGGGTTTGCCTGGCGGATGCATTCCGCAGTGGCGCCCTGGTGCCCCTGAGTGTGCCGCCACATCGGCAGTTCGACCGGCAGTTCTATTTCATTCTGCACAAACAGAAGTATCGCGGTGCCGGAATTGATCGCTGGATAGCTCTTTGCCGGGCGCTTTGACGGCTTGCGCGGGCGCCGGGGCACATCTCCGGCATGCCCTGATCATTGCGCAACCACCGGACCACTGTGAAAACGGAACCCGGTGTCCGGCTGTTCAATCAACGCTTTCTCCAGAGCCAGGAACACGTCGATACGATCATTAACGGGCCCCCCCGCCGCTTTCTCCGCCAGCGCGAGGTAATCCCGGTAGTGCCGGGCTTCGGATTTGAGCAGGCCGTTATAGAAATCCGCCAGGGCGACGTCCAGGTGGGGCGCCAGCGAGGCAAAACGCTCACAGGAGCGCGCCTCAATAATCGCGCCCACGACCAGCACGTCCACCAGCCGATCCGGGTCTGATGAGCGCACCGGTTGACGCAGTCCCGCCGCGTAGCGGGAAGGCGTCAGATGGCTGTAGACGACGCCGCGCTTTTTCATGATGGCCAGAACCTGCTCGAAATGTCGCAACTCTTCCCTGGCCAGCCGCGACATCTTGTTCAACAGGTCGGGGTAATCCACATAGCGGTACATCAGGCTGAGCGCTGTCGAGGCCGCTTTTTTCTCGCAATGGGCATGATCAATAAGGAGGGTGGGGAGATCAGAAAGCGCATTTTGCACCCAGGCATCCGGGGTGCGGCAGGGTAGAAACCCAAAAATATTGTCCAGATCGGTCTGCAACATCGTCTTCAAGGTCTTCTTTTCCGGGTGTAAGAAGGTTTGGTCTGGAAATTATACACACTCGGGGCGCCACCTTCTCTGTTAACCCAGCTTAACTTTATGTGTCGTGTCCTATACAATAAAACGCCAATTCGCAACCTTTCCAACATCACCACTCCCGCAGGCTAACTGACTTGGCGGGACGTCCCAACTCATGAGGATCCTTATCGTGTTAGAAGCCTATCGTGAACACGTTGCAGAACGTGCGGCTCAGGGCATTCCGCCAAAGCCGCTGAACCCCGAGCAGACCGCCGCTTTGGTTGAACTTCTGAAAAATCCGCCAGCCGGGGAAGAGGACACCCTGGTGGACCTGCTTGAAAATCGTGTTCCGCCGGGCGTGGACGAAGCCGCCTATGTTAAGGCGGGCTTCCTCAGTGCCATCGTCAAAGGCGAGGCTTCTTCTCCGTTGCTGAACCGCAAAAAGGCCATGGACCTGCTCGGCATGATGCAGGGCGGCTACAATATCGTGACTCTGGTGGACATGCTGGATGACGCCGAACTGGCGGAACAGGCTGGCGAAAAGCTCAAGAAAACCCTGTTGGTGTTCGACGCCTTCAACGATGTGAAGGACAAAATGGACGCCGGCAATGCCGTCGCCAAAAGCGTGATGGAATCCTGGGCCAATGCCGAATGGTTCACCAGCCGCAAACAAGTGCCGGTCAGCACCAAAATGATCGTGTTCAAGGTCACCGGTGAAACCAATACCGATGACCTCTCCCCGGCGCCGGATGCCTGGTCGCGCCCGGACATCCCGCTGCACGCCCGCGCCGCCTACAAAATGCCCCGCGAAGGCCTGACGCCGGACGAGCCCGGCGTTATCGGTCCCATGAGCCAGATCGACGAACTCAAGGCCAAGGGCCTGCCCGTGGTCTTCGTCGGTGAAGTCGTGGGCACGGGTTCCTCACGCAAGTCCGCCACCAACTCGGTGCTGTGGTTCTTTGGCGACGACATGCCGGGCGTACCCAACAAGCGCACCGGCGGTGTCTGTATCGGTGCCAAGGTGGCGCCCATCTTCTTCAACACCATGGAAGACGCCGGCGCCCTGGTTTTCGAAGCCCCTGTCGACAACATGAACATGGGCGACGTGATCGAAATCCGCCCTTACGATGGCCAGATCCTGAACGAAGCCGGCGACGTCATTTCCGAATTCGGCTTCAAGTCCGAAGTTATCCTGGATGAAGTCCAGGCCGGCGGCCGCATTCCCCTGATTATCGGCCGTGGCCTGACCAACAAGGCCCGGGACATACTGGGCTGGGGCGCGACCGACATCTTCCGTCTGCCCAAAGATCCCGAAGCCGGCACCAAAGGCTTCACCCTGGGCCAGAAGATGGTCGGCAAGGCCGTTGGTCTGGACGAAGGCCAGGGCGTGCGTCCCGGCACCTATTGCGAACCTCACATGACCACCGTGGGCTCACAGGACACCACCGGTCCCATGACCCGCGACGAACTGAAAGACCTGGCGTGCCTGGGCTTCTCCTCCGACCTGGTCATGCAGTCTTTCTGCCACACCGCGGCCTACCCCAAGCCGATCGATGTGGAAATGCAGCACACCATGCCGGACTTCATCCGCACCCGTGGCGGCGTTTCCCTGCGCCCGGGTGACGGCATCATCCACTCCTGGCTCAACCGAATGCTGCTGCCGGACACGGTCGGCACCGGCGGTGACTCGCACACCCGTTTCCCCATGGGCATTTCTTTCCCAGCGGGCTCGGGTCTGGTGGCCTTTGCCGCCGCCACCGGCGTTATGCCGCTGGACATGCCGGAGTCGGTCCTGGTTCGCTTTAAAGGCGAACTGCAGCCTGGCGTTACCCTGCGCGACCTGGTGCACGCGATTCCCCTTTACGGCATCAAGCAGGGCATCCTGACGGTGGAGAAGAAAGGCAAGATCAACGAATTCTCCGGCCGTATCCTGGAGATCGAAGGTCTTGAGACGCTCACCGTGGAGCAGGCGTTCGAGCTGTCCGACGCTTCCGCCGAGCGTTCGGCGGCCGGTTGCACCATCAACCTGTCGGAAGAGTCCGTTGCCGAGTACCTTCGCTCCAACATCACCATGCTGCGCTGGATGATTGCCGAGGGCTACGGCGATCCCCGTACCCTTGAGCGCCGTGCCAAGCAGATGGAAGCCTGGCTGGCCGAGCCCAAGCTCATGCGTGCCGACAAGGACGCCGAGTACAGCCATATCGTCGAAATCGACCTGGCCGACATCAAGGAGCCCATCGTGTGCTGCCCGAACGATCCGGACGATGCACGCTTCCTGTCGGAAGTGGCCGGTGACAAGGTCGACGAGGTCTTCATTGGTTCCTGCATGACCAACATTGGCCACTTTCGGGCCGCCGGCAAGTTGCTGGCCCGTAACCAGGAGCCGCTGAAAACCCGACTATGGATGTCACCGCCCACCAAGATGGATGAAGCCCAGCTAAAAGAAGAGGGTTACTTCAAGATCTACGGGGACGCCGGGGTTCGCACAGAGATGCCGGGCTGCTCCCTGTGCATGGGTAACCAGGCGCGAGTCGAGGCCAAGAGCACGGTTCTGTCCACCTCCACCCGCAACTTCCCCAATCGCCTTGGTGACGGGGCCAACGTCTACCTGACGTCGGCAGAGCTGGCGGCCGTGGGTGCGATACTGGGCAAGCTGCCCTCCCCCGCCGAATACATGGAGTACGCCCAGGAACTGAACAGCATGTCGAAGGATATCTATAAATACCTGAACTTCGACCAGATGGAGAAATTCACAACGCGCGCTGCAGAAGCGTCCGTGGTCTGACGTGGCGTTGGTCAGGGCCGCTGCCGGCCTTGATCGCCATCGAGCAATGAAAAGGCCAGGCCGAATTTAATCGGCCCGGCCTTTTTTATGGGCGGTAAAAACTTAAGCGAGCCTCCGATTCACTCGGGACAAAAAAGAGGCGCCTCGCAAGACGCCCCTTCCGTTATCCGGGTTTTATCGCCCGGCTAGTCCAGGTGCATCATCTTTTCGGATTCATGGCCGCTTCAAAGCCATCCTGAACATCCTGTGCCGGATCACCGGTAGCCAGCGAACCGGCAACGATGGCAATCGTCGCAAAGATAAATCCGGGAATGATCTCATAAAGATCAAACAGACCTCCCGACATCCCACCCCAGATGACAACCGTGGCGCCACCGACAACGATACCGGCGACCGCCCCCGTCTTGTTCATCTTCTTCCAATACAGCGACAGAATCAGTGCCGGACCGAAGGCCGCACCGAAGCCTGCCCAGGCATAGGAAACCAGAGTGAGAACCTGACTGTCCGGATTGAAGGCCAGAGACGCGGCGACAATGGCAATGAAGACCACGGCGAAACGACCTACCCAGACCAGCTCTGTCTGGTTGGCTGTCTTGCGGAAAATAGCCTTGTAGAAATCCTCTGCCAGGGCGGATGAAGACACCAGAAGCTGAGAGTCCGCGGTACTCATGATCGCTGCCAGAATGGCCGCAAGCAGGATGCCAGCAATAATCGGGTGGAAAAGCGCATCCACCAGCAGCATGAAAGCTTTTTCGCCATCATCCAGCACGGTGTCGAAGTAGCCGATCGCCGCAAAGCCCACCAGCATCGCGCCGAACAGGCCGAAAGCGCTCCAGATAACCGCAATACGGCGGGCTGCGGGCACATCGTCTTCGCTACGGATAGCCTGAAAACGCGCCAGGATATGAGGCTGACCAAAATAGCCCAGGCCCCAGCCCAGCAGCGACAGGATCGCCAGAATACCCAGAGCATTACCATCGGTATCGGTCCAGGCGTTCAGGAACTCGGGATTCTTTGCTTCCATTGCCATAGTCGTGGCTCCCCAGCCATCGGCGGCATTTATTGCCATGATGGGCACAAGAAGCAGGGCGGCAAACATCAGCAGACCCTGAACAACATCCGTCCAGGCGACCGCAAGGAAACCACCGAAAAAAGTGTAGGAAACCACCGCAATGGTGCCGACAATCACGGCTGTTTCATAATTGAGCTGGAACACGGTTTCAAAAAGCTTGCCACCGGCAACCAGACCGGAACTGGTGTAGAAGAGGAAGAACAGAAGAATAAAAAAGGCCGAGACCACGCGTAATACGCGGCTGGTGTCGTTGAAACGATTTTCAAAGTAGGACGGCATGGTCAGTGAATCACCGGCCGCAAAGGAATAGGTCCTCAGCCTTCTGGCGACGAACAACCAGTTCAGCCAGGTGCCCGCGAGCAGACCCACTGCAATCCAGACAGCTTCGTAGCCGGCGGCATAGGCGTAGCCCGGAAGCCCCAGCAAAAGCCAGCCGCTCATATCGGACGCGCCCGCACTCAAAGCTGATGGCAGGGGGCCCAGGCTTCGGCCACCGAGGATATAGTCGGAAAGATTGGTTGTCCGTTTATAGGCGATGTAGCCAATGGCCAGCATCATTAGAAGATAAATGATGAAGGTGATCGTTACGCCGACGTTGTTCCCGATCATCTTGTTATTCTCCCTGAGGCCCTACTATGTTTGTAAAGCTTATTGGCAGTGTCCGTCAAGGTGTCAGGGTCCAGTCCGGCTCAATCGTCCATCCACCGTGCCGTCTGACGAACGAAAAAGGGCCCCCGCAGGAGCCCTTTATCACTATTTCGAGCGTTAGACGCTCTAGTCTGTTGCGCTGACTATCGGTTAGGCGTTGCCCTGGACGGCGATAGCCTGGAACTCGTCTGCATCGGCAGTGGCGTAACTGACCGCCACGATCGCAGTCCAGGCCGCAATGAAGCCAGGAATGATCTCGTAAACGCCCTCACCACCCATGAATTCCGAATTCCAGCCCAGGGAGATCCAGGCCATCACGGTCACTGCACCGACCACCAGACCGGCTATGGCACCGGCGCCGTTCATACGCTTCCACATCAGCGACAGAATGATCAGTGGGCCGAAGGCAGCACCAAACCCTGCCCAGGCATTACTGACCAACGACAGCACCTGAGAACCCGGGTCGGAAGCAATCACCGCAGCAACCAGGCCCACGAGGACCACGCAACCGCGACCAACATTGACACACTCCCGGTCAGTCGCTTCCTTACGAAGGAACAGACGGTAGAAGTCTTCCGTCAGTGAGGATGAAGACACCAGAAGCTGACTGGAGATGGTGCTCATGACGGCGGCCAGCAGAGCGGCATAGAGGAAGCCGGTAATCAGCGGATGGAACAGCAGCCCAGACAGAATGATGAAGATGGTCTCCGGATCGGCAACATCCATACCGTTGCGCACGGCATAAGCCCTGCCGAAGACACCCAGGGAAACGGCACCAACCAATGAAATAAGCATCCAGGACATGCCTATGTTACGGGCCGTCGGGACTTCTTTCAGGCTCCGGATCGCCATGAAGCGCACGATGATATGAGGCTGGCCAAAATAACCCAGCCCCCAGGTGACAGAAGACAGGAACCCGATAAACGTGAGCCCTGCCGTCAGTGACAGAAAATTGGGATCAATTTCACCGAGGGTCTGCGAGGCCTGGGCATAACCGCCACCGCCTTCGCCAAAGAGCACGACAGCCGGCATAATGACCAGCGCCAACATCATGATACAACCCTGAACAAAATCGGTCATGCTCACCGCCAGGAAGCCGCCGACAACCGTATAGATCAGCACCACGCCCAGTGTGAGTGAAATACCGACCGCGTAGTCACTCATGCCACCGACGCTGATGATTCCGGCAAAGGCGCTCTCAAACAGCTTACCGCCAGCCACCAGGCCGGAAGCGGTGTAAACCGCGAAGAAGACGACAATGACAATGGCCGACACGGTTCGCAACGACAGCGCCTGGGTGGGAAAGCGGTTCGCCAGGAAGGACGGGATCGTCAGGCTGTTGCCGTAATGCACGGTTTGTTCGCGAAGACGGGGCGCAACAATAATCCAGTTGACCAACGCACCCACGAGCAGGCCGATACCAAGCCAGGCAGCACCCAGACCCGCCGTAAACAGCCAGCCGGGCAACCCCAGAAGCAACCAACCGCTCATGTCCGAGGCACCCGCGGAGAGAGCCGCTACCTTTGGACTGAGATTTCGCCCACCCAACATGTAATCTTCAGATGAGGACGTCGATGTGCGCATCGCGAACACGCCGATGCCAATCATAAGCGCAAAATAACCAAACAGACTGATCCAAACACCCATATCCATGAAATTCTCTCCAGCTCATTAGGACGGAAGTAGCTCCGACCGGTTAGCGCGCTTACCCCACTGAATCCGGTAGTCGCACTCTTTGTTGTTTTAACTCTTTATCAATGACTTGTTACCGCACCGCTGCCTCTTAAACCAGCCTCCTGAGTTTGGTGTTTATCTCCTTATGGTTAATTTTCCCCATGAACTAAAACCAGAAAAACAGAGCCAGTATCCGCAGGAATTCTGATACCTATTCAATCTAGTCCAATCAGAGGATTTTCACTTACAAAAACCTACTTTTTTTTTACAAATTCGTAGAATGTGAGTGGCCCCCGCCAAAAAAATGCATCAACTGGCTGAACGCAAGGCGGAAGGTGTCGTGCCACGGTGCTTCTGAAGGACGTTCGTTAATGCGCCCTGGCTTGAGAATCCCGTCCGGTGACTTATTTCGGCCACTGTCAGCGTGGTCCCGCTGATGAGCCGCAAAGCCTGTTCTATGCGAATACCGAGCAGGTATTGATGTGGCGTGGTTCCGGTCATGGTCCGGAACATATCGTAAAAACGACTGACACTCAGGCAGGCAACCCCAGCCAGGTCTTCCACACTGATCTTCCTGTGCAGATTTTCCATCACATACCGTCGAATTGCCTCGGGGCTGAAGTGAGTGCGGCCGGGTCGCGGCGCCTGATAACCGAGCCGGCCCGACATACAATGAAGAATGCCGGCGGACAGGTGCCTGTGCAGGGCAGCATTGCTCGGCGCCAGGGCGAATTCTCCGGCACAAAGCTGGACAAGAGAGTGTAAAGCGGCGTCAAAGTGGAGGGTTCGCGGGCGCTCAAACAGAGGCGCCATGGATTCATAATCACCATGCTCGGGATTACTGAACGCAGGCTGGTGCGGATCAAGATCGATCACAAGCACATGATTGCTCGCGTTGCCGCAATAGTCGTGATACGCCTCTGTGGGCAGCAGGCAGGCGCTCCAGGTATCGAGGCGCGACTGGCGCCCGTCGACGCCAAGCTCGGCCTCACCGCGAACGCCGATCACGAGTTGGTGATGTTCATGGCAATGATGGCCGGCCGAGTCGGATTCGGGAAGCTTTATAACGCGTGCGTCCAGCATGGCATCCTGCGGTTCTTAAGCGTTTAACCACACCATTAAAGCAGACACCGGGGCAAGATGCACGGCCCGCGACGGAATGGGACCCGGGTGGTTTTCCGGTCAATTTAGTTGTCTTCAGCAATCTCCTGTAAAACACGCGCAACGGAGCCCGTCACCGCCTCCAGGGATTGCGACGCGTCCACGATATGATAACGCTCGGGACTAAGATGAGCGCGGGCCAGATAGGTATCGCGGATGCGTTGAAAAAAGCCGATTTCCTCCTGCTCAAATCGATCCAGACTCGCGCGATGACGAGCCCTGGACATGCCCACATCCACCGGCGCGTCGAGCAGGATGACATGATCGGGTCGAAAATCCCTCTGCACCAGGTTTTCAAGACTGGCAATGCGTTCGGCGCAGACACCCCGGCCGCCGCCCTGATAGGCGAAAGTGGCATCGGTAAAACGATCACACAGTACCCACCGGCCGGCCGCCAGGTTGGGCTTAATGAAGGTTTCAAGATGCTGGGCCCGGGCCGCGAACATCAGCAGCAACTCGGTGGTTTCGTGGACAGGCTCATCCCGGCGCGCCAGCAGCACTTCCCGGATGTTTTCAGCCATCGGTGTACCACCGGGCTCCCTCGTCACTACCAGGTCGATGTCCAAGGCTCGCAATGTGCGTGCCGCCGCCTGGATCTGGGTCGATTTTCCAACCCCTTCGGAGCCTTCAAAGGTGATGAACCGTGCCGGTGCTGTCATTCGCTTTGCGCTTCTTTCGCCGGAGCCGGACTGGAGCGGTAATCCGATCGACGTTTCATCTGGTAGGCGCGGACCGCCTTCTGATGCTCTTCCAGGGTCCGTGAAAACTGATGGGTGCCGTCGCCTTTCGCCACAAAATACAGCGCATCGCCATCAGCGGGGTGCAAGGTCGCATGAATGGCTTCGCGACCGGCAAGTGCGATTGGTGTGGGCGGCAACCCGTTAATCGTATAGGTGTTATAAGCCGTGGCGGTGCGCAGGTCACTTCGGCCAATACGGCCATCGTACTTGTCACCCATGCCATAAATGACCGTTGGATCCGTTTGCAATCTCATGCCTTTGCGCAAACGACGCACAAAAACACCGGCGACTTGATCACGCTCAAAAGCGGCACCCGTCTCCTTCTCCACAATGGACGCCATAATTAATGCTTCATAAGCGCTTTTATAGGGGAGGTTTTCCGACCGGTTGTCCCACTCCTCGGCCAGTACGCTGTTCATTCGTTCAAAAGCCCGGCGCAAGAGATCCAGATCAGTGTCCTTGCTTTCAAAACGATAGGTGTCGGGAAAGAACCTGCCTTCGGGATGCTCGCCAGGATCTCCTAACTCCTTCATTATCCGGTCATCGCTCCAATCCGCCGTGACGGCCTCAAGGCGCGGGTGATCGGTTAAGGCCGTTCTCAGGTCGCTAAATTGCCAACCCTCGATAAACTGAATGGTCCAGGTCTTGGTGTCGCCACGGTTCATCTGTGCCAGCATTTCCAGAGGGGTCATGCCCGCCAGGAATTCGTATTCACCGGCTTTCACCCGCGCTTTTTCGGGAAAAATCCGGCCATGCACCCGCATCCAGAAACTGTCAGGCACCAGGCCGCGTGATTCCATCCGGCGCACAACCGACCCGAACGATGTCCCCTTTGGCACATCGAACAGCACGGGTTCCTCCACTGCTTGGGGTTTTTCCAGGGTTTGAAGTCCCTGCCAGGCCCAGAGTCCGGTCCCGGCAATAGTGAGTATTGCCAGGCAAAGCAGGGCAATGAGAGTCGTTTTGATCAAATGACTTATTCCGTAAGAAGACGTTGGCCGCAGATTGTCGCAAGGCGCGCATCAACAGGCAACCAGACGCAGCCGAAATTCCTGACCGGCACGACACCCGCAACACTGTTCATCAGGATCATGCCGCGGCAATCCCGAGATGTCAGCATGGCCGGCGACAGAGCGCGCTCCCGCACCCATTCCGATTTCTGGCGCAGATAATCGATAACCCGGGCCCTCATAACGCCGGCAACCGCCAGATCAGAGCTCGGTGGCGTCAACCACTGATCGCCCATTAGCAGCATTATATTAGTGCGGGTACCTTCCAGCAGCCGCCCTGCCCTGTCGGCCAGAATCGCCTCGTAACAGCCGGCGGCGATGGTCCGACTGGCAAGCACCTGGTCGAGTCTGGACAGGGACTTCAGACCGGCAAGCGCTGGACTGACCGACAGGCAAAGGTTTGACAGGCAGATCGAAACCCCCTCAGGGTCTGGTGCTGGCGGGAGGGGGTTGGCGCTAAAAATGAGCCTGGGTCGGGCCGTTTCCGGAGGCAGGTAACCCCGACCACCGCTACCCCTGGTGAGTGTGACCTTGAGCACCCAGTCGGGCTCGCGGGCATACCGTTCGCAAGCGGTCAACAAATGCTCCGCCAGAAACGCCCGGGTCAGGTGAATGCCAAGCCGCTGGGCCCCCTCCAGCAGTCGCGACGAATGCCGGTCAGCCAGGGTGGGCTTGTTGTGACAGATCCTGATGGTTTCGAAGAGGCCATCGCCATAGGCCAGGCCCCGGTCACTGACCGGCACCACGGCTTCTTCCGCCCAGAGAACATCCACCAGATTCAACGTCAGCCCTCAAAGCGACGGAAAATCAACGTGCCATTGGTGCCGCCAAAACCGAAAGAGTTAGACAATGCGTAATTCAAATCCGCGGATCTGGCCTTGTGAGGCACAAAGTCCAGGTCGCAGTCGTCGTCCGGGTTATCAAGATTGATCGTCGGCGGCAACACACCATCGTGCAGGGCCAACAGCGAGAAGATGGCTTCCACTGCGCCGGCGGCGCCCAGCAAATGCCCGGTCATGGATTTGGTACTGCTGACCGCCACTTTTCGGGCATGAGTTCCGAACACGGCTTTGACGGCACCCGCCTCTGCCCGATCACCAACCAGAGTTGAGGTACCATGGGCGTTTATGTAACCAATATCGGCCGGGCGGATACCGGCATCGCGGATCGCGTTTTTCATAGAGCGCTGGGCGCCCTCGCCGCTCTCCGGAGGCGACGTTATGTGATGGGCATCATCGCTCATGCCAAACCCGACCAGTTCGCCATAGATCGGTGCTCCGCGACGCCTGGCGTGCTCCAGCTCCTCAAGCACGACGACCCCGGCGCCGTCACTGAGCACGAAGCCATCCCGGTCTTTGTCCCACGGCCGGCTGGCCTTCCCGGGCTCATCATTGCGCGTAGAAAGCGCGCGGGCCGCGGAAAAAGCGGCAATACCGGTCTTGCTGGTGGCCATTTCCGACCCGCCGGCCAGCATCACGTCGGCATCGCCATACATGACAGTGCGAGCGGCGTAGCCGATATTGTGAGTGCCGGTCGTGCAAGCGGTGGTGATGGCAAAATTCGGCCCCTGATAACCAAATTTGATGGCCACATTGCCGCTGATCATATTGATTACCGTGGCCGGAACGAAGAAGGGCGATACCTTGCGAGGGCCACTTTCATTCATCACAAGGACGCTCTTCTCAATAAACTCAAGACCACCAATACCGGAGCCAATGGCAACACCCACTCGCTCCCGATCAAGGGCATCGAATTCGTTGAGCTTGCTGTCTTCAACAGCCTGTTGTGCAGCGATCAGACCATAGTGCAAAAACGCATCCATCTTGCGAGCGTCTTTGTTGGGCATATAAGCCTCTATGTCAAGATCACGGATGGCGCCCCCGATACGGGTATTGAAGCCCGTTGTGTCGAAGCGCTCGATCGGTCCTATACCGCTTCGCCCCGCTTTTATGCCCTCCCAGGAAGACGCCACATCATTCCCCAGTGGGGAAAGCATGCCCAGACCCGTTACAACAACACGTCGTTCACCCATAATGCTTTTCACCTAGCCCTGTGGCCGGGACATTCTCCCGACATTCGCATTTCCGGATCGCCGGTTTTAGCCAATAAAAAAGCCGCCCTGGTGTGCTTCAGGACGGCTTCTCAAAACATACAGATCTTACAGGAGTATCAGGTGTGCGCGACGATGTAGTCGATCGCATCCTGAACACTGCCGAGCTTCTCTGCCTGCTCGTCAGGGATCTCAGTTTCAAACTCTTCTTCGAGTGCCATGACCAGCTCAACGGTGTCCAGTGAGTCAGCGCCAAGATCCTCTACAAAAGAAGATTTATTCTGGACTTCAGATTCCTTAACGCCCAGTTGCTCACAAACGATCTTCTTTACGCGCTCTTCAACTGTACTCATAATTTCCTCACTTTGATTTCAACTAAGCAACAATTAAGATTGCCAGTTTAGTTTAAAACCCTACCCGCTAACAAGCAGGGGTCCATTTGATAAAGTTTGCACTCTTCGGGCCGGCAATGCCTGCCATTTACCCCGTATACATCCCACCGTTCACGTGGATCGTCTCGCCGGTTACATAGCCTGCAGGCTCGGATGCCAGGAATGCAACCACGGCAGCCACTTCTTCGGGTTCGCCGAAGCGAGCGGCAGGAATCACGTCCATCATAGCCTTACGTTGGCCATCGTCCAGCTTTTTGGTCATATCGGTATCGATAAACCCTGGTGCGACACAATTGGCTGTGATCCCGCGGGCGGACATCTCCTTTGCCATGCTTCTGGTCAGACCTTCAACACCGGCCTTCGCGGCACAGTAATTGGCCTGGCCGGCATTGCCCATACTGGCAACAACCGAACTGATGTTGATGATTCTGCCCCACTTGGCCTTGGCCATACCTCGCATGCACGCTTTGCTGGTGCGGAATACACTGGCGAGATTCGTGTCAATGACAGACGTCCAATCCTCGTCTTTCATACGCATCAGCAGGTTATCCCGGTTAATACCGGCATTGTTGACCAGAATGACCGGAGCGCCGGCCGCTTCAATGATCTTTTTAAGACCTTCCGCAATACTGTCGGGATCGGCAACGTTCATCACGAGCCCCATGCCCTTCAGGTCGTTGTCCTTGAATGCGGTCTGAATCGTTTCGGCACCGCCTTCACTGGTCGCGGTGCCCACAACATAGGCACCCTGCTTTGCCAGCGCCATGGCGATTGCCTTGCCAATACCCCGTGTAGCGCCGGTTACAAGCGCGGTCTTGCCCTCAAGCGACATCGTGTGCTCCCTTATCCTTCAGTCAAATTTAGGCCCAACTCGGCTTATTTTTGCTTACCAACGGCGGCCAGAGCACTCTGGAGGCCGTCAGGTTTTTCAATATTGTGGACCGGCAACCCCCGATCTATGCGTTTGATCAGGCCCGCCAGGACACGGCCGGCGCCGCACTCAACCGCCTGTTCGACGCCCTGGTCGACAAGGGTTCGAACCGAATCTGTCCAACGCACCGGCGAATAGAGCTGCCTGACCAGATTGGCTTTCAGGTTGTCACGGTCCAACTCGGGCTTCGCGGTGACATTCTGAATCACCGGAATGACAGCGTCATTAAAACTGACCTCGTTCAGGGCGGCGCCCAGTTCCTCGGCCGCGCCCTTCATGAGCTCGCAGTGGGACGGCACGCTGACCGGAAGCGGCATGGCCTTCTTGGCGCCAAGCTTCTTGCAGGCCGCAATTGCCCGCTCTACCGCCGCCGCATTGCCGGCAATAACGACCTGGCCGGGTGCGTTGTAGTTGACCGCCGAGACCACTTCGTTGCCCGCAGATTCAGCACAGGCTTGTTCGACCTGGGCATCCTCCAGACCGATGATCGCCGCCATACTGCCTTCCCCGGCAGGTACTGCGGTTTGCATCAACTCACCGCGAAGCTTGACCAGTTTCACGGCGTCGGAAAAATTGAGGCTCTCGGCCGCAACCAGGGCGCTGTATTCACCAAGACTGTGGCCCGCCACCAAATCTGGCCGGCTACCATCCGCCACGAACCACTGCCGCCAAAGCGCGACACTCGCTGTCAGCAGCGCGGGCTGGGTTACCGTGGTCTGGTTAAGCTCCTCTGCCGGCCCGTTCTGGCACAGATGCCAAAGATCGTAGCCCAAAACCTGCGACGCCTCAGAGAAAGTACGCTCGATGATGGGCCAATGTTCAGACGCTTCGGAAAGCATTCCAACCGACTGGGCCCCTTGTCCGGGAAAAATGAAGGCTGATTTCATATCGATGATCCTACCTTGATTGTCCGTTCCATGAGATTAGCCAATAGTACAAGATACTCGTCAGCCTGAGACAGACCGCCTCCGAGACCGGTTCGACCGCTACATCAGCAAATCGTCGAGGCGCTCATTGATCCGCCGGGGGACCTCAAGCTGTACTTCCTGCACGGCCTGCCGGATTGCAGCCAACATGGCGCGTTCATTGGCATTACCGTGGCTCTTGATGACCACGCCCTGAAGCCCCAGCAGGCTTGCGCCATTATGACGGGACGGGTCTATGATCCGTTCCAGCCGGCCCAGAATGGGTCGAGCGAACCAGCCCACAATCCGACCGTACACGCTGCGGGAAAACGCCTGCTCAAGCAACTCGCCCAGAAGCCGGGCAACGCCTTCTCCGGTTTTCAATGCCACGTTACCGACAAAACCATCACAGACCACCACATCGGCGACATCGCGGAACAGGTCGCTCCCTTCAACGTACCCAATGTAGTTGAGGGTTTCCGATTGGGCGAACATATGAGAAGCCAGACGGACTTGCTCATTACCCTTGATCTCTTCTTCGCCAACGTTGAGAAGCGCTATTCTGGGTTCTTGCAAGTTATTAATGGCAGAGGACATCAATGAGCCCATAACGCCGAACTGGTACAGATTTTCCGCAGTGGCGTCGACGTTTGCACCCAGGTCCAGGACGTGGCAGCGGCCTCTCGGCGAGGGAATCAGCTTGGTGATGGCCGGCCGCTCGATACCCGGATACATCCTCAGGATAGACCGGCCAAATGCCATCAGCGCGCCGGTGTTACCGGCGCTCACGCAGCCCTGGGCCTGGCTGTCACGCACCAGTTGCAGGGTCACGGCCATGGAAGACCTCTGTTTATGACGCAGGGCATGGGAAGGGCGCTCGTCCATCCTGACGATATCCAAAGCCTGGACAACACGAATACGAGGATGGTCATCTTGCAACAAGGCCTCGAGCTCGTGCTGGTTTCCCACCAACAAAAGACTCAAGGCCTGGTTTTCTTTTACCGCTTTCAGTGCGGCGAAAACCACGACCGCAGGGCCGTGGTCACCACTCATTGCATCGACTGCAACAGTAACCTGCTTCACAAACTGCCTGAGCAATTATGACAAGTTTTTGCTCTCACAACTCACTCTTCGCGTGCTTCGACAACCTGCTTGCCGCGGTAGAAGCCGTCAGGCGACACATGATGGCGACGGTGAATTTCACCGGTGGTCGGATCGGTAGACAGGGTTGCCGTGCCAAGAGCATCGTGAGAACGGCGCATACCGCGCTTGGAGCGGGTCTTTCGATTTTTCTGTACAGCCATGGTAGTACTCCTGACCTTTAAGCGAATGTGCGTTGTGTCGGTTCGGGGTGCATGATGCACGGACCGGTACCGGCGTGTTGATGATCTGTGAAAATAACTTCTGAATCAGTGCCTGGGTTTCTTTAAATCTGCCAGGACATCGAACGGATTTTCCCGTTTTTCCGCCTCGGGTTCCGGTGCCTCCGGATCACGCTCGAAGGATTCCAGCACGTCAGTTGCCTGGCAGTCAGACCGCTCATGCAAGGGAAATGACGGTAACACCAGAAGCAATTCGTCTTCCACCATTGTCCAAATGTCAGCGTCAAAGTTTTCGGTCTGGAATGGCTCCAACTCATTGGGCAGTTGCAAAGCCTGCTCGTCACTGGTGACAAGCCCGAGCCTGAAGTTTGACGTCAGAATTGCCGCCATCGGCTTGAGGCAGCGCTGACATTCGAGAACCACTTCGGCCCGAAGACGCCCCGAGACAATTCTGCGGCGCTCGTCATCCATACCGAAAGACAGCGAGACCACACACTGATCTGCCGCATCGGACGCCGCTGGCCCCAAAATACAGTCGAAAAAACGACCCAGTGCACTTAAGGGTATATACCCCTCAAGCCCGGCATTCTGTTCTGCCAACCGAAAAGGATCGACAGATTTAGGCAACTTGGCATTTGACATAGGCGCGCAATTTTAGTGGCCCGACCGACCCCTGTCAAAGAATTCGTCGGTATATTACGTATAATCGCCCCGTCTGGCAGGATTTAGCTGTCTGCCACCGCCCTAGATTCGATCTGTTAACCGTTTACACCGACTACAATGGCCAGAGGAACCAACATCATGCTTGAAAAACCGCTTGTCCTGGCATCATCGTCGCCTTACCGCCGAGCGTTACTCGCCCGGCTCGGCCTGCCTTTTACGACGGCCAGCCCTGATATTGATGAAACCCCCAATCCGGGTGAAAGCAGTGAAGGGCTGGCCCAACGCCTGGCCGTAGGGAAGGCGCGCGCATTGTCAGAAAGCTATCCGGATCACTGGATCATCGGCTCCGATCAGGTCGCGGAGTTGCCTGATGGCAGCCGGCTTGCAAAACCAGGCACCTACCCCAGGGCCTACCAGCAACTGGTAAAAAGCAGCGGCCAGCGCGTCACTTTCCATACTGGACTTGCGCTAATCGACACAAGTACCGCGCGCATTGAAAGCCTGAGCGAACCCTTTTACGTCAGCTTCCGAAATCTGACGGAAATCGAGATTGAACACTACCTTAAAACCGAAACGCCTTATGACTGCGCTGGCAGCTTCAAGATGGAGGGTCTCGGCATCGCCCTCTTCACGGAGTTCTCGGGCCGCGACCCGAACTGCCTCGTCGGCCTTCCGCTGATTGCCTTGAACGACCTGTTCAGAGCCTGGGGCCTCAACCCTTTAACGGTAACACCATCTTAACGGAGCTCAAGACGGGACTGAACAAGATGGTCGGCCACTGCACTGCCCACGGCAATGCCGAACCGGTCAACCAGGTCCTGAAAAGGCGAAGCCCGCCTCGTATAATCCATTAATTCCTCATGCCCGACAATTTCACGGGCGACATAACTGGTGCTGCCAAACCCGTCCACCAGCCCCAGATCAAGGGATTGCTCACCGGTCCAGATCAGACCGGAGAATAATTCGGGATCGTCGGCAAGGCGTTCACCACGACCGGCTTTGACCTGCTTGACGAATTGCTCGTGGGTCGTTTCCAGAACCTGCTTCCAGAATTCCACATCTTCTGTCTCTTCCGGTGAAAAGGGGTCAAGAAACGCTTTGTTTTCGCCCGCGGTATACAGCCGGCGCTCGACGCCGAGCTTGTCCATGATGCCGGTGAACCCGAATCCGCCCGACACCACACCAATGGACCCCACAAGACTGGCCTCGTTGGCGTATATCTCGTCGGCGGCGGCGGCCATGTAATAAGCACCGGAAGCACCTATATCGGCAATGACGGCGTAAAGCTTTTTGTCAGGGTATTCGCCCCGCAAACGCTTGATCTCATCATAGACATAGGCCGACTGGACGGGGCTGCCGCCCGGGCTGTTGATGCGAAGAATGACGCCCCTGGCCGCTTCGTTGCCAAAAGCTTCACGCAGCGAGCCGACAATCAGGTCGGCACTGGCCTGGGAATCCGCAGCGATGGGGCCCTCGACCTCAATCACCGCCGTATGGTCCCTGGCGGTCGGCGCCATGGCCTGCCCCAGCGGGTCCCTGAACATGAACAGCAGCGCAAACAGGTAAGTAAAGGTCAGAAGCTTGAAAAAGATTCCCCAGCGCCGCCCTCTTCGCTGCTCAGTTTGCAGGGACTTAACCAGTCTTTCGATTAACCGCTCCTCGCCATCGCCTTTGCTTCGGGTGTTCGACGGCGGGGACTTGGCGCCACCCCAGCCCGGCTTCTGATCCGATTCCCAATCTGACATTGCCTGCGTACCTGCGTTAATGACTTGTGAAAATATTTGCGTCGAGAAACCGACGCAAATCCAAAGCGTTTCGCCAACTACCTGGCCATTTTTAAGGCCGAGGGTACATCAAATTTCCAGCGCCACCCGAAGATCGGCCACAGACTCGACAACGGCCACGGGGGAAAACCGCCCCAGGGCCTCCAGGCCGTGCACCCCCCACTGAACCCCAATGGCCGGCATTCCGATGCGCTGGGCCATATCCATGTCGTACACGGTATCGCCAATCATAACGGCCTCCCACGGCTTTACTGAGTGAAACTCAAGAATTTCGGCCAGCATCGCGGGATCCGGTTTGGACCGGGTTTCATCGGCACAACGGGTCAGGGTGAAATGCTCTGCCAAACCACTGCTCACCAGCGCCTGATCCAGACCACGGCGACTTTTACCCGTCGCCACCGCACAGTGGCGGCCATCGATCTTCAGATCAGCCAGAACCTCCACCATGCCTTTAAACACATTCTGCGGCGTCGTGCTCTTGGTAAAAAAATGCCGACCGTAACTTTCGCGCAGCGCGGCTATAGCATCAGGCGTAATGCCCGGATAGAGCGATTCCAGGGCTTCCTCGATGCCAAGCCCTATAATATTGCGATAAGCATCGCGGTCGAGCGCGGGAAAACCCAATTCACTGGCCGCCCCGTGCAGGCTATCGGCAATGTGTTCCACTGAGTCCACCAGCGTCCCGTCCCAGTCAAAAATGGCGACTTTGATTGCCATAACACCTGACCTCTCTGTGTCTTTCATTTTCTGTTTCAGCCGACCTTCGCGCGACCGGCCAGCTTATCAATGGTTTTGGCAAAAGCCGCGTCATAGGGCGCCTCAAATTCAACCCTCTCGTCACTGCCGGGCATATCAAACTGAAGCGCCCGGGCGTGGAGCATCAGGCGCTGCCCACCAGCCGCCCTGAAAGCTTTCCGACCGGCATCGTCCATATACTTGTCGTCACCGCCAACTGGATGACCGGCATGGGCACAATGAACCCGAATCTGATGGGTGCGACCTGTGACCGGCGAGGCTTGCACCAGGGTATAGCCCCGGTAAACGGCGATCACCCGGAACAGGGTCCGGGACTCCTTGCCTGCGACATCTATCCGCACACGCCGCTCTCCGCCCGGCAACTCGAAGCGCAAAAGCGGCTCGTCGACCGCGCCGAGGCCGGCCGGCCAGACACCCTCGACCAGCGCGTGATAATGCTTGCGGACCCGTTTTTGCCGTAATTGTTCCTGCAAGTGGCGAAGCGCCGAGCGTTTTTTGGCCACCATGATCAGCCCGGAGGTGTCACGATCAAGACGGTGTACCAATTCAAGAAACCGGGCTTCAGGCCGAGCGGCCCGGAGCACCTCGATCAGCCCGAAATCAAGGCCGCTGCCGCCGTGGACTGCAATGCCCGCCGGCTTGTTCACCACCAGCATGTCCGTGTTCTCAAAAATGACGGCGGCTTGCACGACTTCCTGAACACGGGAACCCGGGGACGGTTTTATTTCGCGGTTTTTCTGATCCAACGGGGGCACCCGAACCTGATCACCCGCCTTGAGTTTGGTGTCAGGCCGCACCCGGCCTTTATTGATGCGAACTTCGCCCTTGCGAATAATTTTGTAAATAACACTGCGCGGAACCCCACGAACCAGCGCCATCAGAAAGTTGTCGAGGCGCTGGCCGGCAGTTTCTGCGTCTATATCGAGCCACTGAACACCGCTTCGGAAATTATCGGCGTCCGGTTTCGTGGATTCTGCTGGCGTGCGGGCGGTGGAACTGCCGGCTAACGGTTTGCCCGACGGTTTTAATCGCCTTTTGCGGCCGGCTTTCGGACTTCTGGAATCAGACATGGAATCCTGGTTGCAAAAAGGTGCGCCGGGCCTGCCGCGCAAGGGATTGATAAGCCCGAGAAATGCTGTTATCTTCCAGCTTGGCGCTCGATTTGTCTACGGCACGGCCAAAATGCCTGTCGCCGGAGCGGCTGAAGTATACCGATACTTACTGAGAGTTTGAACGCCAACAGCGCAACCAATGAGGCTATGGCGGCAAACAGCTTTCAAAGCCTACCACCACGACCCGCATATGGGCAGGGTGCGGCATTGAAGGCAGGAATTTAAACCGTACGGGAAACCCGACGGGCGACATCGCGAAGATTCATTACCAGCACGCAGGGCCGGGCCGTCCAGCATACAAATAAGACATGAGACCCAGGCGCCTGCGTGAATTTGACATCGGAAAACATGCGTCAACAGACATTGATATCCAACGACTATCCCCTGCTTGCAGGCAGCCGGACAATCCGCGGTTTTTTTCGACGAGTGGGCCAGCTTTTCGTCCCACTCTGAGCCGTCTGGCCGTGGTCTCATTGAGCCATCGGCACCACGCAGGTTCTGCTTCGCAGATGCCCCCAGTCAGGTTTCCTGTTCTCATCTAACAACAGGAAACACTCCTTTCCATGAAAAGAATGCTGATTAATGCAATTCACACCGAAGAATTGCGCGTCGCTCTAGTTGATGGCCAACGCCTGTTCGACCTGGATATCGAATCCAGCTCACGGGAACAGAAAAAATCCAACATCTACAAAGGACGCATCACCCGCGTTGAACCCAGCCTGGAAGCTGCCTTTGTTGACTTCGGCGCTGACCGTCACGGCTTTTTACCCCTGAAAGAGATCTCCAAGGAATATTTCCGCAAGTCGCCCGGCCAGATTGAAGGCAAGGTCAATATCAAGGACGCGGTTTCCGAGGGCCAGGAAGTCATTGTCCAGGTGGACAAAGAAGAGCGCGGCAACAAAGGTGCCGCCCTGACCACCTTTATTTCCCTGGCCGGGCGTTACCTCGTGCTGATGCCCAACAACGCCCGCGCCGGTGGTATTTCACGCCGGATTGAAGGCGAAGAACGGGCCCAGCTGAAGGAAGCCATGAGCGGTGTCCAGGTGCCTAAATCCATGGGCATTATTGTGCGCACGGCGGGAATTGGCCGCACCACGGAAGAACTTCAGTGGGATCTGGATTACCTGATCCAGTTCTGGGAGGCCATCACCCAGGCCGCGAGCGAACGCAAGGCGCCCTTCCTGATCCACCAGGAAAGCAATGTCATCATCCGCGCCGTGCGGGATTACCTGCGCCAGGATATCGGCGAAGTGCTGATCGACTCCGCCGTCGTCTACGAAGATGTTCTGAGCTTTGTCCGTGCGGTCATGCCCACGTTCGAGAACAAGATCAAGCTGTACGAGGATGAAATCCCCCTGTTCAGCCGTTACCAGATCGAAGGCCAGATCGAAACCGCCTTCCAGCGCGAAGTGAAGCTGCCTTCCGGCGGGTCCATTGTCATTGACCCCACTGAAGCCCTGGTGTCCATCGACATCAACTCTTCCCGCGCCACAAAAGGCCACGATATTGAAGAGACCGCCCTGCAGACCAACCTGGAGGCGGCGGAAGAGATTGCCCGTCAATTGCGCCTGCGAGACATGGGCGGTTTGATTGTTATCGATTTTATCGACATGACGCCCGCCAAGCATCAGCGCGAAGTGGAACAGAAGGTGCGCGAAGCACTGGAAATCGACCGGGCCCGGGTTCAGGTCGGCAAAATTTCCCGCTTTGGTCTTCTGGAGATGTCCCGCCAACGCCTGCGGCCGTCATTGGGCGAGACTCGCAGCGAGGTCTGCCCGCGCTGCAATGGCCAGGGCACCATTCGGGACATCGAATCGCTGGCCTTGAGCATCATGAGACTGGTATTCGAGGAATCGTCCAAGGACAAGACCGGTGAAGTCCGGGCCATCGTGCCGATTTCGGTTGCCACCTTCCTGTTGAACGAAAAACGCAAGCAAATTGCGGATATCGAAGCCAACCAGGAAGTCAGCATCATGGTCGTGCCCGCTCCTCATATGGACACGCCGCACTTTGAAATCTTGCGCATGCGGGACGACGAAGCCGGTGCAGAGCGCGAATCAAGCTATCAGGTAGCCCACGCCTACACTGAACGCGAAGAAGAGGCCGTGGCGGCGCCAGTGGAGCGGGAAGTCGTGCGCGAAGAAGCTGCCGTCAAAGCCATTCGGCCAAGCGCACCTGCACCCGCCCCCGCGGAGACGGCGGCAGCACCGGAGCCGAGTCCCGCAGCAAAGCCGTCGCAGACTCCGCAAACGCCGGAAAAAGAAGAGCAAAGCCTGCTCAAACGGCTTTCCCGGAAAATTTCGGACTTTTTCAACGGCGAGGACCTGGTTGAGTCAGAGGGAGCCAGGGCGCGCCAGGCTCAGGACCAGCTCCGCAGCCATGGCCGTCAGGAACGTCGCAAGTCCCGTGTCGCGCGAGATGAGGAGCAAACCGAAAGAGGTGCCAGCGAGAGCCGGCGTCCAAGCGGTGCAGCCAGTGCAGACACTGGCGAAGACACTCGCGGCAAAACCCGCGGCGGCCGTGGTCGCAGCCGGAGCCAAGGTGCGGATAGCGGCCGCAACGGGGAGCGGCCACAGAGCAGCCGTCGCGGTCAGCCGGGTAAAACCGACGAAGGCAAAACCCAGCAGAGCAAGCCCCAGGAAACCAAGCCCAAAACCGATAAAGCCGCGAGCCCGGCCGTTGCCGAGCAACCGGCTGGCGAAGAAAAACGCCGTCGGCCGCGCCGTCAGCGCAATCGGGACGGCTCTCCGGTGGAAGCGGCAGGCAGTAAGCCGGCGGAACGCAAGGCCAGCAAACCGGACACGGCCAAAGATCTGGCCGAGCCGACACAAACCGACGAGGCCGTGACCGGAAGTAATGCCCCTGCCCCTGAAATGACGCCAGGGCAAGCTGATACTCTGGACAGGGATCGGGAGCTGGCCGCCAGTGAACAAAACGACCCAGTAAGCCAGGATCAAACGACGACACCGAAGACAGCGCCACGGCGCGCTCGTGGCGGCAGAAAACCTCAAGCTGCCAAGGCAGAGCAAGCCGAAACCGCCACCCCATCCGGGAACGCGGAAGCTGAAAAGACACCAGACGAGACAGCGCCGGTAGCGCCAACTGAGCCACCAGAGCCCGAGTGGGAGCCGGTGCTGGGCGTTCCCGGCACTGGCCCGGACACAGCCCCGGAAACGCCTGCACCGGAGCCGGCTAAAGCTAAAGAAGACGCGCCTGCAGAGGCGCAAGAGCCTGACTGGGAACCAGTGCAAGGCCTGCCGAGCGCTGAGCCGGCGCCAACGCCAGAACCGGCCCAGCCCGAAGCCGGTGAAGAAGAAAAGCCGGCCCGGGTTGAAGAGTCGGCACAAGTGCCAGAGCCAGAACCAGCGCCAGAGCCAGAGCCAGAGCTAAGCACACCTGCCGCTGAGCCGGAGGCAGCATCGCAGGCGCCAGAGCCAGCTCAAGCCGAACCAGAGCCGAAACCGGTGGAAGAGGCCAAACCGGTCGATGCACCTGAAACCGGGCAAGAAGCGGCCTCAGAGCACACAGCCGAAAAGGCGCCTGGGCGGGCTTATAATGACCCGAGGGAAGTGCGCAAACGTGAAAAAGCGGCCGCGGCAAATCGAGCAGCCGAGATCGACAACGCCAAAGGCGATGGGTCAGGCGCTACAGAAACCGATGACGAGGCCGATCAGGGCAGAAAAACCTCTGATCAGCAGCAATCCTGAGCGTAAGCTTCACCCTTAATTGCCCGGGAGAGGCTCGCCCTCTCCCGGTTGTCATCGATACCGCTTGACCGCCAGGAGTTTTATGATGTTATCCAACTCGGAAATAGAGTCACTAGAAGACATTTTGTTTGCCGAGCCCTGGGGAGAAGACGCCCTGGACTTTTTCGGCCTGCATGGCATGGTTTGCGCCAGTGTCGTGGGCCCGATAACCATTTCCACTGAAAATCTGTTCATGCTCGCCACGGGGCTGGATGAGCTGCCCGAAGACACTGTGCCGCCGGTATTCAAGACACTGGTGGAAACGCTTTCCAACGGCCTTGCGCATTCTCTTGACATGGGGCAGGCACTGGAACTGCCCGAGCCTGAAGATGGCGACCCCATGAACGCACTGGAAAACTGGTGCGCCGGTTTTGTGGAAGTCTTTCTCGAAAATGAGGAAGCCTGGCTGCAAGATAATGAAGAGGAAGTGGCGGAACTGCTGGTGCCCATGTTAACGCTCTCCGGATTTTACGAGGACGAAGACTTCCAGCGTGTCCGTGAAAGTGAGAAGTTGAGCCAGCAAATGGCCGATGCTATCCCCGACTCCCTGACTGATCTATATCTGCTGTTTCACGCTCCGGACTAAGGCCCTTAGCCATAGTTACCGGCTTGTGAAAGTGCTCCCACACCGGTAACAGGCCATCCGGCAGCGCGGCAATGCGCCCCAGTTCGCACCAGGGCGCACCCGGAAAGTGAAAATCACTGCCCTGGGATGCGAGCATCGCCTCACGGCGGCAAAGTTCCGCCAGAAAGCCCAGATCACCACTGGACTGACCCGAGGTCGAAACCTCCAGCGCGCGACCGCCAGCACGCCTGAAATCGGCTACAAGGGCCCTCAGCCGCGTTGCCGTCATCTTATATTTGCGGGGGTGGGCCAGCACCGCCACGCCCCCGGCATCCCGTATCCAGCCGACTACGGTGGCCAGTTCCGGCCAGAATGCTTTGACGTCGCCCAGCTTACCCGCTCCCAGGTAACGCTTGAATGCCATATTCATATCCTTTACGACGCCGGCATCCACCAGCACCCGGGCAAAATGCGGACGTCCCGGGACATTGCCATCAGCCTGAGCCTGAGCCTGCTCCAGTAAATCCGGGACCGGCAGCCGGCTGAGGCGCTCGGCAATCATCCGTGCCCGACGCCAGCGATTTTCAAACTGTTCTGCCAGCGCGGCCTGCAAGGCCGGCGAGGCCACGTCAAAGTCGAGGCCGACCACATGAATGGTCTGGCTTTTCCAGACACAGGAGAGCTCCGTGCCGGTGATCAGTTCAATACCGACCTGCTCTGCCGCCGCCGAGGCCTCCGGCAAACCGGCAATGGTGTCGTGATCGGTCAGGGCCAGATGGGTTACACCCCGCTCATGGGCGCGGCTGACCAGGTCCCGGGGTGACAGCTTGCCGTCAGAAGCGCGGCTGTGGCAATGAAGATCAATGCAGGTGGATCTTGGCTGAGGTATAGTCACATGGTTTCCCGTTGGTTGGGGTCAGTATCAGACACTAGGGTTGTATCACCGGGAGTTTACCAGCTTGACCATCAAAACGGATATCCAAGGAGCAAGACACCGCTATGTACTACGCCATTCTTAGCGAAGACGTCGCTGACAGCCTGCCATTACGTCAATCAGCCCGTGAGGACCACATTGAGCGCCTGAAAGCGCTGAAAGCGGAAGGCCGCCTGCTGCTGGCCGGACCGCACCCCGCAATAGACTCGGACGAACCCAACGAAGCGGGCTTTACCGGCAGCCTGGTGGTCGCCGAGTTCGATTCCCTTGAAACCGCCCAGTCCTGGGCCGATGCCGATCCATACGTCGCGGCCGGTGTCTACCAGAGGGTTAACGTTAAGCCGTTCAAGCTGGTCCTGCCTTAAACCGGACCATGAGCGTTTTGTAACGTGACACAACTTGATCGCTTTGTGAACTGTGCGAGAATTGCGCTTTTGAAGCCTCCCCCAGGAATTTTATCTGTGACTCGACTGCGCCTTTTTCTACTTATACTCCTGACGGCTGCGTGCCTGCCGGTCCATGGCAAAACCGTTTACATTGACGACACGCTGTACGCGCCTGTTCGAAGCGGTGAGGGCACACAGTACCGAGTGCTGCATAACGGCGTTCGCAGCGGAACGCCGGTGGAGTTGCTGGAGCGCAGTGAATCCGGCTACAGCCGGGTCAGGACCCCCGATGGCATCGAAGGCTGGATTGTAAGCCGTTACCTGACCGAGCGCCCCATCGCCAAGGATCGACTCAACGCCATGGAAAAGGAACTCGAGCGGGCCAGGACCGGCCGCTCCGAGCTTCTTGACAGCTTGAAAGCGACCGAAGCCCAGCGCGATGAGCTTGTCGAAACCAAGAGCCGTCTCGAGCAACGGGTCGAATCGCTGTCAACCGAGCTGACAGACCTTAAAGAGATTTCATCCGATGCGGTAAACCTGAAGAACCGTAACGAAGAGCTTCTGGACACCAGTCAGAAACTGCGCAACGATATGGAATTGTTGTTGGCGGAAAATGAAAGGCTCGAAGATAAAAGTGAATCCGACTTTATGCTCCTGGGTGCAGGGCTCGTGACTCTGGGAGTGATACTTGCCTTACTGGTGCCGGTTCTCAAGCCTTCCCGTAAAAACGACAACTGGGCCTGAACGGCCACAGCTCATCCGGACGTGCGGGGCAGTGATCTGCCTCCGCAGACAGCTCGCGATACCACACAGAGTGCAAGCCCCCTTTAAAAAGCACTAAATATTTGGCGGCCGGCCTTTCTTATATCAGATTGTTCTTTGACTGCGTGAGCCTAAAAACCTATAAGTAAGACGGGTCTCGAAGGCTGCGTCCTGAGAGGCACCTGAGTTGTGGGGCCTTGTGTCAAATGCGCCCTCTCAATAACAATGACTTAGGGCAGATGTTGTATGTCTAACACGATGAAAGACTATTCGGAAAAACGCGACTTTCACCGAATGAGAGTGAATTCGGAAATTCAGATTACCAGAAGCGACGGCCGGGTTCTGGCCGGTATATGCCGCGACCTGAGCGCCACAGGCATGCAGTTGTACGTGGAAGAGCCGATCGAGGCGGGGGAAGAGCTGGTTACACTGATTCTATCAAACGACGACAACTTCCCCCCGTTCGAAAGTAGCGTAAGGGTGCTGCGGTCTGAAGCCGAAGGCTCGGGCTTTCTCCTGGGCACCGCGATCATTGAAGTGAAACGCTGAACTACGCTGGAGTCCGCCGCAACCCGGGCTCTGCCCCTGTACTCAGGCTGACCAGAGCCTGGAAGCCAGTCCGGCTAATGACGCAGGCCAGACAGGGGACAAATCACGAAACCGGGAGCGGTTTCTCCGACATTGAAGTGAAACGCTGAACTACCCTGGAGTCCGCCGCAACCCGGGCTCTGCCCCTGTACTCAGGCTGACCAGAGCCTGGAAACCAGTCCGGCTAATGACGCAGGCCAGACAGGGGACAAATCACGAAACCGGGAGCGGTTTCTCCGAGACGATAATGCCGTTGTTGTCAGCATACAGATAATGTCCGGGCAGGAAATTCACGCCACCGAAGTTTACTGGCACGTTGAAATCCCCGACTCCGCGCTTTTCCGTTTTACGCGGGTGCGAGCCCAGCGCCTGAACGCCCAACGCGGTTTTGGCAATCACGTCCACGTCCCTGATGCAGCCGGAAATAATGAGCCCCGCCCAACCGTTTTCGGCGGCACTGACGGCGAGCATATCGCCCAACAGGGCCGCTCTTTTGGAGCCGCCACCGTCGACCACCATGACCCGGCCATGACCCGGCAGATTCACCTGTTCTTTCACAACGGAATTGTCTTCGAAGCACTTGACGGTCACCATCTCCCCGCCAAATGCCTCAATGCCGCCATAGTTGCGAAAACCCGGCTCGACCACCAATACTTCAGGGTATTCATCGCATAGGTCGGGCGTCACGATGGCCATGGTTTTTCTCCCCTTATCCAGAAACTTCAGAGCCTGTCGGCTTTCATTTACGGCCTTTGAGCCGGACCCTACCTGTTCACTTGTTCTTCCGCCAGAAAGAACCAGGTGTCCAACACGGAATCCGGATTCAACGACACACTGTCGATGCCCTGATCCATCAGCCATTTGGCCAGGTCCGGGTGATCAGACGGGCCCTGACCACAGATGCCGACATACTTGTCCGCCTTTTTACAGGCCTGAATAGCGTTCGACAGCAGCGCCTTGACGGCATCGTTACGTTCATCGAACAGATGCGCCACTATGCCGGAATCCCGGTCCAGGCCAAGCGTGAGCTGGGTAAGGTCGTTGGAGCCAATGGAAAACCCGTCAAACGATTCCAGAAACTCATCCGCCAGGAGTGCGTTGGCCGGCAACTCACACATCATGATCAACCTGAGTCCGTTGTCACCGCGACGCAGGCCATTTTCGGCCAATAAATCAACAACCTGCCTTGCCTCACCAACGGTCCGGACAAAGGGCACCATGATTTCAACGTTATCCAGCCCCATGTCATCACGGACTCGCTTGAGGGCGCGGCATTCCAGCTCGAAGCAATCCCGGAAGGTTTCGGAAATGTACCGTGACGCCCCCCGGAAACCCAGCATCGGGTTTTCTTCATCCGGCTCATAGAGCGTGCCGCCGATCAGATTGGCGTATTCATTGGACTTGAAATCGGACAGCCGCACGATCACTTTCTTGGGCGCGAAAGCGGCTGCCAGTGTCGAGATGCCTTCCACCAGCTTGTCGATGTAAAAGTCCACCGGCGAGCTGTAACCCGAGATGCGTTTCTCGACCGCCTGACGGACGTCCTGGGGCAGGCCGTCAAAGTTGAGCAGGGCCTTGGGATGAACGCCGATCATCCGGTTAATGATGAATTCCAGTCGCGCCAGGCCCACCCCGGCATTGGGCAGGGACTGAAAATCAAAGGCTCTGTCCGGATTGCCCACATTCATCATGATTTTGAACGGGATGTCCGGCATGGAATCAATGGTGTTTTCACGCAGTTCAAAGTCGAGCTGGCCCTCGTAGATAAGCCCGGTGTCACCCTCGGCACAGGAGACCGTCACCAGCTGCTTGTCCTTCAGCACTTCGGTGGCGTCACCACAACCCACCACCGCCGGAATGCCCAGTTCCCGGGCGATAATGGCCGCGTGACAGGTTCTGCCGCCACGGTCCGTGACAATCGCGGAGGCGCGCTTCATGACCGGCTCCCAATCCGGGTCGGTCATGTCCGTCACCAGGACATCGCCCGGTAAAACACGGTCCATTTCATTAATGCTGGTAACGATCTTGACCGGCCCGCTGCCAATCTTGTGTCCGATGCTGCGCCCTTCCACAATGACCTTGCCCTGCTCATTGAGCAGGTAACGCTCCATGACATTGGCCGCGACCCGGCTTTTGACCGTTTCGGGCCGGGCCTGGACGATGTAGATGCGGCCATCGTCGCCATCTTTCGCCCATTCAATATCCATGGGGCGTTTGTAGTGGGCTTCGATAATCATGGCCTGTTTGGCCAACTCGGACACTTCGGCATCGTTAATACAGAATCGGCCACGGTCTTCGGGATCTACCTGAACCGTATCCACCGAGCTGCCGGCACTCTGGTTACCGGCATAGACCATCTTGATGGCCTTGCTGCCCAGGTTGCGCCTTAAGACGGCTGGCCGGTTATTGGCCAGGGTGGCCTTGTGCACATAAAACTCATCGGGGTTCACTGCGCCCTGCACCACCGTTTCACCCAGGCCATAAGAAGCCGTGATAAAGACCACGCCGTCAAAGCCGGATTCGGTGTCCATGGTGAACATGACGCCGCTCGCCGCGGTCTCGCTGCGCACCATTTTCTGGATGCCGGCGGACAATGCCACCAGGCCATGATCGAAGCCCTGGTGAACCCGATAGGAAATGGCGCGATCGTTGAAAAGGGAGGCAAAGACTTCCTTGACTGCGATTTTGACCTGGGCCAGGCCGACAATATTCAGAAAGGTTTCCTGCTGGCCGGCGAAAGACGCATCGGGCAGGTCTTCAGCGGTCGCCGACGAGCGCACGGCGACGGCCATGGCGTCATTATCCTGGCGCAGCTCGTCGTAGGCGGCTTCCAGGGCCTGCTCAAGGGATTGCGGTAGCGGCGTGTCTATTACCCACTGCCGAATCCGGGCACCGACACGGGCCAGTTCGTTGACGTCGTTCACGTCGAGCGTGTCCAGGGCGCTGTCAATGCGCTCTTTGAGGCCGTCTTTGGCAAGGAACTCACGGTAGGCGTGGGCGGTCGTGGCAAAGCCGCCGGGGACCGAGACTCCCGCATTGGCCAGATTGCTGATCATTTCCCCCAGTGAGGCATTTTTACCGCCCACCCGATCAACATCAGACATGCCTGATTCCTTGAACCAGATAATGTAGTCTTCCAAAGCGCATCCCCTTTAAAGTCTGTGTGTCAAAAAGCGATGGCTGTGCTGTCTGGCAACCAGACAGGACACGAACATCACCCTGGCACTCTCGTACTCGCTGCGTATCATACTGTAAGCTGAGATAATTACCTAGAAGCCACCAGCCCGAAACATGCGGGCAACGCCGTTTTGACAACGCCGTTATGTCTATGTTCTACGGCCGAAAACGCCAAAAAGGAGTCTCTACCGGTCATGAAACGAACCGCTTTTTTCATCTCTGACGGCACCGGCCTGACCGCCGAGGCACTGGGCAACAGCCTGCTCGCCCAGTTCGAAAAAATAGAATTCGAAAAAATCACCGTGCCTTATATCGACACGGTTGAAAAGGCCAGAGATGTGGTTGCCCGCATCAATAGCTCGGCCGATATGAATCCGGACAAGCCCTTGGTGTTCGACACTATTGTTGACAATACCATTCGCCAGATCATCGCAGAAGCCGACGGCTTCATGATCGACATTTTCGGCACCTTCCTCAGTCCACTGGAAACCGAATTGCAGGCCTCCTCGTCCTACACCGTGGGGCGCACTCATGCCATCAATAACAACACACGTTATGAAGAGCGGATTCATGCGGTCAACTTTGCCCTGGACAACGATGACGGGGCCCGCACCCGGCATTACGATGAGGCCGACCTGATCCTGGTTGGCGCTTCCCGCAGTGGCAAAACCCCCACCTGCCTGTATCTGGCACTGCAATACGGCATCAAGGCGGCGAACTACCCCATCACCGAAGAAGATCTGGACGACCAAAAGCTGCCGGCGCCACTGCGCGCCTATAAAGAAAAGATTTTCGGGCTTACCATCAAGCCGGAACGGCTGGCCAACATCCGTGATGAACGTCGGCCCAATTCCCGTTATTCGTCGCTGAAGCAGTGTCTGATGGAAGTGGAGGAGATTGAAACCATGTATCGGCGCAATCGTATCCCCTTCATGAACACGACAACCGCTTCCGTGGAGGAGATTTCCACGCGAATCATGGTCACGACCGGCTTGAGACGCAACCGCTAAGCGGTTGCGTCTGCTTTTCCGTTCACATCAGAACCGTCGTTACAGCTCTTCGATGGCCATGCCCAGACTTTCCGCGTTGGCGCGCTGCTCGGGGCTGGTGATCACCGCGGTACTGGCCTTTTCCGGCACCAGCCAGGTTCTCGCCACCCGCTTCAGATCGTCCAGGGTGACCGCCAGCACTCGCTGCCGGAAACGTTCCTGCTGCTCGACCGTACGGCCGAACAGGCGATTCTGGAAATCATGCCTGGCTTCACCCGCCGGTGACAGTGGCTTGTCCATCCTGCCGATGACCCCGAGTATCGACTCTTCCAGCTTCTGGCCATCGTGGTCTTCCACCTGGAGCCACTCCAGCGCCGCGTCGAAATCCGCCAGGGTGTCCGCCAGACGGGGATCCCGATAGGAGAAAAAGCGGAAGGTACCGTTCGAGCTGTCCTGACTGGCACCGCCGCCATAAGCCCCGCCTTTTTCACGGATGGCCCTGTGCAGGAAGCCGTTGCCCAGGAACCCGCCCAGCACCGTCAGCGCCGCCGCATCGGGATGATCCGGCGCCACCGTGCTGTAGGCCCTGGCGCAGAAATTCACCGGCGTGGAAGTCAGCCAGGCCTGGCTGGTGCGATAGTCCACCGGCTCGACATTCCAGCGCTCGCCGGCATCCTGCCCGGCCTTCGGCCAGCAGGCCTTGATTTCCGCCACCATGGGCTCCAGCTGGTCCTGCTCCCCGACTGCGAGGAACTGACGTTGCTGCTTTTGCATGCGCCCATGCAGGTCGGCCAGACGCTGGCAAAGCCGGTCGAGCTCGTTGGTGTCTTCCAACGCGCTGTCCAGAGCCTTGATGCCCCGGATCGCTTCCAGCCCCCCAAGATGGTAGCTCAACCAGGCGCCGGGGCTGAGGCCCTGGGTGGCCGCGCCCATGGCAAGGGCGTGACCGCTTCCGGTCACCGCCTGCTCCCGGCGTGAACGTACCTGGGCGATAATTTCGCGAATACGGCCGGTTTCATCGAAGCGGGCACCGTTGATCACATCCCGAAGCAGGCGCGTCAGAGCCTCGCGGTTGCGCGCCAGCGCCTTGCCGTTGAAGATCAGGTAACCGGAAAGGTCCTGAACGTCATCAACCTTACCGCGGGCCGAAAGCGAAGCGGAGATGCCGCCCGATTCCGCCGACATCCGGTCCTGCATTTGCAGATAGTCCTGCTCGCCACAACCGACCTCCGTCACGCACGTAGTGTAAAGCGGCAGCAACAATAGCTCGTCACGATTCATGGGTGGTAGCGGCAAAACAATCTGCTCGTACACCAGGCCGTTCGTGCCCTGGGCGTAGAGCGTGGCGGGGAAGTCGCCACTAAAGCGGGCTTCCGGCTCCGGCATGCGCAGGGGCACATCGGTCAGGTCCACCTTGGGCAGAATGCTGTTGTCGTCTTCCCGATGCTGGCGCGCCTCCAGGGCCCGGGCGCGTTCAACGATCTCGGTTGTTTCCTGTTCCGTGAGCTGCGCCTTGCGCTTGGCCAGGGCGTCGGTAATGGCCGACTGGCGACGACTTTCAATCTGGTCGTCCGGACGCAGAGTCAGCGTCACCCGGTGGGGGTTGTTGATCAGCTTGCGCCGGATAAGGTCCGGCACGTAGGCCGGGTCGCGAATCTTTTCGCGCATTTCCGCCAACACCGGCTCAAGATCCAGCAGCTCGACCGGGTCGCCGCCGTGAATCATGGGCGAGATCGCGCTCATGATCAGTTGCAGGCCATAAGGAAAGGAGTCGCCGGCAATCTCGCGCTGCTCCAATTCCAACTGGTGCAGTATCGCTTCCAGCCGGTCCTGGCTCACACCCTCTGTGGCAACCTGCTCCAGAACGCCCTCAATGAGTTTCTCGAGATCGTCGTGCTTGCCCGGCTCCGTGCCTTCAATGCCGCAGACAAAGGTCATTTCCCGATTGGAGTCTTCCAGACCGCACAGGGGCGAGGGCGCATGGCCGATGTCGGTGGTTTCCAGGGCCCGCAACAGAGGTGAGGCGCTGTTCTCCAGCAGGATGGCTGCCAGCAGATGACCTTCCAGATTTTCCTGGAGCTCGAAGCTGTGCCCCAGCAACCAGCCCATCACGATATGGGTCTTGTCTTTGGTTTCCTCGCCTTCGCTCACGGCGTAGGCCTGATCCACACGCACTGGCGAGAACAGACGCTTTTCATCCCGCACCGGCAGGTCGATTTCCTGGCGATCAAACCGGCACAGGGCAAGTTCTTCGAATTTGGCCTGGTGCTCATGGGCCGGAATATTGCCAAAGGTCACGAAAAAAGCGTTGCTGGGATGGTAATGATGACGGTAGAACTGAACCAGATCGTCGTAATCCAGGTCGACAATCTGGTCCGGCTCACCACCACTGTTGTAATGATAGGTGGTGGTCGGGAACAGGTGGCTGGAAAGCCCCTGCCACAACTGCGCTGTGGCCGAGCCCATGGCGCCCTTCATCTCGTTGTAGACCACGCCGCGATAGACCAGCGGGCTGGACGGGTCGTCCGGTGTCTCGAATTCCAGGCGATGGCCTTCCTGGGCGAAGTCCAGTGGGTCGAGTTTGGAGAAAAACACCGAATCCAGGTAAACCGATAAAAGATTGTCGAAATCCTTACGGTTTTTGCTGGCGAAGGGATAAGCCGTCCAGTCGCTGCTGGTAAAGGCGTTCATGAAGGTGTTCAGTGAACGCCGGATCATCATGAAGAACGGGTCCCGGACCTGGAACTTTTCACTGCCACACAAGGCGGTATGCTCCAACACATGAGCGACGCCGGTGGAATCCATCGGAAAGGTTCTCAGGGCGACGAAGAACACATTCTCATCATGATCGGATGCCAGGTGCAGATGGCTGGCGCCCGTCTTGCGGTGTCGGTACTCCTCTACCGTGATGTCGAGCGTGCCTATCCGGTGGCTGCGTAGCTTTTCAAACGCCGGATGAACTTCGATTTCGCTGCCTGATGTCATTCAAATATCCTGTCGGTCTGTACTGAAGGTGTATAGGTTAACATGCCATTTCGATTATCATGCAGGTGTACCTGTTCACACTACTGGAACGCAAGCACTTTTCCAGGCTGAGGAACCCGGACCAACATGACTGACTATCCCCGTAAGGGCACAGGCCTTACCGACCCCGATGCAACCTCCCCGGTACCGGATGGGGAAATGCCCGCCCAGGAAGGTCGACACGCTGACACCTCCGCCGCGGACGCGAACTCCGGGCCGGGGCGGGAGCCCGGGCCGGAAGCCGACCCGGATCGTCCTGTGCCTCGAGTCACCACCCCCAACGTGGCGGCCTACTGGGCCGCCCGAAGGGATTACCTCGCCAGTGTCCGCAAGGTGCCTGAGTTACGGCAACGGTTCGTGCGCGCACTGGCTCTGTATACGCTTCGGCGCATGCTTTGGTCTTTCGGTTTTTTCCCGATTTTCATTGCCTTCTGGGTGCCGCTGGTGATGGCCAATTTCAATCCTGTGATTGTAGCCGGCGAGTTAATGCCCGCCCTCCAGGAATTTCTCAATGCCAATCCCGAGGCTCAGGCCAATATGATCAGCCGGTTGTTGACGGCCTGGTTGTCTGTGGGCTTTTTCTTCCTGGTTTTTGATTTTGTGCTAACGCCCTTCCGATCACCCTATCAATACGAAGCCGACGTCTACATGCGAGTCTGGGCCAGAGAAAATTACCATCAAACAGCAGACAGCGCCTGAGAGCCGACATACTGATTTTTCACTCAGCCTGATCGTTTTTTGTTAGAATCCGGACCAATTCAAGCATCCTTTGTCGGCCGGGAACAAGCTGGCGGAGTCACTTTCTAGCGGATTTACTCAATGAACCATCTTTTTGTCGACAACCTCACCGTCATCGATTTCGCCTATCTTGACCCGGACCGGGGCCTGGTGGGCGAGAGCTGGATTGCCGATGTGGTACTGGGTGGCGAGCTGGACGATCAAGGCATGGTTTTCGATTTCAGCGACGTCAAGAAAACCATCAAACGCGTCATTGATGAACGGGTGGACCATCGCCTGGTAGTTCCCACCGACCACCCCGGCCTGACCGTTGATCCCGCGGCGCCCAACACTCTGACCTGGACCCTGACGGACGGCAGCCGCATCGTCCACCGCGGTCCGCGCGAAGCCTTTGTGATGGTATCGGGCGAAACCCTGACAACCTCTGCCGTTGCCGGGCTGCTGGAGGCCGAGCTGAGCGCAGTGCTGCCGGATAACGTGAAAAGCATCCGGGTTGGCCTGAGAGAAGAGGACATCGACGGCGCCTATTATCATTACGTCCACGGCCTCAAAAAGCATCGGGGCAATTGCCAGCGTATCGCTCATGGCCACCGTTCACCGATTCGAATCCGCCGCAACGGCCAGCGTGACCCGGCACTGGAACAGACCTGGGCGCAGCGCTGGCGCGACATCTATGTCGGCACCGAGGAGGACGTCAGCGAACGCTTGACGGATCCGGACGGAACCCAGTACGTCGCCTTCGAGTACCAGGCCAATCAGGGCGACTTTCACCTGACGCTGCCGGCAAGCCGCGTCTACATGATGCAGACCGACACCACCGTGGAATTGATCGCCTCTCACATCGCGGACCAGTGCAAAGCGGAACGGCCCGGCGAACGAATCCAGGTCCGGGCTTTTGAAGGCGTGGGCAAAGGGGCTCTGGCCGAACGCTGACGGCGCGGCTACCAAAACAGGACAAACAAAACGGACAGACACAAAAAAACCGCCAGAAGGCGGTTTTTTTGATGGAAACTGGCCGATGCCAGTCTCCGGGAATAGTGGCGTCCCCTACCGGGTTCGAACCGGTGTTACCGCCGTGAAAGGGCGGTGTCCTAGGCCACTAGACGAAGGGGACACAAAAATTGGTGGAGCCAGACGGGATCGAACCGTCGACCTCGACGCTGCCAGCGTCGCGCTCTCCCAGCTGAGCTATGGCCCCATCAACGGAGCGCTATATTAGTGATCGCCCGGCACTCCGTCAACCCCTGGTAACCGCTTTTATCCAATACCGCCCAAAACTTTGCGGGTTCTGATCATTCCGCGACCAATCCCGCATATTCCTTCTCGACGCGTTTGGTTTCCTTCTTGGAGAATCCGCCCAGGATCTGCAATGCATGCCGCAAACGCGCCCGGCTCATGTCGGGGCCCAGCATGGCCATGGAGTCCATAACCGACCAGGAATTCGGCGTACCGGCGATGGCCACGAACACAGGAAACATGAAATCGCCCATTTTATAATCCATGGCCCTGGCCAGGCCTTTGACATCCGCAAAGATATTGTCCTTGCACCAGTGTCGCTGGGCTTCCAGGCGCCATAGAGTGAACTGCAAAATGCGCTTCACATCGCCCTCCTCGAGCTTGTTGTGACTGAAGTCCTCCGGCTTCAGGTCGAGCATGCCCGAGAACATGAACGCCGACAGAGGCGCCACATCGCTGAACACTTCGGCGCGACCCTTGATGTGGGGCACGAGCTGGGACAGTGCCTGCGGGTTGAACCACCAGTCACGCAAGCGGTCCATGAACTGCTGGTCGCTCAGATCCTCCCGCAGCCAGAGGCCGTTCAGCCAACGCAGCTTGTCCACATCGAAGATGGGCCCGCCCAGGGACACCCGGTTGATGTCGAAATGCTCGACCATGGCCGTTCAGCCAACGCAGCTTGTCCACATCGAAGATGGGCCCGCCCAGGGACACCCGGTTGATGTCGAAATGCTCGACCATATCGGCAACGGAAAACTTCTCCCGTTCATCCGGCATCGACCAGCCCATGCGCCCCAGGTAATTGATCACGGCTTCCGGCAGGAAGCCCATGCGCTCGTAGAAATTGATACTGGTGGGATTCTTGCGTTTGGACAACTTGCTTTTGTCCGGGTTGCGCAGCAGCGGCAGGTGGCAAAGCACCGGCATGTCCCAGCCGAAATATTCGTAGAGCAACGTGTGTTTGGGCGCGGAGTTGATCCACTCCTCACCGCGAAGCACATGGGTAATGGCCATCAGGTGATCGTCCACCACGTTGGCCAGGTGGTAGGTGGGCATGCCATCGGATTTCAGCAGAATCTGGCAGTCCACCTGGGCCCAGTCGATGTCGATAACCCCCCGCAGCATGTCGTCGATATGGCAGATGCCCTCCTCCGGCACTTTCATGCGGATCACATAGGGCTCGCCTGCAGCCAGACGGCGCTGGACTTCGGCTTCGGGCAACTCCAGGTCACCCTTGATACCCGGATTCAGGCCCTCGGCCTTACGCTCTTCGCGAATCACGTCCAGCTCTTCCGGGGTCCGGAAGCAATAGAAGGCGTGGCCCTTGTCCACCAGATCAAGCGCGTACTGGCGGTAGTCGTCCTTGCGCTCGGACTGGCGATAAGGGCCGTGCGGGCCGCCCACATCCGGACCCTCGTCCCATTCCAGCCCCAGCCAGCGCAGGGCCCGGAAAATATCCTGTTCGGATTCAGCGGTGCTGCGGGCCTGATCGGTATCCTCAATACGCAGAATGAACTGGCCGCCATGCTGGCGCGCGAAGCACAGGTTGAAAAGTGCAACGTAAGCGGTGCCGACGTGGGGGTCTCCGGTTGGGGAAGGCGCGATTCGGGTGCGTACAGTCATGAGAAGGTCCTGATTGGCAGGCGCCGCCGGGGGATCTGTCGAACTTGAGGCTGAACATTGCCAGCTCCGACAAATTCGCGGGGCACCCGGGAATTGAAAGGGCGACATTATACCATCAGTAACAATTTTCGCATGAACCCCTGTGTTGAACCTGCACCCACAACCCGGACTTCATCCTGACGCTTATATGTTATATTATAACGTTTACCACGAACGAACAGGATCGAACCCTATGGACTTCCCGCGCACCTTCTGTCGCACGCTTCTCGCTCTGGCGCTGATGTCAGGTGGTTATAGCCAGGCTGCCGGCACCGCTCACATTATCACCTCCCTGAAACCCATCGAATTAATGGTGCGCGCGGTGGCCACAGAGGATACCCGAGTGACGACGCTGGTGCCCGCCAATGCCAGCCCTCACACCTATCAGATGCGGCCCTCGGAGCGCAAAGCCCTGGCGAATGCCGACCTTATTTTCTGGATCGGTCCCTCCATGGAAACCTTTCTTGAGCGCCTGCTGACCGGAGAGGAATTCCATGATCGTGCAGTGGCCCTGGCGCCAAAAGACAGAGCAGCGGTCGCGGAACATAACGAAGAACACAAGGAGCACGAAGAGCACCAAAAGGAGCATGCCGCACACGACCAGCGCAAAGGCCACAGCGACCACGACGCCCATGATCACGGCAACGGCGAAGACCCCCACATCTGGCTTGACCCGGCACAGGCCCTGACCATGGTTGAACGGATTCACGCCGAACTCTCGCAACTGCCCAATGCTGATGAAACGGCGTTGAATCGTAACCTGGAAGAATTTCGCACCGGGCTCGCTGATACCGAGCAGCGCATCCAGAAGCAGTTAAGCAAAATGAAGTCGGTGTCCCTCTTCACCTATCACGATGCCTTCAGCCAGTTTGCCGAGCACTATGACCTGGAAATAGCCGGCGTCATGACCCTCAGCCCCGAGCGCACACCGGGTGCACGGCATCTGGCGGAAGTACAGGACAAACTGACCCGGGCCCGCAACCCCTGCCTTCTGACTGAGCCGCAATTCAATCGTAAATGGTGGCGCTCCATCACCGACGGTATCGACATTACCATGAGCACCTGGGACCCGCTGGCCGCCGACATCCCAGCAGACGCCAAGGGCTACCTCAAGTTCCAACAGCATCTGGCTGATGCAGTCACCGCCTGCCTGCCAGCAAAATAGAATCAGCCGGTGGCAATGGCCTGGCAACACGCCCGGTACCCTGACAATCAGCCAATTAAGAACTGGTAACTATATTATTTGTTTCGTAAAAATTGATGTGCGTCAACATCCGGGCCCTGCCGGCATGCCAGGATTATCTCAAGGCACCGAAACAGAATCGGACCCCGGTGCCGCGTGATAAACGAGCAAACCCGTGAGAATCGTCACCAGGGAGCCAGACATGGAACACAGACAGAGCATGAGAGTGCCCGCGAGCGTCAATTTAGACCTGTATAAACGAGGTGCGCCCGTCGGCACCGGCCAGATGCGAGACTTGAGCAGGGATGGTTTATTCCTGAAAACCACTTTCAATGGCGCTCGGGTCAATGACGTTCTTGAAATTGAACTTCCCGGCTCAACCGGGCTTGAACTCTCCCATAACCGCGCCCACGCCGTTGTTGTCTATAAAGATAGCGATGGTCTGGGCATGATGCTGATGGATGAGCGCCAGCTTCGGGCTTTGCCTCAACTTTATGCCTGGTTACGTCGCCGTGCCCGCAACGAGCAGGCAGGCGAACCAGGAAAAATGTCCGGCCTGCGCGGCAAAATCAGCAAAACCGGACAGCATTAGTGTCGTGGCTGGTTAAGTCGCAGTGGATTAGCCAATTAACCAGCCGGGACACTGGGTCAGCTGCGGTCATAGCCGGTTTCTCAGTCAATTCGTGACCTGGAAGCACCCATTCGAGACCGGCGCAATAGCGACTTTTCCAGTTCCACAATCAGAAATAACGCAATACTGGCGATCAGGATGACGGTCCAGTGGGCCAGGGTGAGTGCATCACTGCCAAAGATCATTTGCATGAATGGCAGGTAAGTCCAGATCAACTGCATAAGTACGACCAGTCCAATGGCAAGCCATACCGACCGACTGCCAAAAATCCCCTTGACCGATAGCGCGCTATTGACCAGGAAACGACTGTTGATCAGGTAGGCGGCACTGCCCATGACCAGCATGTTGACGGCCCCGGCCCGGGCCAGGGCCTCGGTATTCTCCTGAAAATAAAACACCCAGGCAAACATGCCAAACACGCCAATCAACAGAAGTATCGACACAAAAATCACCCGCCACAAAAGAAACATGTCCAGCAGCCCTGCGGTCGGGTCGCGGGGCTGACGCTGCATGATATCTTTTTCGGCAGGCTCGAACGCCAATGCCATCCCGAGCGTGACAGCCACCACCATATTGACCCAAAGGGCCTGCAGGGGGGTGATCGGCAACAGCCCGCCGGCCAGAACGGCAATCATAATGGTCAGAGCCTGGCCACCGTTGGTGGGCAGTAAAAAGGTGATGGTCTTACGGATATTGTCATAGACCTTACGCCCCTCCTCAATGGCGTTAACAATGGACGCAAAATTGTCGTCGGCAAGGACCATCTCGGCGGCGTCCCTGGCTGCAGCCGTGCCCTGAATCCCCATGGCCACGCCCACGTCCGCCCGCTTCAGCGCGGGCCCATCGTTAACGCCGTCGCCTGTCATGGCGCAGATATTGCCCTTCGACTGAACCGCCTCGACCAGCCGCAATTTGTGCTCGGGAGCCGCTCGCGCGAACACATCCACGTCGTCCAGGCAGGCTCGTAAGCCTTCTTCGGACAGGGACTCGATATCATTGCCGGTAAGCGCACGATCAGTATGCGCGAAGCCAAGTTTCTCAGCGATGGCCCGGGCCGTACTGGCATGATCTCCGGTAATCATCACCGGGCGTATGCCCGCGTTCCGGCATTTTTTCACGGCCTCGATCACTTCTTCACGGGGAGGGTCCAGAAGCCCCACCAGGCCCAGCAGGACCAGCCCCTCCTCGACATGGCCCGTCTCGAGTTCGCCGGCCGGGTCCGGCATCTCTTTTTCGGCCAGGGCCAGCACCCTCAGACCGCGGGCGGAGAGTGCTTCGATGCGTTTGCGCCAATGGTCAACGTTCAGCGGGGCTTCACCTTCGTCAGTGCGCACCCAATGACACATTTCTATCAGGCGGTCCGGGGCGCCCTTGACCAGCAATTGCATCCGATCTTCCACATCGTGCAACGTGGCCATGTACTTGCGCTCGGACTCGAACGGGATGGCGTCATAGCGCTCGTGACCGTCACGCAATTTCTGAGCGTCAAAACCGGCCTTGGCCGCCGCAACGACCAATGCCCCTTCCGTTGGGTCACCCTGGATGGACCACTGGCCATCGGCGCGGGCCAGTTCAGCGTCGTTGCACAAGACGCCGACCCTGAGAAAATGCCGCAGAGCGGGATGCGCCTCAACAGCCAGGGCCTCCCTGGCCGGAACGCCATCAGTGGCATGATGGAATTCGCCTTCAGGCGCGAAGCCGATACCATCAATGACGATCTCCTCGCCTTCAAGCCAGATAGCCACGGCTGTCATCTCGTTACGGGTCAAAGTGCCTGTTTTGTCCGACAGGATCATGGAGATGGACCCCAGGGTCTCGACCGCCGGCAGACGCCGGATAATGGCGTTTCGCCTGGCCATGGCCTGAACACCCAGCGCCAAGGCTATGGTCACGATGGCGGGCAAACCCTCGGGAATGGCCGCGACCGCCAGTCCCACGGCCGCCATGAACATCTCGGCGGGCGACTCACCATGAACAACAATGCCGACGGCGGCGGTGACTGCTGCTGCCATTAAAATGAACATCGCCAGGACCCGGCCAGCTCTGTCGAGTTGGTCCAGCAGTGGCGTTCTGAGTTTTTCGGTGTGGCGCAAGAGCTCTGAAATACGCCCGATCTCGGTCCGGGTGGCTGTGGCCACAACAAGGCCCAGGGCATTGCCCTGGACCACATTGGTGCCCGCATAAGCCATTGAATGGCGCTCAGCCAGGGCCGCATCCTCCGGAACGGGGTTACTGGTCTTGTCCACCGGCTCGGACTCGCCGGTCAACGGCGCCTCCTGAGTCCGGAAGCGCTTTGCCCGCAGCAAACGCAGATCCGCAGGCACCCGATCGCCACTTTCCACGATCACAATATCCCCGGGCACAAGATCTTCGGCGGTTATTGTCTGGCGCGCGCCGGATCGAACAACATTGGCCTGAGGCGACATCATGTTGCGGATACTTTCCAGGGCTTTTTCAGCCTTGCCCTCCTGCAGGAATCCGATCAACGCAATAATCACGACTACGCCGAGGATCGCGGCCGCATCAACCCGTTGACCGAGCCCCAGGCTGGCGATGGCCGCCACAATCAGAATCACCATCAGGATGTTGTTGAACTGCTGTAACAGCCGGTGCCACCAGGGTTTGGCTTTGATTTCCTGCAGCTTGTTAGGACCATACTTCCGGAGGCGTTGGCCGGCCTCGTCTTCCGCGAGGCCACTGCGCTGACTTTCCAATTCTGATAAAGCCTCGTCACATGCCCTGGCATGCCAGGCTTTCCCGAGCCTGTCCGGTTTTTTGTTGCTGGAGTTCGTCATTACCGAGTGTCCCGCCTGGTCAGTGATCGAAGCTGCATGAACACTCCGTATCAGCTGCCCGGGAACTTCTCCGCCTGGCGCACCATCTGAGCGGCATAGCCCCATTCGTTGTCGTACCAGACCATCACCTTCACCAGATCATCGGCGACCACCTTGGTTAAGCCCAGGTCAACAATGGCAGCGCGAGGGTCCATAACGATATCCGCTGAAACGATCGGATCGTCGGTCACCCCGACAATACCCCGATACCGGTCGGAACCTGCTTCCTCCCGGAGGATGTCGTTGATTTCCGAAGCGCTGGTGCCGCGCTCGGTCACCAGGGTGATGTCGGAAATCGAGCCCACGAGGATAGGCGCTCTGATCGCAAGACCGTCGAACTTGCCTTGCAGATCTGTGAGGATTTTGGTCGTGGCTTTGGCCGCACCGGTGCTGGTGGGCACAAGATTGGCCGCTCCCGCCCGGCCGCGCTCCGGTTTTTTCGAGGCGGTATCCACCATCTGCTGACTGCTGGTGTAGGCATGAGTGGTATTAAGAACGGCCTTACTGACACCAATACGGCGGTGCAGGATTTCCATGACCGGCGTAATACAGTTAGTGGTGCAGCTTGCGGTCGAAAACATTTCCGCGTCGGAGTCGTTGACCCCGACAACGACCAGGTCTACGGAGTCCTTGCCTTCGCCCTTGGGCGGCGCTGACAGGATGGCGCACTTGGCGCCCGCCTTGAGATGCTTTGCCAGGTCCGGCTGGCTGGTGAATACACCGGTGCATTCCAGCACCACATCCACCTCAAGTGATTGCCATGGCAGGTTTTCCGGATCTTTCTCGTTACAGACACGGATCGCCTGCTGGTTGATGACAATCTCGCCCCCCGCGCTGCTTATGTCTTTCTCGTAACGACCATAAGCAGAATCGTAGCGCAGCAGGTAAATCAATTGTTCAACATCTATCAGATCATTCACAGCAACCACTTCCAGCGCCGGATTATCAAGAGCCAGTTTCAATGTGGCACGGCCAATACGGCCGAGCCCGTTAATCGCGATTCGGGTCATCGGGTGTTCCTCCTTAAACGGTTCTGACACATTTGAAAGCCGCAACGTCTGGCCCTCAGACAAAGCTTCTCTTTAAAGCCTCCAATTTAGTAGTATTAACGATACTTGTTAGTATCGATGTTGACGCAGATCAATACCAAACTCAAAACGCTTTTTTATACTTGAAACATTCTGCCGTACGCTACAGGGAAGGAATTCGAAATGAGGTCTTCAGTCACGGTAAAACTGCACATCGGCGATGCAATCCCGCGTGCCAGTGAAAAAAGCACAGGCGAGATCCTCGCTCTTTGGCAGCAAATCAGTCGTTCTTTCCATCAACGCCCGTTCACAGCCCCCCGCGATACCAATGGCAAGCCCGGCCCTTATCTGCTGACACTGGACGCGAGCTCACTGGTCAAGACGCTGGAGGCGGCCAAAACCCGGTCAAAGACATTCAATGCCCACCGGCAGGCTTATGTCGAGGACCCGTCGGTAAAGATTGAGGGAGAGCTTGAGGTCAGGGTTGAGAGTGAGGACCACGAACCCGGTGAACTTGAGGCCTATCACGTGGCCAGCGTCTTCATCCAGCAACTGGCCATTGCGGCGAACCTGATAATTCCGGGATCATTTCACCTGTTGGGCACCCGGTTTATGGGCGAGGGCGCCCATCGTTACGAAGCTCAAGCGTTTGATTCCGTCATATTTTACGGCGCACGCAAAGCGGTAAAATCCGCCGAATGGCCGAGGTTGCAGCCTCTGCCACTGGAGACCGTCTGGGCCTGGCTGGACAGCTGCGAAGTCAGCCACAAGTCCACCGCGATAAAAGACATCAACAAGGTTCTTTTCACGTTGCTCAAGATTGCAGAACAGCGCCATGAGTACAGCGCCCGAACGGTGCTGATGGTGGTTTATCAACTCGAGCTGCTCCTGAACTGCCGGGAACCCGGCCCCCTGAAGCGGAGTCGCAATCGCACCCGTCTTATACTGGGCGAAATTCCCGAGGCGGCGGACTGTTTCAACGAACTCTTTGAAGTCAGGGACAGTCTTTTTCTGGCGAGCCAGCCGGTGCACCGTCCCACGCTCATCTGCCACACCACCGCGCGGGAAATTCAGGCGCAGTCGGGGCAGCATAACCGGGCCGTGGAATCAGGCACCGCCATGGTGCTGGCCCTGTTACAGGATCTCATTGAGCACAATGCCCGGAATTATCACTTCATCGAGAATTTTTCATATCGATAGGCAACACGCACTTCGAATTCCCAGTTTTCTGTCGGGAGGCGCCAACAGGGAGACAACATCATCAACTCAATCGTAACGGTCACAATGAACCCGTCGCTGGATTTGTTCGGGTCCACGCAAACGCTCTATGACGACAGCAAAAGCCGGTGTGACGAGTCGGCTCGCGAACCGGGCGGGGGCGGAATCAACGTTGCCCGGAATCTCCTGAGAATGGGTGACACGGCCCTGGCCATCTTCCCCGCAGGCGGGGTAAACGGCGACCTGCTCAGGCAACTTATGAAAGAAAACCGGGCCGCCTTCCGTTCCCCTGATATCGCGGCTGAAACCCGGCAAAGCGTTATAATCACCGAGAAATCCAGCAAAAAAATGTATCACCTGGTGTTCCCCGGCCCCGACCTGCAGGAGTCGGAATGGCAGGAATGTCTTGCCGTCGTAAAGACGATCGAGCCCGCCCCCGAGTTTCTGGTTCTCAGCGGCAGCATGCCTGACGGGGTTCCCTCAGATTTCTTTGGCCAGCTTGCCGCCCACGCTGCCAGTAAGCGCATAAAGGTGGTTCTGGACACCTCTGAACCCAGTTTGCGTCCCTGTCTTGAGGCGGGCGTGTATCTGGCGAAGTTAAACAGAGCGGAATTTGCCGAACTTGGTTTTTCCACAGACGGCGACCATCAAAGCCTGATGGACGGCATGCAGAGTCTTGTCGGAGAAGGCGCCGCTGAGATCCTGATCGTAACACTGGGCAGCAGAGGCGCGGCCCTGATCAGTAAAGACGGAGAAAAACTGCACTTCACCCCGCCGCCGACTGAAATCGTCAGCCACGTCGGGGCGGGCGACGCCTTCGTGTCGGCGCTGGTTCATCAGTTACATGGGGGCAATTCCGTCAGGGAGGCCTTTCGCTACGGCGTCGCCGCGGCAGCGACAGCCATACAGACTCCCGGCAACCAGCTATACGACCTGGACCTTCTTGAAGAGGTATATAAAAACACAGTTAATGGATTTAAGTATTGATTTTTAAAAGAATATTGTTCTTTTAATGGGTTTTCCGTTCAGTATGTTTTTATCGCATAGCTTGACTTGAACGGATCAATCATCGTGAAATGTTGTCAGGAAGCGGTTAACTCTCACCCTGTTCAGGGAGAACAGATGAGCGAAAAACAATCACGTATCTGGCCGGGTCAAGCTTACCCTCTGGGCGCCACCTGGGATGGCGAGGGCGTTAATTTTGCCATCTTTTCCGAACATGCCCAAAAGATTGAACTTTGCCTGTTTGACCACTCCGGCGAGCGGGAAATTGAGCGCATTGTCATGCCCGAACGCACGAACCTGGTATGGCACGGCTACCTGCCCGATGCCCGTCCTGATCTCCTGTACGGGTATCGGGTGCACGGCCCTTATTTACCCAAAGAGGGGCACCGCTTTAACCCTGACAAATTGTTGCTCGACCCCTACGCAAAAGCCATAACCGGCCGAGTGCGCTGGAGCGATGCCCTTTTCGGCTATCGCATCCGCCATAAAAAGAAAGATCTGTCCTACGACGACAGAGACAGCGCCAGCGGCATGCCCCGCTCCCGTGTGGTGGATACGAGCTTCAACTGGGAGGGAGACAAGCGCCCGAACACACCCTGGCAGGAAACGATTCTTTACGAGCTTCATGTCAAGGGTTTTACCCGACAGCACCCTGATCTGCCGCAGTACATCCGGGGCACCTATGCCGCCCTGGCGACCGCCCCTGTTATCGACCATCTGAAATCCCTCGGTATTACCGCGGTGGAACTGCTTCCCGTTCACGCCCATCTGGACAACCGCTACCTGTCGGAAAGAGGCTTGAGCAACTATTGGGGCTATAACAGCATCGGATTTTTCGCGCCGGATGCCGGCTATACCAACAGCGATCAAACGGCCGAATTCAAGGCAGCGGTCAAAGCCCTTCACGCGGCGGGTATTGAAGTCATTCTGGACGTGGTCTACAACCACACCGCCGAAGGCAACCATCTGGGACCGACAATCTGCTTCCGGGGCATCGACAACAAAGCCTATTACCGCCTGGTCGCAGGGGATGAACGCCACTACATGGACTACACCGGCACCGGGAACACTCTGGACATGGTTCACCCCCGGGCATTACAGATCATCATGGACAGCCTGCGCTACTGGGTTGAGGAAATGCATGTGGACGGCTTCCGCTTTGACCTGGCTTCCACCCTTGCGCGCGAAGAACACGAAGTTGACCGGCTCGGCGCCTTTTTCGACATCATCCAACAGGACCCGGTGCTGTCTCAGGTCAAGCTTATTGCTGAGCCCTGGGACCTGGGCGAAGGCGGTTACCAGGTCGGCAATTTTCCGCCTGGCTGGACTGAATGGAACGACAAATTCCGGGACACGATCAGGGATTACTGGAAGGGCGAAGGTGGCCTTATTGCCGAGCTGGCTACTCGCCTGACCGGATCGGCGGACCTCTACTTCTCTAATGGTCGCGACCCCTGCGCCAGCATCAACTTTGTCACGGCACACGACGGCTTTACCCTCCATGACCTGGTCAGCTACAACGAAAAACACAATGAAGCGAATCACGAGGACAACAAAGACGGAGAAGACAACAACCGAAGCTGGAACTGCGGCGTGGAAGGGCCCACGGATGATCCCGCCATCGAGGCACTGCGGGCGCGACAGAAGCGCAATTTCATTGCCACCCTGTGCCTGGCCCAGGGCGTGCCCATGTTTGTCGCCGGCGATGAGATGGGCCGAACCCAGGGCGGCAACAACAACGCCTATTGCCAGGACAATGAAATCAGCTGGCTGAACTGGGAGCTCGGGCAGGCTGACCGGGACTTACTGGATTTCACCCGCCGCCTCATTGCCATTCGCAAAGCCCATCCGTCATTCCGGCGCCGGCATTTTTTCCACGGTTGTCCGGTCAACCATTCCGACGTCAAGGACATATACTGGCTCAACCCCAACAGTAGCGAGATGGACCAGGAGGAGTGGGACAATGGGTTTGCCCGCTCCCTGGGTGTCCTGCTGACCGGCTCCGGCTTGCAGGAAGTCGATAACCAGGGCCGACCCATAAAAGATGACGACTTCCTGATCCTGCTGAATGCCCATCACGAGACCGTGCCTTTTGTCATTCCGGATATCGCAGGTATCGGTTTCTGGAACCTGTTAGTGGACACTTATACGCCGGAAATCCCCCCTTCCCTGCACCGCTTCGATCCGGGCTCGGAATGCCAGCTGGAAGCTTATTCCCTGATGCTGTTGCAGCATGAGAGGCCAGCCAAATGAAACGACACCACCCCATGCCCTTCGGCGCCGAGCTGCAGCCAGATGGAAGCGTGTATTTCCGGCTCTGGGCCCCCGGAGCCTCGCGTGTAGAGCTCTGCCTGTATGGCGCCGAGCGTGTGCAGCGCCTGACCATGACCCGCTCGGACAATGGCTGGTATTCACTGAAGACCGACCGGGCTTCAGCCGGTGCGCTGTACACCTACCGCATTGACGGCGGCCAGGAAGTGCCCGACCCGGCGTCCCGCTTTCAGCCCCGGGATGTTCACGGCCCCAGCCAGGTTATCGATAACTCCGGGCTTGAATGGCGCGATGACGCCTGGCCCGGCCGGCCCTGGCAGGAAGCTGTTATCTATGAGCTTCATGTCGGTACCTTTACCGCCAGCGGCGATTATACCGGGGTCGAGACCAAACTGGATTACCTTGCCGAACTGGGTGTGACGGCGATTGAGCTGATGCCGGTGTCGGACTTCCCCGGCCGGCGCAACTGGGGCTACGATGGCGTTCTGCCTTTTGCTCCGGATCACAGCTACGGCTCGCCGGAGGCCCTCAAGGAACTGATCCAGAAAGCCCATGAGCGCCACATCATGGTGTTTCTGGATGTGGTCTATAACCATTTCGGGCCCGATGGCAACTACCTGCACCTGTACGCCCCGGACTTCTTTACCGAGCGTCACCAGACACCCTGGGGGGCAGGCATCAATTTTGACGACAGAAATAACGCTACTGTGCGTGATTTTTTCATCCACAATGCGCTCTACTGGCTGGAAGAATATCACCTGGACGGACTGCGCCTCGATGCGGTTCATGCCATTGAAGACGACTCGGAGTATCCCTTTCTCAAGGAGCTTGCCCACCGGGTGCAGGACGGCCCCGGGCAAGAGCGGCACATTCACCTGGTCCTTGAGAACGACAACAACGAAGCCCGCTACCTGAGCCGCACCGAAAACCTCTCGCCGGCCCTCTATACGGCGCAGTGGAACGATGACATCCATCACTGCCTTCATGTGCTTCTGACCGGGCAATCCGATGGCTATTACGCCGATTACGCGGATAAACCGGCCTGGTATCTAGGGCGCTGCCTTGCCGAGGGTTTTGGCTATCAAGGCGAGCCTTCCGAGTACCGAAACGGCCGTCGCCGCGGCGAATCATGCGCGTTACTGCCACCGTCAGCGTTTGTGTCATTCCTTCAGAATCACGATCAAATCGGCAACCGGGCCTTTGGTGAGCGCATCGACAACCTCGCGCCCGCCGACGCTGTTGCCGCCGCTGCGGCAGTGCGCCTGCTTTCGCCCTCGCCGCCTCTTCTATTCATGGGAGAAGAATTTGCGGCGGCCACACCCTTCCAGTTTTTTTGCGATTTCTCGGGCGAACTCGCTGAAGCCGTTGAATCGGGACGACAGGCGGAATTTTCAAAATTCAGCGACTTCTCCGACTCTGACGCCAGGAGCACGATTCCCAGCCCCAACGACCCAGCCACATTCGAGCGCAGCAAACTTGATTGGGCGTGTTTGCAGCTAGCCGATCATGCCAGCCGCCTGCATCACTACACGGCCCTCTTGACGCTAAGAAAATACATTTTTCCGGCAGGCTCCGAGACAGTCACCGTCAATACCGGCCGTTTTCGCAAAGTGGGAGAGACCGCCGTTGAGGCCCTCTGGCAGATGACGGATGGCTCACACCTGAGCCTGCTGATCAATCTGGCGCCGCAGGCGTGTCCTCTTACCGAACAGAGCGCGGGTCTGCCCTATGAAATTTACGCCATACCCGCGAATCTGGGCGCCGCCATCCGCAATGGTGTAATGCTGCCCTGGTCCGTTGCCCTGTCCTCGGATCGGGGGCCCATATGAAGGCTATCCCCACCGCAACCTACCGCCTCCAACTTAACAGCCGTTTCACCTTTGCCGATGCCAGCAAGCTGGTGCCCTACCTCGACGCTCTGGGTATCAGCCACTGCTACTGCTCGCCCTACCTCAAGGCCCGGCCCGGCAGCCAGCATGGCTACGACATTGTTGATCACTGTGAGCTGAACCCTGAGATCGGCTCCCAGGAGGCGCTTGACACCTTCGTGGCCACGCTGAAGCAACATGACATGGGCCATATTCTGGATCTGGTTCCCAATCACATGGGCATCATGGGCAATGACAATCACTGGTGGCTGGATGTATTGGAGAATGGCCTCGCCTCCCGCTTCAGTCAGTTCTTCGACATCGACTGGGCCAAAGCTCGCGGCGGCATGCATAACAAGGTTCTGCTGCCGGTGCTTGGCGATCATTACGGCAATGTTCTGGATGACGAGCAACTGGAACTGGTCTTTGATCCGGAGTCAGGGAGCTTCTCGGTTTATTATTACGAGCACTGTTTCCCCATCGACCCCCAGCATTACCCTTTCATCCTGAAAGAGCGCATGGAAAATCTGCCGGTGCATCTGGTCGGTGAAAACGCCGTGCTTGTGGAATTCCAGAGCCTGACCACCGCCTTTGAGAACCTGCCGTCGCGAGACTCCCGCCAGGACGAAAAACTGATCGCCCGCAACCGGGACAAAGAGCTACTCAAACAGAGGCTCTGTGAGCTCCACAAGGTCAATCAGGGCATCGCGGCCAGTATCCAGCAGGTGGTAAAAGACATAAATCAATCTCAGGCTCTGAACGGCGACTTCACCAGTCCGATGCATGAATTGCTGGAACGACAGGCCTACCGTCTCGCGCACTGGCGTGTGGCTTCGGACGAAATCAATTACCGGCGATTTTTTGATATAAACGACCTGGCCTGCCTGCGCCAGGAAGAGCCGGCGGTTTTCGAGGAAACCCACAAACTGGCTCTGAACCTGCTTCATCAGGACAAGGTACAGGGCCTGCGCATCGATCATCCTGACGGACTATACAACCCGGCGGAGTATTTCCGGCGCCTGCAGGAGCCCCATCCCTTTTATCTGATTGCAGAAAAAATTCTGAGCGCCGGAGAGTCTCTCCGCGACGGCTGGCCGGTTCATGGCACAACCGGCTATGAATTTGCCGCCCAGTGCACCGGTCTGTTTATCGAGCCCGGCGCCGCCAACTACATGCAGGGTATCTATGAGGCCTTCGTGGGCCACAAAATGGTGATCGAGGATATCCGGTACCAGTCCAAGAAACTCATTGTGCATACATCCCTCGCCAGCGAGATGGCTGTCCTGGCAACCCAGCTCAGCCGTATTTCGGACGCCGACCCCCACACCCGCGATTACACCCTGAACGGTCTGAGGCAGGCACTGACGGAAATTGTTGCCTGCTTTCCGGTTTATCGTACCTACATCTCGGACAAGGGCATTGCCAAGGAAGATGAGCTGAACATCGATCAAGCGGTAGCGCATGCGATTCGAAGGAGCCAGGCTGCCGATATCACGGCGTTTGACTTTATCAGGGAGGTACTGCTTTTACGGTTCGCTGAAGGCAAGTCCAAAACCCTGAGCCAGCAAATTCTGCGTTTTACCATGCGATTCCAGCAATACACGGCCCCGGTGATGGCCAAGGGGTTCGAAGATACCGCACTCTACATTTATCATCGCCTGGTCGCGCTCAACGAAGTGGGCTCCGAACCGGGTCTTTTCGGCATAGGCGTCAATGACTTTCACGAAGCCAATGCCCGCCGCCAGGCCCATTGGCCTCACAGCATGACGGATACCTCCACCCACGACACCAAACGCTCAGCGGATGCCCGGGCCCGTATCGGTGTGCTCTCTGAAATTCCGGCCCGGTGGAATCAGAAAGTCAACGACTGGGCCGCCATGAATGCCGTCCACAAAACCGCTCAAAATAACAAGACCTGGCCTGAGCCCAATACCGAATACCTGTTTTACCAGACACTGGTCGGGGTTTGGCCGATAGAGCCGGTGGCGTCCCTGGACCTGGAGGACTTCAGGGCCCGCATCCGCGACTACATGCTCAAGGCGGTCAAGGAGGGCAAACAGCACACCTCATGGATCAACAGTAACGCCGGCTATGAAGACAGTCTGGCCAGGTTTGTCGACGGGGTATTGAGTCGGGACAATGCCGGCTTTCTGGAGGATTTCAGCCATTTTCAGGAACAGATAAACAATGCCGGCATGATCACCAGCCTGGCGCAAACCCTGCTCAAACTCACCGCGCCGGGCGTTCCCGACATCTATCAGGGCGACGAACTCTGGAATCTCAACCTGGTGGACCCGGATAACCGCCGACCGGTGGATTTTGATTGTCGCACAGCGCTTTTGAAGAATATTCAGGAACAATTTAATAGTGATGAATCCAGGCCCCGTCTGATCTCCGCACTGTCCGACACCCTCTCGGATGGACGCATCAAACTTTTCCTGACCTGGCTGTGCCTGTCCCTGCGCCGCCAGGATCCGGCGTTGTTCCAGTCGGGCGCCTATATTCCTCTGCAAGTGACAGGCCCCCATAGCGACAACGTCTGTGCCTTTGCCCGCAAGCAGGGTGACCGGGTGGCCATAGTCGTCGTGCCCAGATTACTGGGCCGCTTTGCTGACCTGACAACCTGGCGCCCTGGCATCAGACCCGGCGATTTTGATTGGGCGGGCACCTCCGTGGAAATCCCGCCAAGCCTCTGCGTTGAGCCCGGCCGGAATCTGTTCACCCGGCGCCGTGTCGACTTGGCCGATAATGCGAGCGCGACCGGCGTAACGGTCAAGCAGTTACTGGCGGACTTCCCGGTCGCCCTCCTGCTGTCCGGCGAATTGGCATCGCAGGATTCCGACTGACACCAGCCGGCGGGCATCGCCGAATCAATGTCGTGGCTCAGTGTTCAGTCACGACGCTCCGCCTTGGCAACTTCCTGCTTTACGTTGACAAAACTGTCCGGACCCACTGACATGGAGTCGATGCCGGCGTCCACGAGAAATCGGGCAAATTCCGGATGGTCGCTGGGCGCCTGGCCACAGAGCCCGACCTTTCGGTCATGTTTATGGGCCGTAGCGATCAATTCACTGATGGCCCGGCGCAGGGCGCGATGCCGGTCATCGAACATGGGGGCCAGGCGCTGTGAATCCCGGTCGATGCCCAGCACCAATTGCGTCAGGTCGTTGCTGCCGATGGAAAAACCGTCGAAATGCTCGGAGAACTCGTCGGCCAGAATCACGTTGGCGGGAATTTCCGCCATGACATAAACTTCCAGGCCCTTGTCACCGCGCACCAGACCATTCTTGCCCAGCTCCCGGATCACCTGTTCCGCTTCTTCCGGCGTGCGACAGAACGGAATCATGATGATCACATTATCCAGGCCCATGACTTCCCGGGCCTTGCGAATGGCCTGGCATTCCAGGGCGAAACCGTCACGGTATTCTTCACTGTAATACCGGCTGGCGCCCCGCCAGCCAAGCATGGGATTGGCCTCTTTCGGCTCAAAGGCCTCACCGCCGATCAGGTCGGCGTATTCGTTGGTCTTGAAGTCGCTCATCCGGACAATGACGGGCTCGGGGTACTGGGAAGCCGCAATGCGAGCAACGCCGGAGGCCAGGTGATCGACAAAATACTGTTTTTTGTCATCCCAGCCGGCCGTGAGGGCCGCTATCTTGTCCCGGTCGGCCTCGTTGACCTTGTCAGGCTGGATCAGAGCCATGGGGTGAATCTTGATGATGTTGTTGATGACAAATTCCATGCGCGCCAGGCCAACCCCGTCACTGGGAAGACGCCACCAACGCAGGGCCGCATCCGGATTAGCGAGATTCAGCATCACTTTGGTTCTGGTGTCGGGAATATCCTTGAGTGATACGTCCCGGCTTTCGTATTCCGCGGCGCCTTCATAGACGAAACCCTTGTCGCCTTCAGCGCAGGACACGGTAATTTCCTGTCCATTCTTGAGTATTTCGCTGCCTCTGTCGGTGCCGACGATGGCCGGCAACCCCAGCTCCCGGCTGACGATTGCGGCATGGGAGGTGCGCCCGCCATGATCCGTGACCAGACCGACCGCTTTTTTCATGATGGGCACCCAGTCCGGGTCGGTCATGGTGGTCACCAGCACGGCACCTTCCTCGAACCGGTCGATATCCGAGGCCGATTCCAGTACGCAGGCTTTCCCCACCGCAATCGCACTGCCGATGCTCAGGCCGCTGACCAGAAGCTCGCCCTTCTTGCCGATGCTGAAAGTTTTCAGTTCCTGGGCTTCTTTTCGGGACTCCACGGTTTCCGGGCGGGCCTGGACAATGAATATCTCGCCGGTCTCGCCATCACGGGCCCACTCCATATCCATCGGCCGGTCGTAATGCGTTTCGATGGCCTTGGCCCAGCGTGCCAACTGACAGATTTCAGTGTCGCTCAGCACCGGCAAAATGCGCTCCTTTTCACTGGTGTCACAGAGTTCAGTGGGCTTGTCCGGGTCATCACTGTAGATGAGCTTTTGTTCTTTGCCACCCACCCGTTTTTCAATCACGGGGATCAGGTGTTCATTCTCAAGCAGCGGCTTGAATACCCGATACTCGTCCGGATCAACGCTGCCCTGGACCACAGTCTCGCCCAGGCCCCAGTTTGCGCTGATCAGCACGGCGTCCGGAAAACCGGTCTCGGTATCGATGGAGAACATGACGCCGGCACCGCCGGTATCGGAGCGCACCATATGTTGTACGCCTACGGACAGGGCAACCTGAGTATGGTCAATTTCGTGATTTTCCCGGTAGGTAATGGCCCGATTGGTGAAAAGTGACGCGTAACAGCGCTTGCAGGCTTTGATCAGGGACTCTTCGCCGCGGATATTGAGAAAGGTTTCCTGTTGCCCGGCAAAGCTGGCTTCCGGCAGATCCTCGGCCGTGGCGCTGCTGCGCACCGCCACGGGTGGCTCGGCGTCGGAGGACTGCTCGGCCATTTGACGATAGGCCTTGCGAATAGCCTGGTCCAGATCCTGGGGAAGATCGGCCTCACCGATGAGTTTGCGTATGGCCGAGCCCACTTTTTCCAGCGGTTTGTCGGAGAGTTGCGAGAGTATCTCATCAAGTCTGGCCCGAATACCGGCTTCGTCCAGAAACCACCAATAGGCTTCCGAGGTAGTGGCAAAGCCACCGGGCACACGCACACCGGCTTCCTCAAGCTGCTGGATCATTTCCCCGAGCGACGCGTTTTTACCACCGACCCTGCCAACATCAGCGTTGGTCACTGAGGATAATTCGACGACAAACTCCTGATTGGATGTCATAGATAGTCTCCACTCCGTTAGAGTATGAATTCCTGTATTTCCCCCGGCCTGAGGCAACGGACATCGGATTTCAGGCCAACCTTTATTGGTTTTTCATTGGACGGCTCAACTTCTACCCGGACAAAATGACAGGTTATATTGAGTCGAACTGACTGTTTGCGATAACAGATGTCAAAGGCCAGGCGCTTCAGACCTTTTGGCAGCCTCGGGTTGAGCCACAGCACGTCTTCGCGAATTTCCAGGCCGGTGAAACAACGCTGGATCAGATCGACAGAGCCGGCCATGGCCCCCACATGAATCCCTTCCTCGGTGGTACCGCCCTGGATGTCCTCAATGTCGCCTTTGAGTGACTCCCGGAAAAACTTCCAGCTCCCCGGCCGGTTGGCGCGCGCCAGGACCCATGAGTGGACCACGCGGCTCAGGGTCGAGCCATGGGATGTCCGGTCTTCGTAATAATCGATATTCCTGGGGATACTCTCGCAGTCGAAGGGATAGTCCATATGCCGGAACAGTGCCTGCAGTTGTTCGGCAGAAAAGAGGTAAAACAGCATCAGGACGTCCGCCTGTTTCGATGCCTTGTAGTGATTGGGCGACTCGCCCTCGGCCTCAAGAATCCGGTCCAGGCGCTGGATATCCAGGTATTTCCGACGATACCCTTGCCAGTCAAATTCCCTGAGTTGCTCATAGCCGGCAAACTGACTGATGATGTCGCCGTCATGAAACGGCACGAACATCTGGTGACTTATATTCTGCCATTCCTGCATTTCCTCCCGGCTTATTTGCAACTGATCACAGAGTTCTTCAAAGCGGTAATTGGGCAGAATGGCCTTCAATTCCAGGGCCCGTAGCAGGACCCAGACCGCCATGACATTGGTGTAGGCATTGTTATTAACGCCGGGCTCGGATGAGTCAGGGTAGGCATCGTGGAACTCATCGGGCCCCATAACGCCGAGGATTTCGTAACGTGCCAGATCTGCATTATAGGTTGTAATGCTGGCCCAGAAACGGGCGATTTCCAGGATCATTTCGGCGCCATAAAGAGACAGGAAGGCCGAATCATCGGTAACCTCATAATAGTGCCAGATATTGAAAGCAATGGCGGAACCCACATGACGCTGTACGCGGGAGTGATCGGGAATCCAGTTACCGGATTTGGGATTGAGATGCAGCCTCTGACTTTCTTCGCGACCGTTGCTGCCACTCTGCCAGGGGTACATGGCACCGCGATAGCCTTCGTCCCGCGCATCCCGTCTTGCCTGATCCAACCGCCGGTAGCGGTACATCAGATGCGCCTTGCTGATCTCGGGCATGCGAAAGTTGAGCAACGGCAATACAAAGAGTTCATCCCAGAATATGTGCCCCCGGTAGGCCTCGCCATGCAGGCCCCGCGCGGGCACACCCACGTCCAGGTCCATGACATGGGGTGAATAGGTCTGCAGCAGATGCAGAACATGTAGATTCAGAACCTGATTAGCCTCTGCCTGCTGCTCCGAATCTTCGTGCTCGATAAAAAAGTCGAAACGGTTCCAGAGCTGCTGCCAGACAATGGCATGGGGCCTGACCAAATCCTGGAATCGACCTTCCCAGCCCACCAGTTTTCGCGCCTCCAGGCCCGGCTCACTGATCGCCCGATCGCGGGAGGTGAACAGAGCGACAACTTTCTCAATGACAAGCGGGGTCTGTTCGGAAAGGTCAGCCTGATAATAATGAGCAATCGCCTTTTCCGTCTTTTCCACTCGTGCCTTGAGCGCAATCTCTGCGTCCCCCTGCCAGAAGCGATTGCTGGCCGCCATGGCAATCAGAATGCGGGATTGGCTGGTCATGACCTCAAGCACCATGCGCTTGTGATCAATGGTCTCGACGACCAGGGGCTCAAGATGCTGATTATTCAGTTTCTGGTAACGCGCGACGCCGCCATTGGTGACCTCGCCGTCAATACCGCTTCGCACCTCAATCGGGCCGCTCCAGTCCTCGGCAAAAATACAGGTTTTCAATACCGCCAGATGATGCTGGTGCATGGAGACCAGGCGCTCTTCCTCAAGCCGGGTTTGTCTGCCCGAGGAATCGCGAAACCGGATGAAACGCTTCAGGACCGCCCTGCCAAAATCCAGCTCCTGGCGGTACTCGAGAACCTCCACCTTATCAATATCAAACCAGTCACCCTCCGGAAACCGGAAATTCAGATCCAGCCAATTGGGTAAATTGACCAGATCTTCGTTTTCCACGGTTCTGCCAGCGATATCGGTGTTGAGCCGGTTGAAGCAACCGGCGTTGTAAGTTCCGGGATAATGGACCCTGTCGGCACGGGATTCGGGCGCAGCCCCGCGGGAACCGAAATAACCGTTGCCAAGGGTGCAGAGGGCCTCTCTCAGAGCCTCTCTGTCAGAATCAAAATGGTCATATATCAGTTTTTCGTCTGTCATGATCGAATCCTTTCGAAGTACGCGCCAAGTGCGTCCAGAAACGCTTCCACCGCGTCGGTATCCTGCAATTGATAGGCCGCCCGGGTGGAACTGACCTCCGGCGCCACCAGGATGCCAACGCCGTCGTTGGCAATTTCGCGAAACGCATCCTCATCGGTCAGATCGTCGCCTATATAAAGCGGCTTGAAGCGATCCCGGTGCAGCCCCCGGCTTTGCATTAACCAGTTCAGCGCATAACCTTTGTCCCATTCGATGTCAGGCCGTAGTTCAAAGATCTTTTTGCCGGCGGTCAGTCGCAGATCGTCCCGGGCCTTGAGCAGTTCATCGGTAACGGCCTGCACCTCGGGCACCTCGGCCGGGGCGACCTGTCGATAATGAATGGCCAGGGAAAAACGCTTGCGTTCAACCAGGCAACCCTCAATGGCCGCCAACCTGCGCCGGGCCTGCTGCTCCACCTGGTCGAGCGATTCGAGAAAGCGCTGGCTGTCTTCATGCTGGTGGCGCTGACCTTCCGGCCCGGCGATGTCGAAGCCATGACTGCCGGCGTACCAGAGACGGGGGATCGCCACTTTCTCCCGAACGTCATCGAGATTGCGGCCACTCAGAACCGCCACCTCGCAAAGACCAGACAACCGGTTCAGGGTTGCGCGCATGGAATCGCTCAGTATGGCGTGATCGGGGTGATCGACAATGGGCGTCAGGGTGCCGTCGTAGTCGAGGAACACAGCGACTTCCCGCTGCTGGTCAGACAGTATCTCGTCCAAATGGTCCAGAGCCGATGGCAACTGGACAGAGTCGGCGACACTCGCAGATGTTTCATGGCTGAGACTGAGCTCCGACAGATCGGCTACAACCAGGTCGGCTCCGCACCTGCGCAGATCCTCGGCGCCATCGCCCCGGCTGACGCCGATCACCAGGCCGAAACCCGCCTTTTTCAAAGCCACGATGCCGGAGGCCGCATCCTCGATGCCCACCGTGCGGCCGGGGTCACTGGCAAGCCTGCGGGCGGTTTCCAGGAACATGTCCGGTTCCGGCTTGCCCGCCAGCCCGAGTTGCTCAAGGTCCCCGCCATCAACCCGGGCATCGAAAAGATCTTCAATACCCCCAGCCTTCAGCACAGCCTTGCAATTGCGGCTTGACGAGGCCACTCCGACCGCAAGACCGGCCTCTCTGGCCTGCCGGATGAAGCTCAGGCTCGACGGAAATACCTCGACACCGCCTTTCTTGAGAAGGTCCTGAAAAAGCTGGTTCTTGCGGTTGCCGATGGCGCAGACGGTGTCAAAGCCGGGGCTGTCGCTGGTGTTTCCCCAGGGCAGGTCTATACCTCGGGACTCGAGAAAACTGAGCACGCCTTCATAGCGGGGTTTGCCATCGACAAACTGGCGGTAATCCCTGTCGATATCGAAGGGTTTCTCCGAACCCTGTCGCGACAAAAGCTCATCAAACACGGCCTTCCAGGCCTGGGCGTGAGTTTGCGCCGTGCTGGTAATAACGCCGTCAAGGTCGAGTGCAACCCCATCGTAAAGACCTGGGCTCAGCTGATGATCACGGGCAAGAGTCATAAGTTACCTGCTCCTTTTTTTCTGACGCTTCTGTATTTTGTCCAGTGCGTCAAAGTCCGTGAGGATAATCCTGTCCCAGCATCTCGGGAGTCACCAGAGTGACGCCCTTGGCGGAGACGTGATAGCGCGCCTTGTCCTGCTGCGGGTTCAGGCCTATGTCCGTGCCCTCCGGTATGCGACAGCCTCTGTCGATAACGGCTTTGTGAATCCGGCAATGTCTGCCGATATGGACATCCGGAAAAATGACCGAGTCGCTCACCTCGGCGAACGAATGCACCCTGACCTGGGAAAACAGCAGCGAGTGCCGCACAACCGCGCCGGAAATAATGCAGCCGCCAGCTACCATGGAATCCACTGCCATGCCCCGCCGCTGGTCCTGATCAAACACGAATTTGGCCGGGGGCAACTGTTCCTGGTAGGTCCATATCGGCCAGTCGGAGTCGTAAAGATTCAGTTCCGGGCTGGTGCCGATCAGCTCAAGGTTGGCCTGCCACAAGGCGTCGATGGTGCCCACATCGCGCCAGTAGGCGCCGTCGCCTCTGATCGGATCGCGGAACGGAAAAGCCATGACATTTAATCGCTCGATAGCTGAGGGAATGATGTCTTTGCCGAAATCATGGGCGGAGGTTTCGGATTGATGATCCCGCCTCAATTCATCAAACAACACCTGGGTACTGAAAACATAGATCCCCATGGAAGCCAGCGTTTGCCCCGGTTTATCGGGCAACGGCTTCGGATTAGCGGGCTTTTCAAGAAATTTTGTGACCCGGTAGTCAGTGTCCACCGTCATCACTCCAAACGCCGAAGCTTCTTCCACCGGCACCTCGACACAACCTACCGTGATGTCGGCCTCCTGTTCCACATGAGCGGCAAGCATGGTGCCATAATCCATTTTGTAGACGTGGTCGCCCGCCAGAATCAGGACGTAGGTCGGATTATGGCTTCTGATGATATCCAGGTTTTGCATGACCGCATCCGCGGTGCCTTCATACCAGGAGGTTTCGATTCGTTGCTGGGCCGGCAGTATGTCGATGAATTCGTCCATTTCGCCCCGAAAAAAGCCCCAGCCACGTTGAATGTGCTGAATCAGGGAGTGGGCCTTGTACTGGGTAACAACACCAATCCGGTTGATGCCCGAGTTGATGCAGTTTGAAAGCGGGAAATCCACGATGCGGAACTTACCGCCAAAAGGCACCGCGGGTTTTGCCCGCCAGTTGGTGAGTTCATGAAGACGGCTGCCACGTCCGCCAGCCAGCACCAGGGCGTGGGTCTGGCGGGTGAGACGGCTAACAAAACGTTTGCCTGCTGACATGAAATGCTCCTTGAATGTTTGGGAAGCCCTCGGCTCCGGATGTCGATCACCTCCTGTGGTCAACCGCTTGCCACACAACAACTGACCGCTTTTCTATTTGTCACCGACCGCGAAAACGTTAACCCGCTTTTTCATTCAGCGTTACTTTCCGGACACAGAACAATCACGCCCAATGGCGGCAGGGTCAGTAACAGACTTGCGGACTGCCCGTGAAAGGCCTTATCCAGAGCCGTTAGCGGGCCGCCGTTGCCGAGATTGCTACCGCCGTAAAACTCGGAATCACTGTTGAAAATCTCCCGCCAGCCACCGAGCCGGGGCACCCCGACCTCGTAATTGTGATGCGGCACCGGCGTCATATTGGCCACAATCAGTACGGATTCATCTCTGGCATCGTGCCGCAGCCAGGCAAATACACTGTTGTTCCGGTCGTCGCCAATCACCCATTCAAAGCCGTCGGATTGGGTGTCACGCTGATGCAACTCGGGGCGTTCGCGATAAAGCCGATTAAGGTCGCGAATCACCCGCTGCGTGCCTTCGTGAAGGCCGTGGCCAAGCAGGTGCCAGTCCAGTTCCCGGTCATGGCTCCATTCCCGCCACTGGCCGAACTCGCAGCCCATAAACAGCAGTTTTTTGCCAGGGTGGGTCCACATGAACGAGAGGTAGGCTCGGAGGTTGGCAAACTTTTGCCACTCATCGCCGGGCATTTTGCAAACCAGTGAGCCTTTGCCGTGGACCACCTCGTCGTGGGAAATCGGCAGGACGAATTTTTCGGAAAAGGCATAAATCAGACCGAAGGTTAACTGGTCGTGGGCATAGGAACGGTAAAGCGGATCATTGGCCATATAGGTCAGCGTGTCGTGCATCCAGCCCATATTCCATTTGTAGGCGAAGCCAAGGCCATCGCCGACGGTGGGCTGGGTGACGCCAGGCCAGGCCGTGGATTCCTCGGCGATGACCTGGGCGCCGGGCAGGTCCTCTGTCACGACGTTATTAAGATGACGCAGGAAGTCGATGGCTTCGAGATTTTCCCGGCCGCCGTATTCGTTGGGAATCCACTCCCCGGCTTTGCGGGAATAATCCCGATACAGCATGGAAGCCACCGCATCCACCCTAAGGGCGTCGACATGGTAATGCCGCAGCCAATGCAGCGCCGAGGACAGCATAAAGCCATGCACTTCACGCCGCCCCAGGTTGTAGATGTAGGTGTCCCAGTCCTGGTGGAAGCCCTCGAAGGGATGCTCGTACTCGTAAAGCGCGGTGCCGTCGAAGCGGCCCAGACCATGGGAGTCCGTGGGGAAATGCGCGGGCACCCAGTCCAGGATGACGCCAAGCCCGGCCTGATGGCAGGTGTCGACGAAATAGGCAAAATCCCGGGTATTGCCGAAGCGGCCGCTGGGCGCGAACTGGCCCAGGGCCTGATAGCCCCAGGAGCCGCCAAAGGGATGCTCCATGATCGGCATCAGTTCGATGTGGGTAAAACCCAGGTCAAGAACATAAGGTACCAGGTGTTCGGCCAGGGCCAGCCAGTCATAGATTTCACCATGCTCGCCGCCGTGTTTACGCCAGGAGGCTGCATGAATCTCGTAAACCGAAACGGGGCTGTCGTACGCCTGCATTTCCGCGCGCCGGGCGATCCAGTCATCGTCATGCCATTCAAAAGGCCTGGTGTCGGCAACCACTGACGCCGTGCTCGGTGGTGGTTCGGTGGCCAGCGCGACCGGATCCGCCTTGAGCACCATTTCGCCGTGAACATCGACGACTTCATACTGATAGGCGGTTCCCGGCCCCAGCTTCGGCAGGAACAGCTCCCAGACACCGGTGGGCTGGCGCTTGCGCATGCCGTGACGGCGTCCGTCCCAGCGGTTGAAGTCGCCGACAACCGAGACCCTTCGGGCATTGGGCGCCCAGACGGCGAAGCGTACGCCCTCAACGCCGTCTACGGTCATGGGCTGGGCGCCCAGGCAATGACCCAGGTTACGGTGGGTGCCCTCGCCGATCAGATACAGATCGACGTCGCCAAGCAAAAGGCCGAAGGCATAAGGATCCTCGGCTTCTTCAACGGCGCCATCGGGCCAGCGAACTCGCAACCGGTAAGGCGCCGCATGCGGTAGCCGGGCCGCGAACAGGCCCGGAATCTGAATCTGGGTCAGGCTGCATCGCAGCGAATTATCCTCATGATCAAGCACATCGACGCCAAGGGCGCCGGGCACAAAGGCGCGAAGCACCGGGCCATTCGGTGTCTGGTGAACGCCGAGCACGGAAAACGGGTTACCGTGCCTGGCATCCGTGAGTGCTTCCGCATCAAGGCGGGGTAGCCGGAGGCTGTCATCCTTATGCCTCCCGGTTTTCACGACGGATTCGTTCATTCTACTCTCCCTTGGATGTCTGATCGACGATCGCCACCAGGCCCGTCAGTGGGACACTGAGCCAGGTCGGCCGGTTCGCGGCCTCGTAGGCGATTTCGTAGGCGGTTTTCTCGAGCATGAAAAGCGCCAGCGCGGCCTTTTCGCCTTCGGGACTGTGCCATTGGTGGGCGATGTCACGAGCGCTTTCAAGATAGCTGCGAAGGAAGACCTGGCTGCCCATATTCCGGAACTGTTCGGCAAGCTCCCGTCTCTGCTCGCCCGCGTTAGGACCCGCTTCGTCTGCACTTAGCTTTTCACCGATGATCGCGCCGGCGTAATCAAACGAACGCAGCATGCCGGCGACATCCTTCCAGGGGCAATCCTTTGCCCGCCTCTCGCTCAAGGGTCTGGCCGGCTCACCTTCGAAATCGATCAGATAGGCGTCATCGTGAGCCACCAGCACCTGCCCCAGATGCAGATCGCCGTGAATACGGGTCAGCAAACTGCCCTTGGCCTGGCCGGCCAGAGTTGCCACGTTCTTGAGCAGCGAATCCCGCTGCTGAAGAACATGATCGGCCAATTGACGATCTGTTTCAGAGGCGTTGCGGCGGTGTGTCTGCAAAAGGTCGAGCGCTTCTTCCACCCGCTGCCTGACGCGATCAGTCCAGATCTGAACCTGCTCATCGTCGGCCACTTCAGGCTGGAATGCCGCATCCCGGGTGGGCTTTGCCAGCACCCGGTGCAATTCACCCAGGCGCTGGCCGAGCTTGCCGGCAAACGCTTCCAGCTCGTCAAAAGGCCCATAGGCTTTTTCATGCTCTGTGGTGTCCCCCAGAACGGCATGGTGAATGGCCCGCTCGAGAGTGTTGCGCGTCCAGGCCCAGGCATCGCCCTGGTTCTCGATATAACCCTGGGCCAGCATCAGAGTCTGGGGCTCCGAGCCCGCCTCATGACGGGCCAGGTCACCGTAAAACGGCGGCACATGCTTGAAATCATGAGCCGTCAGGTAATGCGCGATTTCCGCCTCCGGATGAATGCCAGGCTCGATACGCCGCAAGACCTTGATGACCAATTGACGGCCGATGACAATCGAACTGTTGGATTGCTCCACGCCCTGAGACACGACTTCGGCATCCGCCGGCAACTCCAGGTCCGCCAGCAACGAGCTCGGGCTGAAGCGCAACTCACCCTTGCCCTCACCTTTATGACCCCAGGGCAGCCGACGACTTTCCCGCAGGTTTTTCAGCAAACAGAGCCCAAACGCCTCCAACGCCACTGCATCGGTCAAAAGCCCCACCTCGCGACCGCGACGAACCCGGGCCATGGCCAACTGGCGGGCCAGCACGTGGGTTTGATCGTCTTCGGCCAGAAACGCCAGGGGCAGCTGGTAATGGTCCGTGCCCTTGCTATGGCGAACTTCGATTTCGCTCATCAGGAACTCCTGTTCCGGATCGCCAATCCGGACCGCCTCAAGAACCCGGACCCGCTGAATCTTCGCCTGCTTGGCTCCGAACCAGCGCCGCTTGGCCAGGTAGGTCGGCAGCACTTCTTTCTCCAGCTCTTTGCGCGGGGCCCCCTCAAGCACTTCATTGAGCTGCCGCTTGATGATCAAAGTGGCGTAATCCGGCATGGGCTCAGGCGCTGCCAAATGCCAGGACGGCATTTCCGACTCAGTGGTAATCAGGAACCAGAAAAAACCGTAGGGCGGCAGGGTCAGCAGGTAGGGCAGGTTCCCGATTGGCGGAAAGGCGCTGCCCCCGGTCATCTCAACCGGAACCAGGCCGTTGAACTCGGCCAGGTCCAGCTCCACGGCCTGGGCCGTGCGCGCCATGTTCGCCACGCACAAAAGGGATTCAGACGCTCCCGCGTCTGATCCTGATTCCGGCGGACTCTGCCGTATGTAAGCCAGAATGTTGCGGTTGGCCGGATACAGGAGGCGCATCCGGCCCCGGCTGAAACCCCGATGCTGAGTCCGTACGTTCAGCATCCGGCGCATGCTGTTGAGCAGGGAATGAGGATCCCGCGTCTGGGCCTCCACGTTCACTGACTGAAAGCCGTAGAGCGGGTCCATAATAGGCGGAAGCACCAGGCTGGCCGGATCCGCCCGGGAGAACCCGCCGTTACGGTCCATCGACCACTGCATGGGGGTGCGTACACCGTCACGGTCACCCAGGTAAATGTTGTCGCCCATGCCAATCTCGTCACCATAGTACAGAATCGGCGTGCCGGGCATGGATAGCAGCAGGCTGTTCAATAGCTCGATGCGGCGGCGGTCCCGTTCCAGCAGGGGCGCCAAACGCCTCCGGATACCCAGATTGATACGGGCCCGGCGGTCTGCGGCGTAATGATTCCAGAGGTAGTCGCGTTCCTTGTCAGTGACCATCTCCAGGGTTAGTTCATCGTGGTTGCGCAGGAAAATGGCCCACTGGCAGTTATCCGGAATTTCCGGGGTCTGGCGCAGAATATCGGTGATGGGAAAGCGGTCCTCCTGGGCCAGCGCCATGTACATGCGCGGCATCAGGGGGAAGTGAAACGCCATGTGGCACTCATCCCCGTCACCGAAATAAGGCTGGGTATCCTCCGGCCACTGATTGGCTTCGGCCAGTAACATGCGGTCCGGATAGCGTTCGTCGATGACTCTGCGGATACGTTTGAGCACCTCGTGGGTTTCCGGCAGGTTCTCGTTATTGGTGCCTTCCCGTTCCACCAGGTACGGGATGGCGTCCAGGCGCAGGCCATCAACGCCCATGTCCAGCCAGTACTCCATCACTTTGAGCAGCTCATCAAGGACCTCCGGGTTATCGAAGTTGAGATCCGGCTGATGGGAGTAGAACCGGTGCCAGAAATAGGCACCGGCAAACGGATCCCAGGTCCAGTTGGAGGTTTCGGTATCGGTGAAAATAATCCGGGTTCCGGGGTATTTCTCGTCAGTATCGGACCAGACGTAAAACTCGCGCTCCGGCGAACCTTCCGGGGCCTCACGGGCGCGTTTGAACCAGGGGTGCTGGTCCGAGGTGTGATTGATCACCAGCTCGGTGATGACCCGGAGATTGCGCCGGTGAGCTTCGGTAACAAAGGCTTGGGCATCCTCCAGGGTTCCGTAATCCGGACTGACGGCGCAGTATTCCGCGATGTCGTAACCGTCGTCGCGCCGGGGCGACGGGTAGAACGGTAATAACCAAAGGGTGTTGACCCCCAGCCCGACGATGTAATCCAGTTTTTGCATAAGGCCTTTGAAATCACCAACGCCGTCGTCGTTGCTGTCGAAAAACGATTTCACATGGAGCTGATAGATCACCGCATCCTTGTACCAGAAGGGGTCATCCAGAAACTCGGTCATGTCGGTATCATCGTGTTCGCTATTCGCTCCCATCAGCGCGCTCGCCTCCTTTCGTCAGCCGGTACCTTGCCGGGCTCGGATTCACTGCTCCGCCTCCGGTAATCTTACCCTCCAGACCCCGAAGGGCAGCGCCAGTGGATCCAGATGCGTCCACTGCCATTTGCCGTACCAGGTCCAGTGATGGCCGGTCATTAAATCCTCCGCCTCCAGCTCGGCGTCGTCCGGCAAGCCCAATTCCCATAACGGCAACTCGAAGGGTCCGCCCTGGGCCGCGAAAGGATCCAGGTTGATCACCACAAAAAGGATGTTGCTGTTGTCCGGAGTGCGCTTGGAGAAATACAGCAGACGGTCGTTGTGAATGACATGGAAACGGATTCCCAAATGGGTCTGCAGGGCCGGATTTTCCCGCCGGATGCGATTGAGCTGGGAAATCTCGTACACGATGTTGCCGGGTGCGGCGTAATCCCGTGGTCGTATTTCGTATTTCTCCGAACTCAGGTATTCCTCTTTACCCGGCACGGGCTCGGCCTCGCACAATTCAAAGCCGGAATAAAGGCCCCAACTGCCCGAGCCAAGAGCGGCCAGGGCCGCCCGGATCAGAAAACCGCCGCGCCCGGAGGATTGAAGGAAAAAGGGGTTGATATCCGGCGTGTTAACAAAAAAATTGGGCCGGAAGCCCGAAGCCCAGGGCTCGCTGTTCAGTTGCTCCAAGTATTCGGTAAGCTCGTCCTTGCCGTGACGCCAGGTGAAGTAGGTGTAGCTCTGGGTAAAACCAAGCTTGCCCAACTGCAGCATTACGGTGGGTCGGGTAAAGGCTTCCGACAGGAAGATAATGCCCGGGTCACGGCTGTGGATATCGTCGATCAACCATTCCCAGAAAGAGAAGGGTTTGGTGTGGGGGTTGTCCACCCGGAAAATACGCACGCCCTGATCAACCCAGGTCTGAACCACATCTCGCAGAGCCAGCCAGAGGTCGGGAATCGCGCCTTTCGCGTAAAAATCGACGTTGACGATGTCCTGGTATTTTTTCGGCGGGTTTTCAGCGTAGCGGATCGAGCCGTCGGGACGCCAGGAAAACCAGCCGGGGTGCTCTTTCAGCCAGGGGTGATCCTGGGAGCACTGAATGGCGAAATCCAGGGCGATTTCCATGCCATGGTCAGCGGCCGCGCGTTCGAGCTCGCGAAAATCCTCAAAGGTGCCAAGCTGGGGATGAATCGCGTCGTGGCCGCCTTCGTCACTGCCGATGGCGTAGGGGCTGCCAACGTCGTCGTAGGCTGCCTCAAGTGTGTTGTTCCTGCCCTTCCGGTGCAGTTGCCCGATGGGGTGAATGGGCGGAAAATAAAGCACATCAAAGCCCATGTCCCGAAGTGTCGGCAAGCGTTTATGAACATCCTTGAAGGTACCGTGCCGGGCGGGATCACCGGTCTCGGAACGGGGAAAAAGTTCATACCAGGCCCCGAACACTGCTTTGAAGCGATCCACATAAAAAGGGTACTCACGGCTGCGAACCCGGAACAGACGAGGATCCGCCTCTTCCATCAGGGTCCGGGTCTCGGCATCAAGCATCAGCGCCACCCGGTCAGTATCGCTCTCGCTCTGCTGAAGGCTATCGTACAACGCGCTCAAGCCTTTGCGGATTTTGCCCTTGGCCGCCCTGATCGCCGTTTCAAGCAGGATGCGACCTTCTTCAAGCTCCAGGGCAACCGGCACGCCGGCATGATGTTTTTTATACAACTCGTCCCGATAGGTGCCGAACCGGTCCCACCAGGCTTCAATAACGAAGGCATTGCGACCCAGTCGCGCCGACCGGATATCCGCTTCCCAGAGATCGTTGCCCAAAGGCAATACCCGGGTCATCGGGACGCTTTGCCATTGATTCTGCTCATCGCGCCAACGAACCCTGGCCGCCAGCATTTCATGGCCGTCGGCAAAAATAGCCGCCGTCACGGCAATCGTTTCACCTGCCACAGCTTTGGCGGCAAAACGTCCCTGATCAAGGGCCGGTTGTACCGACTCGATGGCAATACGCGGGCTTTTGGCCGCTTTGATGACAGCGCCGGCGGGATCCTCGACGGCTGCCACTTTAAGGGGGTTGCGTGCTTCTCGGGCCATTGGCTTTCTCCTTTGCCTGACCGGCGGTGGGCGCTTACCGCTTCAACTCCTGTACACCCGGGAATGTCGGTTTTTAGTTTTGCGTTCGAACTCGGTTCGGGCTTCGTGCAATGTCCGCAAACGGTGGCGCACCTCCTCGGGCATTAGCATGGCCGCCGCCTCGGGGGACCATCGCCGCCGCCAGTTGGGGTGTTCGGTCAATGTGCCCGGCAAATTGGCCTGTTCTTCCAGGCCCAGGGCATCCTCAACCGGCAGAATGGCCAGCGGTGATGCGGTTTGTCCCAGGTGGCGGGCACAGCCCTGAAGGACCTGGGAGGCGCCGAAATCGCTGGCACGAAATCTCTCTTCGCCCAGGTGAATGCTGAGCCCCAGCCGGTGCGCCAGTTGCACCCGCTCTTTTCTGCGTTCTTCGCGCGCGTCCTCAAGAGTTTGTGATTCGGGTAACAAACCCATACCACCACGCCACTCGACATCGCGGCCGACCCACCAGCCCGCCACCGTCGGAAGATCATGGGTGCTGGTCATGGCCATGGCGTTGGCTGACCATTGTTCCGGTGCCAAAAATTCACCGTCATCATCGCGTTCAAACCACAGGACATTCATACCCATGATGCCGCGCTCCGCCAGCTGCTCGCTGAAACCGGGCGCAACCGTGCCCAGATCTTCCCCTACCACGATCGCTCTGTGGCGAACGGATTCCAGAGCCACCAATCGCAGTAGATCCTTGAGCGGGAAGCGCACATAGCCGCCCTGTTTCGGCCCCTTGCCATGAGGAACCAGCCACAGCCTCAGAAACCCGAGGATATGGTCGATACGCAGACCGCCGGCATGGGCTAAATTGCCTCGCAGCATGTCGATAAAGCTGCGAAAACCGGACTGCACCAGGCCATGGGGAGAGAAAGAACACAGCCCCCAGTCCTGACCGTGAACGTTGAAAGCATCGGGAGGCGCGCCGATCGAAAGCCCTTCCAGCATTTCCTCTTTGCGGCTCCAGGTCTGGCTGCCGCCATGATCGGTGCCAACCGCCAGATCGGCAATCAGGCCGACTTTCATGCCCGCCTCACGAGCCGATACCTGAGCCCGGGACAAACCCTCAGACGCCAGCCATTGCAAAAACGCGTAATAGCGGACTTCATGGGCATTGCTGCGGGCGAATCTTTCCACCACATCGCTGCGGGGATCACGCAGATCCAGCGGCCATTGCCGCCAATCGTGCGCATCCTGGGCGGCCATCAGGGCTTCAAAACGGCAATGATCCTCCAGCATGCTGCCGCCCTTGCAACGAAATTCCGCCAGTTGTTCCCGCAAAGCATCCATGTCAGGGCTTAGTGACGCCACGAAATCCTCGTAAAGCTCCCGCAGTAAAATCAGCTTGGTCCTGCCGGCGCCTGGCCAGTCGATCAATGGCAGGTTCTCCAGATCTTCCAGCCTTTGGGCCAGATTGCAGCGCTGAATTGCAGCGCTGACCATGGCTTCGCCAAGCACTTGTTCAGGGGCGCAGTAGAGGGCGTTATGGAACAGACGGCTCGAAGGCGAGTAAGGGCCGTAATGGGCCGGATTGGCAACGAACATGGCATGGGTCGGGCTGATTGCTACCGCATCGGCGCCCGTTTGTGCGGCGCTGCGACAAAAAGAGGTTAAAGCCTGAAGATCGCCGAAGCCGCCATCGCCAGTACGGCGCAGCGAATAAAGCTGGGCCGCCAGGCCCCACAGCCGGGGCTTTTCGCGGCCGGAGGCATCCGCAACGGAATAACAACGCGGTGGCGCGACAGCCAGAGTCACCCGCGCACCCTGTATCTCCAGCCGATGGTAACCGTGAAGGGTAACAGGCTCGATGTCGCCCCCGGAACCTACCCGGCTGTGCCGGGTTTCTCCGTTTTCGAGCGCCAGGGTGTAGGCTGTGCCCGGTAAAAGCGGACACGGAAGCCGAACGGCAACCCCCTGATCCGCAGTCACAAGGGGCGGTAACTGCGCCGGTGACGCTGGCTTTTTCTGACATCGCAGACGCTCGAGGCCCTTTTTGACAGCCTCATCCGTGTCCACGCCAAAGCCCAGCAATGGCAGAAGCGTTCTTTGAACGTCAGGGGCCAGATATTGAGTGCGACCTTCGCTGTCCTGCCATTCGAGGACAAGCCCCGCGGCCTCGGCGAGTTCTTTTAATCGATCGTCGCTCATTCGACGCTCCTGCCTTTTGGTTTCGATGCCAAGCCAAATCAAATTGGGCTCGGGGATGCTGCTAAGACAAGACCCGGCTTACAACTTGAGGTGAGCTCTGATTTCGACAACCGCCGCAGACAGAATGCTGCAAGACAGCCCAGGCGCTGGAATCCGAAAACTCCCGATTTTAAGATGTAGGTGTATTGCTGCTTATATTTGACTCTAGGCTACGACAGATTGCACGCAGTTTCCAACCCTTGAGCGCGTGTCGCCCTTTGGTCTGGCGCACTCGGAACGGCGCCTGGTAAATGACCTCTAAACCACCCGATTAT
>JAGXLV010000149.1 GCA_018334495.1 Oleiphilaceae bacterium
ATGTTCAGGGCAAGCCGCTGCAACCCCGAACCCTGCTTTACCCGGTGTTCGGCGAATCGGTGATCAAGGGGCGCCTGGGGGGCGTCATTGATTCGTTTTGCGTCATTGCCGTGGTGGCGGGTACGGTCGGGCCGATCGGCTTTCTCGCTACCCAGATGAGTTTTGGCTTGCACGAACTGTTTGGCATCGCCGACGGTTATGGCACCCAGCTGGTGGTGTTGGCGATCCTGGCTGCCGTCTACATGACCTCGGCCATGACAGGGCTTCACCGTGGCATACAGTTGCTGAGTCGTTTTAACGTCATCCTGGCACTGGCCATCGGGGGGGTTATTCTTGTCTTCGGTCCGACTTTGTTCCTGGTCAACACTTACGTGCAGGGTATGGGTGAATACATCACCTCTTTCTTCACCATGGCCACATTAACCTCGGAAACCGCCCCGGCTTGGTGGATGAAATGGTGGACGGTGTTTTTCTTTGCCTGGTTTATTGGCTATACGCCTTTGATGGCGGTATTTGTCAGCCGCATTTCACGCGGCCGGACGGTTCGTGAAATGATCCTGGCAGTCGCTGTATTGGCGCCTGTCGCCACCAGCATCTGGTTCACCCTGTTGGGCGGCTCTGGGATCTACCACCAGCTCAATGAAACCTTTGACCTGACCGCTGCGCTTGGTGATTTTCGTTTTGATGTGGCCACCCTGACCGTGGCCCAGGCCCTGCCTGGCGGCACCTGGATGGCGGCGGCTATCCTGTTGCTCACCACCATCTTCGTTGCCACCACCGGTGACTCCATGAGTTACGCGATCGCCATGGTCGGTGCCGGCCACGACGAGCCCAGCCCCCTGATTCGCGTTTTCTGGGGCGGTGCCATGGCGGTCATGGCCGCAATTCTGCTCTACATGGGGGCAGGCCAGATCGGCGTCTTGCAGCAATTCATTGTGCTGACCGCCATACCGGTATCGCTGATTATCCTGCCGTCATTGTGGACCGGGCCGAAAGCGGCGGCTGCCATGGCGCGGGAGCAGAATCTGGTATAAAAATAGGTCGACTTGGAAGCCTGTTGGTCTGGTTCCACGGAAGGATTCCATATAAACCCAGGCCGATCGGCTCATTTCACAGACTGCCCACCCTACCTCTGAGATCTTGGGAAACCCAGGGAATGGCAGTCGCCAGACCCGGGCCTTCAGTGGCGTATCCCAGGTTCGCTGAGCAGGGGAGGCTCTGGACTATATCGAGGAGGCTGTATCTCGGATCAAGAACCTGGTTCCCATGGACGCAGGGCTCACGGCTAAATAGAATGGGAATAGGTCGGTGGAATTTTGCAGTTGCCACTGAAAATCCACGTGAACAGGATGCTCACGATGCCGACAGTTCCAATCACTCACTCTTGTTTTTCCCGAGCCGTTTTCCGCCGCCTTTCCGGACTTTCAGGCAACAGGTTTTCACCCCTGCTGAGTCTGTTTCTGATTGCGGGCTTTTTCTTTTCGCCATTTTCGGTTGTTCATGCCCAAACCGAGGATCAGGCGCCGCCTGTCCAGGTTTCTTCAAGCATAGGTGATTTCGAAATTGAAGAGCTGGCTGTTCTTGAGTTTCCCTGGGGCATGGCACTGCTGCCCGGCGACCGTATGCTGATCACTGAGAAGCCGGGACGACTTCGCATCTGGGCCCAGGGCGAGCTGTCCGACCCGGTTGAAGGTGTGCCCGAGGTGGTCTATCGCGATGCGCCGACTGAACAGGGCGGTTTGCTGGACGTGGCTCTGGACCCCGACTTCTCCGACAATAACCTCGTTTATATTTCCTATGTCGAAGCGGCGGAACAGCAACCCTCCGGCATGCGCGACACCGGCGATGCCCGCTTTGCCGATTACGTCGACAAGTCCGACGATATTGTTCGTGGCGGTGCCGTCGCTCGGGGTCGCCTTGACGGTAACCGCTTGCAGGACCTTGAGGTGATCTGGCGTCAGGTGCCGAAAACCCTGGGCCGGGGCCATTTTGGCCACCGTCTTGTATTCGCCCCTGACGGCAAGTTGTTGATCACGTCTGGTGACCGCATGCGTTTTGACCCGGCTCAGAGCCTGACCTCGAATCTGGGCAAAGTCGTTCGTATCAATCGTGATGGCTCCATTCCCGAAGACAATCCGTTCGTCGGACAGGACGATGCCCGTGATGACATCTGGAGTGTTGGTCATCGCAATATGCTTTCGGCTGTGATGCACCCCGAGTCAGAGCAGCTCTGGGTCTTCGAGATGGGGCCCCTCGGCGGCGATGAAGTGAATCTGATTGAAGCCGGTAAGAATTATGGCTGGCCGACGGTCAGCAACGGCTCTCATTACAACAGGGCGACGATTCCGCCTCACCAGGGTACTGATGAATACACCCAGCCAGTGCGGACCTGGACACCGGTGGTCTCGCCGTCAGGGGCCATGGTTTACGACGGTGAGCTCATCCCCGAGTGGCAGGGCAACATACTCGTTGGCGGGCTTTCGTCCAAGGCGCTGGTGCGGTTGGTCATGGATGGCGAGCGCATCGCAATTGAAGAGAGACTGGATATGCAGCGGCGCATCCGCGATTTGACCCAGGCGCCGGATGACACGATTTTCGCCATCGTCGATGGGGAAGAAGGTCATCTGCTGCGTCTGGTTCCCATGCGCACAGAGCCGGGTCGGCCGATTGCGGTGGATGCGGACATGCGATAGCGGCAACGGGGCAACCGTTGGCCGGCGTTAAGGCTGGCCTTGGGTTGCCCGAGTGGCGTTGCCAGGTGGAAAGCGCCGTGTTTCGCCGTGCTGCATCACCGAAAAATCCAGCGGGTCAATTTTCTGATCACTTAAAGCCTGGCCCAGCCGCTTCGGCGGCTCGTCCATGGGTTCATCGGTGAGAACGAAAGTGCCCCAGTGCATGGCGACGGATTGACGTGCGCCGATATCCTGGTGAATGCAAACCGCTTCCTCCGGCGACACGTGAACCGGCGACATGAACCAGCGCGGCTCGTAAGCGCCAATGGGCAGCAAGGCCAGGTCGATGGGCGCAAACAGCTCGCCGATCTGCCGAAAGAACCCGGCGTAACCGGTGTCCCCGCCAAAATAGAAACGGTAGCCGTTTATCTCGAGCAACCAGCTGCACCAAAGAGACTGGTTGGTGTCTGTTGCCGAGCGGCCGCTGAAATGCTGTGTGGGCAGGCAAAAAACTTCTTGGCTGGCAGGCAGGGTCGCCGACTGCCACCAGGCCAGTTCCACCAGATTATAAATGCCTCGTTTCTCGAACCAGGGTCTCAGGCCTTGCGGAATGCAGAAACACAGGGCGTTACCAAAGCGCTTGTACAGTTTGCGAATCGTGGTTTCGTCCAGATGATCGTAATGATTATGGGAAATC
>JAGXLV010000083.1 GCA_018334495.1 Oleiphilaceae bacterium
ACATCGGAATACTGGCGGGCAAAATGCACGTCCAGACCTTCCTTCAGGTAGTCCGGTAATTCTTCATAATCGCCCTTGTTGGCATCCGGAAGGATCAGCGTATTGATCTTCTGGCGCCTCGCGGCAATCACTTTCTCCCGAATGCCGCCGACGGGCAACACTTGGCCGGTCAATGTCAGTTCACCGGTCATGGCCAGGCCCTGTTTTGGCGCTTCCCGCCGGGCGATGGAGAGCAACGCCGTGGCCATGGTGACGCCGGCGCTGGGTCCGTCTTTGGGTGTCGCGCCCTCGGGTACGTGAAGGTGCACAAAGGACTTGTCGAAGAACGCCGTATCAGCTTTAAAGCGTTTCAGATTGGATGACACGTAACTGTGGGCAATGTCGGCGGATTCCCGCATGACCTCGCCCAGTTGTCCGGTCAGCTTGAAGCCCCGGTGGCTGCTGTGGATCCGGGACGCTTCAATGCTCAGAGTCGCCCCGCCCATGGCGGTCCAGGCCAGCCCGGTGACCACGCCCACACCCTTGAGGGATTTTTCCTTGCGGAAAGGCGGCTGGCCGAGATAAGTGACCAGGTCGGTCACGCCTACCCGAACCTGGCTCTCCGGCGTTTCCAGCAAGCGCACAATGGCTTTGCGCAGAATTTTGTGCAGCTGTTTTTCCAGATTCCGCACCCCGGCTTCTCTGGCATAGCCTTCTATGACCTGCTTGATTGCGGCGTCGGAAATATTCAGCTGTTTTTTCTTCAAACCGGCCCGGTCAAGCAACCTTGGCAGCAGGTGATGCTTGGCGATATCGACTTTTTCTTCCGCGATATAGCCGGACAGTCGAATGGTGTCCATTCGATCCAGCAACGGCCGGGGAATCGTGTCCAACTGGTTGGCCGTGCAGATAAACAGCACCTTGGACAGATCGAGCCGGACATCCAGGTAGTGATCGAGAAACTCCCGGTTCTGCTCAGGGTCCAGCGTCTCCAGCAGTGCCGACGCCGGATCGCCCTGGTAGGAGGCACCAATCTTATCGACTTCATCCAGCATGATCACCGGGTTGGAAACCCCGGACTCTTTCAGGGCCTGGACGAATTTGCCCGGCATGGCGCCAATGTAGGTCCGGCGATGGCCTTTGATCTCGGCTTCGTCGCGCATGCCGCCGACACTGAAACGATAGAACTTGCGCCCCAGGGCGTCGGCCACGGAATGGCCAATGGAGGTCTTGCCGACGCCGGGCGGGCCTACCAGTAACAGGATAGAGCCGGACACTTCGCCCTTGAAGCTGCCTTCGGCGAGAAACTCCACAATCCGGTCTTTTACATCCTCAAGACCGTCGTGGTCCCGGTCCAGCACGCGCCTGGCTTGGGCAAGGTCAAAATGATCCTCTGACGTCCTGCCCCAGGGCAGTAACGTAATCCAGTCCAGATAATTCCGGGTCACGCCGTATTCCGGTGACCCCTGTTCCAGAATCTGGAGTTTCTGGAGCTCATCGTTGAAGCGCGTCCGGACATGCTCGGGCGGATCAAGCTCATCCATACGCGCCTGGAAGCGCTCGGCATCGGCGGTCCTGTCGTCCTTGGCCATGCCAAGCTCTCGTTGGATCACCTTGAGTTGCTCGCGCAGGAAGAATTCCCTTTGGTGTTTTTGTACCTTGTCGTTCACCTGTTCGTTGATTTCGGCTTGCATGCGCGCCACTTCCTGTTCCTTGCGCATGAGCAGGAGCACTTTCTCCATGCGGCGGAGCAGGGGCACGGTGTCGAGGACTTCCTGCAGTTCCCGGCCCTTGGCGCTGGTCATGGAGGCGCCGAAATCCGCCAGCGGCGAACTGTCTTCGGGGCCAAACCGCGACAGGTATTGTTTGACGTCCTCGCCATAGAGCGGGTTTGAGCGCAGCAGATCCTTGATGGCGCTGATAATGGCCAGGGTGTAGGCCCTGAGCTCTTCCTTTGGCTCTTCCGGTTCTTCAGGATACTCCACCTCGACGAGAAAGGGCGGTCGCCGGCGCAGCCACTGAACGATGCGGAAACGCTGCAGGCCCTGAGCGATGAATTGCACCTTGCCGCTGTCGGCCTGACTGTGGTGGACACGCACAGCGCATCCCATGGTGGCAAGATCCCCGGATTCGGGTACGGGTTCGTCCTGCTCGGGATTGTCGATAAAGCACAGGCCGAGCACGGTATGGTCGGTTTCGTTGACTCGCTTGAGTGTTTCACTCCAGGGCTTCTGGTTAACCACCACCGGCTGTACCTGAGCGGGCAGAAACGGGCGGTTGGAGACAGGAAGCAGGTAAATGCGTCGTGGCAGGGATTGCTTCGCCAGCGAGAGGCTGTGGCTGCTTTCGTCCTTGCCTATGTACTCGGTCACATCGTCAATGGCATCCTCTTCAATAACGTTGTCTTTCACGGAGTCATCGTGGCTCGTATCATTCATAAAGTGGTCGCTTCCCATCGCCTAATAATTTGGACAGATGTGGGGTATGTGACGCCACGACTCAGCATTTCAAGTGAACAGGGGGCTGCTTCTCTGTCACGGGCTTGACCCTGCGGCCTTGAAATTGCCGGAAATGACTCTATCTAGACAGACGATACATTCACCCAGAACCTTTCAGGGGCCTTTAATGAGCAGTTCGCCTTACATCTTCGACGCCACTCTCGAAAATTTTCAGGACAGTGTCATGCAGGCTTCCATGGAGACGCCGATTCTGGTGGATGTCTGGGCTGACTGGTGCGGGCCCTGCAAGCAGTTGACCCCGACCCTGGAGAAGCTGGCGGAGGAGTATAAAGGCGGCTTTTTGCTGGCCAAAGTGAACGCCGAGCAGCAGCAGGAGCTGACCGGTAGCCTCGGTGTAAAAAGTCTGCCCACGGTGATTCTGGTCAAGAATGGCCAGGCGGTTGACGGCTTCAATGCCGCCCTGCCGGAGGGTGAGATTCGAACCATGCTCGACAAGCACGTCGAGGCGCCGGAGGAGGCGCCCCATGACAAGGCCCACCGTCTCTGGGAAGAGGGTGACGCTGAAGGTGCCATGGCGATTCTGTCCGAGTTGAATCAGAAAGACCCCAACGATCTCAAGGTGCTGATCGATCTGGCCCAGCTAAAAGCGGAGCTGGGCGATCTCAAAACCGCCGAGGACGTTTTGGCCAGCCTTCCGCCGGAAGAAAAGATGCAGACCCAGGCCAAGCAGCTGGCTGCCCGCATCAAGTTTTTGCGACAGGCCGAGGAGTTGACCCCCCTGGCGGAACTGGAAGCGAGGCTGGAGGCCGACCCCAAGGACGCCGAGGCGCTTCATGAGTTGGCGCTTCACCATGTGCTGCAGGAAAACAACGCCGAAGCCATGGCTCTGCTGATTCGGCTGATCCAGGCAGATCCTGGCTATAAAGACGGTGTCGCCAAGACCACGCTGATCGAGCTGTTCGACAAGCTGGGCAACACCAATCCCGATGTGCGAGCGTATCGGCGCAAGCTTTATACCTTGATGCACTGAGGGTATTGCCACGGATCTTTATTGGAAAAAGATTAAAAGATAAAGATTTGTTTAGCCACGGACACTCACGGACGGACACGGACACGGACAAGGCTGTCTTCGTCTTTTCGTCCGTGAGTGTCCGTGAGCGTCCGTGGCAAAAAGTCTTTACGCTCTTTACTCGCCGCTCTCTAACACCTCCAGAGTGATTTCCGCCTGCCGCTCCTGCCCATCGCGCCAGAGGGTCAGGGTCAGCGTGTCGCCTTCGTTCCGTTCCAGCACCTCCCGCTGCACATCAATCGGTCTTGCCACATCGCGGCCTTCGACACCGACGATGACGTCCATGCCGACCGGGAACGAAAAGGGGCCGGCAACGACGACTTCCTGTGGGCCGCGGACTCCCGCCTTGTCCGCCGGGCCACCTTCGGCTACGCCGGTAACCACCACCCCCTGCGGGGGCAGATTAAGTTCTTCGCGCAGCGGTGGCGGGTAATCGTCCAGGGTAAGCCCGATCTCCAGTCCGAGGCGCGGCCGCTGCGGCAGGTCAAGGGCTTCTGCCGCCAGCCCGCTCAGGCCGCCGGCCCGAAGCTTGTCAAGGTTGTCCGCAAGCAGATTGACCGGAACCGCCAGGCCAATGCCGGCAAAGATGCCCGCCGGTCCCAGCACCGCATTGTTAATGCCGATCACCTCACCGGCAGAATTCAGCAGAGGCCCGCCGGAATTGCCCGGATTGATGGCGGCATCCGTCTGGATATAGGGTATCTTGATTCCCACCAGCCCGGGGCGCTCCCGTTCCAGCGCGGAGATAATGCCGGAGGTCACGCTGGAATGAAGGCCGAAAGGGTTGCCAATGGCAATTGATTTCTGACCAACCTGCGTGTCATCCGAGTCGCCTAAACGGATGGCCGGAGGCTGGGGCGCATCGCCGGGTGCTTCCAGCTCCAGGAGCGCCATATCAATGTCCGGATTAGCGCCGATAATGCGCACCGCGTGTTTCGTGTCCGGGTCTCCCAGGAAGGAAACGGTGACTTCGGCGCCTTCGGCCAGTGTCAGGTCCTCGCTTTTAATATCGGCCAGGGCCTGACTGACTACATGGAAATTGGTGACAATCAGGCCTTCGTCATCCACGACAAAACCACTGCCGCCGGCCAGACCCCGAGGCTGGTTTTGGGCCTGCCTTGTCTGGCCGTTGGAGATCCTTACCGCCACTACGCTGGGGCTTACTTTTGACGCTACTTCGATGGTGTTTTTTTCATAAGCCAGCCGGCCAGTGTCGGTTTGTGCGGAGCTTGCCGGGGGAAATGAGGCGGCAAGAATAAATAGCAGCTGGATCGCCAGGCCCTGAAAAAAGAGTTCGATTTTTTTCATTTGCTTTGCTCCCATCCGTGGAAATGGCTGAGGAAGCGCCGTCCTTCTGTTGAAGTTGTCAACGTCAGGAGGAAAGTGCAGCTCGAACATCCTCTGCCGCTGTCATATCGGCGCAGGCATGTCTGGAAAGACGCCGGAAGCGGCATCCGGAACGAAAAAATCAGTTGCTTTTATTATCAAAACACAGCCAGAGCCCATGGGCAACGTCCACCCCGGCCACAAAAAAGGCCGGGCGCTTGGCGGGCCCGGCCTTTCGGAGCGCGACGCACCGGCTTCAGCCGACGCCCTCGCACATTTCTTTGTACTCCTCCTCGAAAAAGAAGCTGTCGTCACCAAAGGCCGGTTCCAATTCGTGTAGCCAGGTTGCGGTCTCGCTGTATTTGGCAAAGAAAGGGCGCTGCACCCAGTCCGGATTGCGCCCCTGCAGGAACCGAAGTACAAACACCTTTTCGCCCTTGATCTCGGCGATGCCCTGAATTTCCACTTTGCCCGGTCCGGCGCTCATGGAGGGTCCACGGGCGGTGCGGGCAAGACCCGAGACCTGTTTCATGGCCTCGCGATAAATCTCGAACGCCTGCGCCAGCGGCAGCTCAAAGTAGTTCTTGGCACCCGTATCGCGCTCGACAAACATGTAATAGGGAATGATGCCCAGCTGCACCTGCTTCTTCCACAATTTCGCCCAGGCATCGGCATCGTCGTTGACATGTTTGATCAGCGGCCCCTGAGCGCGAATTTCCGCGCCGGTGGCACGAATCCGACGAATGGCTTCCTCCGAGATGTCAGTGGTGATTTCCTGCCAGTGGTTGTAGTGCGCCATGATGGCCAGGTGTTTGCCGCCATCCACCAAGCGTGCGAACAGGTCAATCAGTTCTTCCGCATCTTTATCGGTAACGAAACGATAGGGCCAGAAAGTCAGCGCCTTGGTGCCGATGCGGATGGTCTGGATGTGATCGAACTCGGGCTCCAGCAGGGGCTCAAGATACTGAACCAGATGCTTGGTTTTCATCACCATGGGGTCGCCGCCGGTGACCAGCAAATCGGAAATTTCCGGATGTTCTTTCAGGTAGCCGTGCAGCTTGTCGGCATCGGTGCTGGCCATCTTCAGGTCCTTGTCACCGACGAACTGGGCCCACCGAAAACAAAAGGTACAATAGGAATGGCAGGTCTGGCCCTGGGACGGAAAGAAAAGCACGGTTTCGCGGTATTTGTGCTGAACGCCTTCCAGCACCTCGCCGTCCAGAGTCGGCAGGTTCATTTCCATCTGCCCGGCCGGATGAGGGTTGAGCTCGTCGCGAATTTCCTTGGCAACACTCTGGATTAACTTCTTGTCGGCGCCTTCCCGGTGCATTTTGGCCATGCGCTGGAAATGCGCCTCTTTCAGCATACCCTTCTGAGGGAACACGAGCTGATAAAGCGGGTCGTCGGGGACCTTGTCCCAGTCGATCAACTCATTGATCACATATTCGTTAACCCGGAAAGGCAGCACGCTGGCCACGACTTTCATTTCGAAAAGGGTGTCCTCCGGGAGATTTTGAATGACCTCGATTTTGTCGAGCTGGCGGTCGGTGAAAACCTGGAAGCGCCGCTCTTCGAATTCCACGGCGGGAATCCGGTGGGGAAAGGTGACGATGGAGTTCATTTATCGCCCTCCGGTTGTAAGGTATGTGGGTTATGGTTTCGCGTGCCCGCGTCACCATGCCGGTTAAAAACAGGGCGCAAAGTATACAGGCTCCGGGTAAGATTTTCAGAGGCAATCGAACGTCAGGCCATGTTCGTATGTTCACCCGTAACGGATGGGGTTTTTGAAAAAACAGGCGAATTGACTACATTTAGGGGCAATAGAAGAAAAGAAGTCCGTCGCTTATTCGTAGTAAAGCTACGACATTAGTATTAGGGATGTTGAGTGTTGTTCAGGTTCAGGTCATTCTGAGGAACTTTTTATGAGCGAGCGCGGCAGTATCAGCGAGTTTTCCTTTGGGCGCGCAAATTGCTTCTATAGTACTATAGAATAGGCAGCAGCAAGTTTGATCACGTACAGGCCGGGGCAAGTCCCGGCCGGCAAGGATCCGGCCCCTGGCACAAGTCTGAGGCAACGCCCTGTGATTGAATTGAGCCAGTGCTTTGTAGTAATAATACTACATTATTTCGGAGGTGCGGCCGGTCGCCGTATTGGCAGAAAGTGTTAAACGACGGATCTTGCAGAGGCCGGATGTCTTTTTTCGAACGGGAAATTTTCGTTTCCTGTTCTAAGCTGTGTCGGACAATCGCAGCACATGAATTTATCACGTATCACGTCGCACGGTTCGCCGGTATTAGGCATCGGCAAACCCTGTGTTATTGAGGCTTAGGGGAGGGTTTGATGTACCAAGATGATGATCCCGTTGAAACCAGTGAGTGGTTGGACGCGCTGGAATCACTGATAGAACAGGAAGGCGTGGACCGCGCCAAATATATCCTGGAGCGTCTGTCGGAGCGTGCCAGCCGGGACGGCACCGAACTGCCGTACGCCATCACCACGCCCCATCGCAATTCCATCCCGGTTTCCCAGGAAGCCCGGATGCCGGGTGATCTGTTCATGGAGCGGAGAATTCGCTCACTGATCCGGTGGAATGCGCTGGCCATGGTCATGCGCGCCAATCAGCGCCCGGGCGACCTGGGCGGGCACGTTTCCTCGTTCTCGTCGGCGGCCACACTCTACGATGTGGGCTTCAACTACTTTTTTCACGGTGGCGACGAGAAACGCGAGTCTGATCTGGTCTATTTCCAGGGCCATGCATCGCCCGGCATTTACGCCCGGTCTTTCCTGGAGGGGCGCCTTGAGGAAGAGCAACTGGATAAGTTCCGTGAGGAAGTCGACGGCAATGGCCTGTCTTCCTACCCCCATCCCTGGCTAATGCCTGATTACTGGCAGTTCCCCACGGTTTCCATGGGTCTGGGTCCGATTCAGGCGATTTACCAGGCGCATGTGATGAAATACCTGGACAGCCGCGAACTCATCGACAAGAGCGACCGTAAGGTCTGGTGCTTTATCGGCGACGGCGAAACCGACGAGCCGGAAACCCTGGGCGCCATCTCGATGGCCGGGCGGGAAAATCTCGAAAACCTGATATTCGTGGTCAACTGCAACCTCCAGCGCCTCGACGGCCCTGTGCGTGGCAACGGCAAGATTATTCAGGAACTGGAAGGTATCTTCCGAGGCGCTGACTGGAACGTCCTGAAAGTGGTCTGGGGGCGCAACTGGGATCCGCTGTTTGAAAAGGACAAAAACGGTGTCATGCAGCGGGCCATGGACGAAGCCTGCGACGGCGAAATGCAAAACTTCAAGAGTCAGGGGCCGGCCTATACCCGTAAGCACTTTTTCGGCCGGGACCCGGAGCTGAGCAAACTCGTGGAAAGCCTGTCCGATGATGATATCAAGGCACTGAACCGGGGCGGACACGATCCCTATAAGGTTTATGCGGCTTATCATAACGCGGTGCACAACAATAAGGGACGTCCCACCGTCATCCTGGCCCACACCATCAAGGGCTATGGTTTCGGCGCTGCCGGCGAGGCCCAGAATACGGCGCACTCCCTGAAAAAACTCGATGTGGACGCCCTCAAGAGCTTCCGTGACCGCTTTGCCATCCCGCTCAAGGATGACGAGCTCGAAAATGTGCCCTATTACCGTCCGGCGCCGGACAGCCCGGAAATCGTCTACATGAAGAAGCGCCGGCAGGATCTCGGTGGCTTTTACCCCAAGCGCCGCAAAGACTCCCAGCCGTTGCAGATTCCGGACATCAGTATCTTCAAGAACCTGCTGGAGGGCTCCGGTGGCCGTGCCATCTCAACCACCATGGCCTTCGTGCGGGCGCTGACCGCCCTGACCAAGGACAAGCGTATCGGCAAGCGGGTGGTTCCGATCGTACCCGACGAGGCGCGTACCTTCGGTATGGAAGGCATGTTCCGCCAGCTGGGCATCTACACCTCCGAAGGCCAGAAGTACGTGCCCCAGGATCGTGAACAGATCATGTATTACAAAGAGGACAAGAAGGGCCAGATCCTGGAAGAAGGCATCACCGAGGACGGTTCCATGGCGGCCTGGATGGCAGCAGCCACCTCTTACAGCGTGAACGACTTCCCGCTGATTCCCTTCTACTGCTTTTATTCCATGTTCGGTTTCCAGCGCGTTGGCGACCTGTGCTGGGCCGCTGGTGACATGCAGGCGCGTGGCTTCCTGATCGGCGGCACCGCCGGGCGCACGACGCTCAACGGCGAAGGCCTGCAGCACCAGGATGGCCACAGCTTCATACTGGCCCAGACAGTGCCAAGTTGCATTGCCTATGACCCGGCCTACGGTTATGAAATGGCTGTGGTCATCCATGAAGGCATGAAGCGCATGTATGAGCGCAACGAGAACGTCTATTACTACATCACCATGATGAACGAGAACTACGAGCAGCCGGCACTGCCCGAAGGCGCCGAGGAAGGCATCATCAAGGGTATGTACAAGCTCGAATCACTGGAAACCAAAGGCAAGAAAAAATCGCCCCGGGTCCAGCTGCTGGGTGCCGGCGCTATCCTCAACGAGGTGCGCGCAGGCGCGGAACTGCTGAGGGACGACTTTGGCGTGGCCAGCGACGTCTGGAGCGTGACCAGCTTCAACGAACTGGCCCGCGAAGGCCAGCACGTTGACCGTTGGAACCGCTTGCATCCCGACGATACCGCCAGGAAATCCTACGTCACCCAGTGCCTGGAAAAACAACAGGGCCCGGTGATTTCGTCCACGGACTACATGAAGCTTTATTCCGAGCAGATTCGGGCGTACGTACCCGGTACTTTCGTAACGCTTGGCACTGACGGCTTTGGTCGCAGCGACACCCGCGAGAAACTGCGCAGCTTCTTCGAAGTTGACCGGTATCACGTGGTCGTGGCCGCTCTGACCGGCCTGGCCCGTGACGGCGAAGTGAAGGAAGATCAGGTACTCGAAGCCATGCGCAAGTATGGCATTGACCGCAATAAACCGAACCCGGTACTTAGCTAAGGAGTCCGCCATGAGTGAACAGGAAATCAAAGTTCCCGATCTCGGCGGCGCGGATGAAGTCGAGATAATCGAAATCACCGTGAGCGAGGGAGATTCGGTTGAGGAAGAAGATCCGATACTGACCGTGGAGTCAGACAAGGCATCCGTGGAGCTGCCGTCTCCGGCGGCGGGCAAGATACTGAAAATCACCGTCAAGGTAGGCGACAAGGTCAGTGAAGGGGATGTGGTCGGCACCATGGAAACCGGCGCCGGCGCCCCTGCTGGCGACAGCGGGGAAAGCGCAGCGCCAGAGCCGGAAAAAGCGGAAGCGCCGGAAGCCGAGGCTGAGCCCAAAAAACCCACCAGTGCTGGCGGGTCCAGAAAAGAGACGGTCAAAGTGCCGGATCTGAGCGGCTCCGAGGATGTGCCAATCATCGAGATCAACGTCAAGGAAGGCGATGACATCGAGGAGGACGATCCGCTGGTCACGGTCGAGTCCGACAAGGCGACCATGGAAATTCCAGCGCCCTATGCCGGTAAAGTCGGTAAGTTGCTGGTTTCCGAGGGTGATAAAGTCTCCACCGGCGACGATCTGCTTGAAATGACCCTATCCGGTGGTGAAGAGGCCGCCGAAGAGCCAGCGGAAGAGGCGCCAGCGCCGGCCCCGGAAAAAGAAGCGCCCAAGAAAAAAGCGGCCGGTGGCGGATCCCGCGAAGAGACCGTAACCGTGCCGGACATGGGCGGCTCCGAAGACGTGCCGATCATCGAGATCAACGTCAAGGAAGGCGATGACATCGAGGAAGACGACCCGCTGGTCACGGTCGAGTCGGACAAGGCCACCATGGAAATTCCGTCGCCCCACGCCGGCAAGGTGGGCAAACTGCTCGTGTCTGAGGGCGACAAGGTCTCCACCGGTAACGAATTGCTCAAAATGACCGTCAGCGGGGGCGGCGAAGAAGCCGTCGAAGAGCCGGAAGCGGCAGCACCCCCGAAGAAAGAGCCGGGCAAGGCCCAGCAGTCTTACGGCGAAGGTAAACCCGCTCCCAAGCCCAAGGCGGAAGAAACGCCCGACGTGCCCACGCCGGGAACCAGGGTCCATGCCGGCCCGGCCGTGCGTAAGCTGGCCCGGGAATTCGGCGCGGACCTGACCCAGGTGGCGGGCAGCGGCCCCAAGAAGCGTATCCTCAAGGACGACGTTCAAAGCTACGTCAAAAAGCGCCTGAGCCAGACCCAGGAAAGCGGCGTCGCGGCTGTGGGCGGCGGTATCCCCGGCATCAAGCTGCCGGACTTCAGCAAGTTCGGCAAGGTCGACCGGGAAAGCATGTCCCGCATGATGGTGGCTACCGCCAACAACATGCAGCGCAGCTGGCTCAACGTGCCTCACGTGACCCAGTTCGACGATGCCGACATCACCGAGATGGAAGCCTTCCGCAAGAGCCAGAAGGCCGCCGGCGAGAAGCGGGGCGTGAAGATGACGCCCATGCCCTTCCTGCTCAAGGCCTGTGCCCGGGCACTGGCGGAACTGCCACAGTTCAACGTCGCGCTGGACATGGACAAGAAGGAAGTGATCCACAAGCGCTATATCCATATCGGTATCGCGGTGGACACACCGAACGGCCTCATGGTTCCGGTCATCCGGGATGTGGATCAAAAAGGGCTCTGGGAGCTGGCCCAGGAAGCACAGGAACTGGCCGGCAAGGCCCGGGACAAGAAGCTCAGCGCCGCCGAAATGCAGGGCGCCTGTTTCTCGATCAC
>JAGXLV010000019.1 GCA_018334495.1 Oleiphilaceae bacterium
CCTGTCCGAAGGCCGCGAGTTCATCGACATCAACGGCCAGCAGAAACATGTGCTTGGCTATCTCCAGGAGTTTCTGTTCTCACCGGCACGGGCCCGGTCACCGGTGAGCGTGTTCTCCGGCGGCGAACGAGCACGCTTGCTCCTGGCCAAGCTGTTCAGCAAGCCGGCGAACATACTGGTTCTGGACGAGCCGACCAACGACCTGGATGTGGAAACCCTTGAGCTGCTTGAATCCCAGCTGGTGCTCTTTAAAGGCACGGTTATCGTGATCAGCCACGACCGGGAATTTCTCGACAATGTTGTGACAGACACCCTGTTTCTGGATGGCACCGGCGCTGTTCATAACTTCGTGGGTGGCTATACTGACTGGCGGCGTCAGGGCGGGACATTCCCTTCGGAGCATAAGGCCGAACGTCCGGCTTCGAAAAAAGAGTCCCGACCGCCAGCTTCGAAGGCGCCTGAAAAAGCGGCACCCACGCCGAAGGCCCCGAAGCGCAGTTACAAAGTGAAATTGGAGCTTGAGCAGTTGCCGGCCAAAATCGAGCAGCTGGAGCGAGACGCTGAATCATTGCGCAAGCAAATCAGCGACCCCGATTTCTACATCAAACCGGCCAGCGAAGTAACAGCGGTACTCGATCGGCTTGCGGAAACCGAGGCAACACTTGAGAAGACGATGGAGCGCTGGATGGAGCTGGAAGAACAGGGCAATGAATGAACATCATCTATACATTCAAGTTCACGGACGAGCAGGTCGTCACACTCAAGCATACTGATCAGGAGGCACCGCCGCCGGCAGGCCAGAATCCTCCATCCTGGACCCGGCTTGAGCATCACCAGTGCTCTATCTGTCCGCTGAAAAGCGCAGAGCATGAGCGGTGTCCCGCCGCTGTCGCGATGCTGCCGGTTGTTGAGGCGTTCAAGAACGAAGACGCCTACCAACAGGTCAGTGTTCAGGTGGATACTGACCGGCGCAGCTACAGCAAGGACACCTCCCTGGAGGAAGCGACACGTTCGTTGCTGGGTTTGAAAATGGCGACCAGCGCCTGCCCGATCCTGTCCGAACTCAGGCCCATGGCCGCACATCATCTGCCGTTCGCCAGTACCGACGAGTTTATTTTACGAAGCGCGTCACACTACCTGTTGCATCAATACTTCAACGAACGCAACGGCCTGGAGCCTGATTGGGAGATGAAGGGTCTGGTGGAGCGAAACCAGCGCCTGCAATTGGTGAATCAGGCGCTGTGGCAACGAATCCACGCTGTCTGTCAGGGTGACAGTAACCTCAAGGCGTTGCTTAACTGCTTTTCCATGGCATCCGGCGTCAGTTTTTCCCTGGAAAGCCAGTTGCGCAAGCTGGAGCGCTCAATGTCCGGTGAAAGCTCAGGTTGAGTCCTTGATCCGGACCGCCAGAACATCACAGACGGAGCCGTGGAGTACACCGTTGGCGGTGGAGCCCAGCAATAACTGAAAGCCTTTTCGGCCATGGCTGCCGACGATCACAAGATCCACCTTCAGGTCGTCGGCAAGACGGTGTATTTCCGATTCGGGGCGGCCCACCGTGACAATCTGATCGGGTTCTCCCACACCGTATTGCTGCCCGTAGGTTTTTAGCTGCTCCCTGGCAGCTTTGTCGAGCTGATCCTGCAGTTCGGTTAAATCCATGGGTATGTCGCCACCATAGGCATAGCCGACCGGCTCTACCACATGTACGAGAACCAGGTCGGCGTTATGAGAATCTCTCAGCAGTCTGGCTTTTTCCAATACTTGCGGGGCTTCCTCAGTGAGGTCGATTGCAACCAGAATCTTCTTGTACGCGCTCATGGATCCATTCCTCGCTTGAAGATGATGTTGACGCGCCCAGGCGTTGAGGTAGGGATGGGCGCTGCCTCATATTACTGTAAATCAAATTGATTTCCGTCGCACTGCCTCCATCATCAAAGGACTGTTCTGATGTTTAAGCCCTGCAGCAACGATGAGATAGGGTCTGCAGGGGCATTTGGTGATGAGTTCACTATTATTTCAGGCTAGCGCTGAAGAAAAAATTGACAAATGGGCGGTTTTTTCACATCGTGTCGGTTCTTAATTCAAACGACTGTATGAATTGTAGACTAAAGAATCACGCAGTAACCTAAGTTTCACTGTAGACAAGCTCCGGCTGACATCAGCCGGAGTTCTAAGCAGTTTTCCAACACAGACTGGAGATCAGTTGATGATTTACGAAGGTAAAGCCATCACGGTTAAAAAGATCGAAGGCGGAATCGCTCAGCTGGACTTCGACTTGCAGGGCGAGTCGGTTAACAAGTTCAACCGCCTGACGCTCGAAGAGCTCGGCGCCGCGACCGCCAAATTGAAAGCTGAGAAAGGCATTGAGGGCCTGGTAGTGACCAGCTCCAAAGATTCCTTCATTGTCGGCGCTGACATTACTGAATTTACCGATCTTTTCGCCGGCTCAGAGGAAGATCTGGTCGCGAATAACCTGAAGGCCAACGCAACATTCAATGCGATTGAGGATTTGCCTTTCCCCACTGTGACCGCCATTAACGGCATGGCGCTTGGCGGCGGCTTTGAGATGTGCCTGGCCACGGATTATCGGGTGATGGGGCCAAAAGCCAAAGTCGGCCTGCCTGAAGTCAAATTGGGCATTTTTCCCGGCTTTGGTGGCACCGTGCGGCTGTCGCGCCTGATTGGCGTTGACTATGCAGTGGAGTGGATCAGCGGCGGTTCCGAGAACCGTGCCGACGACGCCCTCAAAGTAGGGGCTGTTGATGCGGTAGTGGAGAACAGCAAGCTTGTTGAAGCGGCCGTGCAGATTATTAATCAATGCAACGACGGCAAGTTTGATTACAAGGCCCGTCGTGACGAAAAGAAAGGCAAGATCAAGCTCAATGCCATGGAAAGCATGATGGCGTTCGAGATATCCAAGGCCTTTGTAGCCGGCAAGGCAGGCAAGAATTACCCCTCGCCGGTTGAAGCGATCAAGGTTATGCAAAAACATGCCGGCCTGAACCGCGACAAGGCGCTTGAGGTTGAAGCCAGGGGCTTTGCCAAGATGGCCAAGACCAACACGGCCGCCTGTCTGGTTGGCCTCTTCCTGAACGATCAGGAGCTCAAGAAAAAAGCCAAGCAGTGGGAAAAGGCCGCGAATGACGTAAAACTGACGGCTGTGTTGGGAGCCGGCATCATGGGGGGCGGTGTGGCCTTTCAGTCGGCTCTCAAGGGCACCCCCATTCTGATGAAGGACATCAATCAGGAAGGTATTGCTCTGGGCCTCAAGGAAGCCAAGAAGCTTCTGGTTAAGCGCATCGACAAAGGCAAGATGAAGCCGGACCAGATGGCTGATGTGCTCAACAATATCACACCAACTCTGAATTACGGCGATTTCAAGAACGTAGATCTGGTTGTTGAAGCAGTGGTCGAGAACCCGAAAGTCAAGGATGCGGTTCTTCGGGAAACCGAGGAAATGGTGCGCGAGGATACAATTCTGACGTCCAACACCTCTACCATTTCCATCGATTTGCTGGCCAAGAACCTGAAGCGGCCGGAGAATTTCTGCGGCATGCACTTCTTTAACCCCGTGCACATGATGCCATTGGTTGAGGTGATTCGCGGCAAGAAGACCAGCGACACGGCCATTGCCACCACGGTGGCCTATGCCAAGGCCATGGGCAAGACGCCGATTGTGGTCAACGATTGCCCCGGCTTTCTGGTTAACCGTGTCTTGTTTCCCTACTTCGGCGGCTTTATCGGTCTGGTCAGGGACGGCGCGGACTTCCAGCATGTTGACAAGGTTATGGAGAAGTTTGGCTGGCCTATGGGTCCGGCGTACCTGCTGGATGTGGTGGGCATGGATACCGGCAAGCATGCCGGCGAGGTGATGGCTGAAGGCTTCCCGGATCGAATGAAACACGAAGGCACGACCGCCATCGATGTGATGTACGACAACAAGCGTTACGGCCAGAAAAGTGAGAAAGGCTTTTATAAGTACGAGACGGATCGTAAAGGCAAGCAAAACAAGGTTGTGGATGAAGAGTCCTACAAACTGCTTGAGCCTGTGGTGCAAGGCAAAAATGACTTTAGCGACGATGATATTATCGCTCGGATGATGCTTCCGCTTTGCCTGGAAACCGTTCGCTGCCTGGAAGACAAGATTGTTGAAGCTCCGGCTGACGCCGATATGGGCCTGGTTTACGGCATCGGCTTTCCGCCGTTCCGTGGCGGGGCGCTGCGTTACATCGACGATATGGGCGTAGCCGAATTCGTCAAAATGGCAGACAAGTACGCCGACCTGGGGCCTCTTTACCACCCCACTGAAGGTCTGCGTGAAATGGCCAGAACTGGCAAAAAGTTCTTTGGCTGATACCTGAACGAGATTTCCGAACGGAGAAAGATCTATGAGCCTTAATCCGAGAGACGTTGTCGTCGTCGATTGCGTACGGACTCCGATGGGTCGTGCCAAAAACGGTTGTTTCCGCAACGTGCGTGCGGAAAACCTGTCAGCGGCATTGATCGAAGCATTGTTTGAACGTAACCCGAAGCTCGACCCGAAAGAAGTGGAAGATTTGATCTGGGGTTGTGTCAACCAGACCAAGGAACAGGGTTTCAACGTGGCCCGTCAGATTTCCCTGCTGACACGCCTGCCTCACGAAACCGGGGCGCAAACGGTCAACCGACTGTGCGGATCGTCCATGTCGGCGATTCATACGGCTGCCCAGGCGATCATGACCAATAACGGTGATGTGTTTGTGATCGGTGGCGTGGAACACATGGGCCATGTGTCCATGACTGAAGGGTTTGACCACAACCCGACGGCATCCAAATATTCCGCCAAGGCGTCCAACATGATGGGGCTGACCGCGGAAATGCTGTCCAAGATGCACGGCATCACCCGTGCCCAGCAGGATGAATTCGGCGCCAGGTCGCATCAGCGAGCTCAGGAAGCCACGCTGGAGGGCCGGTTCAAAAACGAAATCGTGCCGATCCAGGGCCATGATGAGAACGGTTTTCCCGCGCTGATCGAAGCTGACGAGACGATTCGTCCCGAAACCACAGTGGAGTCCCTGGGCCAGTTGAAACCGGCGTTTGATCCCAAAAATGGCACAGTGACCGCGGGCACGTCCTCGCAGTTGACCGACGGCGCATCGGCCATGGTACTTATGTCGGCGGAGCGGGCTGAAGCGCTGGGTCTGAAGCCCATTGCCAAGGTTCGCAGCATGGCTGTTGCCGGTTGTGATCCGGCCATCATGGGTTATGGCCCGGTTCCCGCGACCAAGAAAGCTCTCAAGCGAGCTGGCCTGAAAGTTGAGGATATTGATTACTGGGAGCTTAACGAGGCGTTCGCTGGCCAGTCGCTACCCGTATTGAAGGACCTCAAATTACTGAGCGTCATGGACGAAAAGGTCAACCTCAACGGTGGCGCCATTGCACTGGGTCACCCGCTGGGTTGTTCCGGCGCCCGGATCTCAACGACTCTGCTGAATGTACTTCAGAATAAAGGCGGTAAGCTGGGTGTCTCGACCATGTGTATTGGTCTGGGGCAGGGCATAGCAACCGTCTGGGAGCGTCTTTGATCGCTTGACCTGAGGCCCTTTGAGCAGGGCCGGGTCAGGATCCGAGAAAGCCCGGCGCTGCCGGGCTTTTTTCGTTTGTGAACCCGTTATACGGGAAAGCGAGCAAAATAATGGGTTGTCTTGCTCATCTTGACCCTGTAAAACAGTGCACTTATATCATGAGGCGGCTGTTGGTTGTTTTCTAGCCGCCTGATTTTCAGTGGGTTTACTGCCATCAAACGGGGGTTGTCGGGGCTTGGGCCAGATTCCCGGTGTTGGTAACCGCCAAGGATACAGATTTCCGATATGGGTAAAAGTCTCGTAATTGTCGAGTCACCAGCGAAAGCGAAGACCATTAACAAGTATCTGGGTGACGATTTTATCGTCAAGTCCAGTGTTGGTCATATTCGCGATTTGCCGGTCAGTGGCAGCGGCTCCTCAAGCGATCCGAAAGAAAGGGCCAGGCAGGCGGCTCTGACCCGTAAGATGAAGCCCGAGGAAAAAGCTGAATACAAGAAGCGCAAAGCCAGGAGCCAGTTGGTCAACCGGATGGGTGTGGACCCGGACCAGGACTGGAAAGCGAATTATCAGATTCTGCCAGGCAAGGAAAAGGTGGTCAGCGAGCTTAAGCGCCTGGCCAAGACTGCTGACCACATCTACCTCGCGACGGACTTGGACCGTGAGGGGGAGGCCATTGCCTGGCACCTGCGCGAAACCATCGGTGGCGAACCGGAAAAGTACCGTCGTGTGGTTTTTAACGAGATTACCAAGCGCGCCATCCAGGAAGCCTTTAAAGACCCCGGTTCCGTCGATACGGACCGGGTGAACGCCCAGCAGGCCCGGCGTTTTCTGGATCGTGTGGTCGGTTACATGGTGTCGCCGTTATTGTGGGCCAAACTGGCCCGGGGCCTGTCAGCCGGACGGGTGCAGTCCGTTGCCGTGCGTCTGATTGTTGAACGGGAACGTGAGATTCGCACCTTTATTCCGGAAGAGTACTGGCAGCTCCATGCCGACCTCGGCGCCAAAGCTGCCCGGCAGCCGGTTCGATTCGAGGTTACCCGGTACGCCGACAAGGCCTACCGGCCGGTTAATGAAAATGAAAGCAAGGCTCATGTTCAGCGCCTTGAAGCCGCCGACTTCAAGGTGGCCAAGCGTGAGGACAAGCCCACGCGGTCGCGTCCCGGCGCGCCCTTTATCACTTCCACCCTGCAGCAGGCCGCCAGTAATCGCATGGGATTCAGCGTCAAGAAAACCATGATGCTGGCGCAGCGCCTCTACGAGGCCGGTTTCATCACCTATATGCGTACTGACTCCACGAACCTGAGTCAGGACGCCGTGACCGGTGCCCGCGAGTTTGTGGAGAAGCAGTTTGGCAAAAAATACCTGCCGGACTCGCCCCGGGTTTATGGCAGTAAAGAGGGTGCGCAGGAAGCTCACGAAGCGATTCGCCCCACCGATGTGACCCGCAGGCCCGCCGACATCAGTGGCCTGGAGAAAGACGCAGAGCGACTGTACGATTTGATCTGGCGTCAGTTCCTGGCGTGTCAGATGGCCGATGCCGAATTCCTCAGTACGTCCATTATGGTCGCGGCCGGTGATTACGAGCTGCGCACCCGCGGGCGCATCATCAAGTTTGACGGCTTCCTCAAGGCGGCGCCGTCCACGTCCAAGAAAGATGAAGACATTGCCTTGCCCGATATAAAGGTTGACGAAACCCTGTCTTTGGAAAAACTGGCTCCCACCCAGCATTTCACCAAGCCCTCGCCGCGGTATACCGAGGCGAGCCTGGTCAAGGAACTGGAAAAGCAGGGCATTGGTCGCCCATCGACTTACGCCTCCATTATTTCCACCATTCAGGATCGGGGCTACGTTCGGCTTCAGAATCGGCGTTTCTATTCGGAGAAAATGGGTGACATTGTCACCGACCGGCTGTCGGAATCCTTTTCCAATTTGATGGATTACGATTTTACCGCCCGACTCGAAGAGGAACTCGACGAAATCGCTGCCGGCGAGATGGACTGGAAGCGGGTGCTCAGTGGTTTTTATGAGCGCTTCAGTCAGCAGCTTGAGAAGGCCAGCGGGACCGATGACGACGGCATGCGCGGTAACACGCCAACAGAGACGGATATTCCCTGTCCCAGTTGCCAGAGGCCCATGCAGATCCGTGTGGCCAGCACAGGCGTGTTCCTGGGATGTTCGGGTTATGCGCTGCCGCCGAAAGAGCGCTGCAAAAAAACCATTAACCTGGTGTCCGGTGATGAAGTGGTCAGTGCCGAAGACGACGTCGAAGGCGAAGGCGAAAGCTGGCTGTTGCGGAAAAAGCGTCGCTGCCCCAAGTGTGGCACGGCCATGGACAGCTACCTGGTGGACGAAACCCGCAAACTGCACGTGTGCGGCAACAATCCGGACTGCTCAGGCTACGAGGTCGAGACGGGAACTTTCAGGATCAAGGGCTATGACGGGCCGGTTCTGGAATGCGACAAGTGCGGCTCTGAAATGCAGCTCAAGACAGGTCGTTTCGGTAAGTATTTCGGCTGCACCAATGAGGACTGTAAAAACACCCGCAAGCTTTTGAAGAGTGGCGAGCCGGCGCCGCCAAAAATGGATCCGGTCCCGATGCCGGAGCTCAAATGCCAGAAAGTGGACGATATCTATGTGTTGCGTGACGGCGCGTCGGGACTATTCCTGGCGGCCAGCAAATTCCCCAAGAACCGGGAGACACGGGCGCCCCTGGTAAAAGAAATCAAGCCGCACAAGGAAGAAATCGATCCCAAGTACGACTTCCTTATGAAGGCGCCGCTGAAAGATCCCGAAGGCAACCCCACCGTCGTGCGTTACAGCCGCAAAACCAAAGAGCAGTACGTCATGTCGGAAAAAGACGGAAAGGCGACCGGATGGTCGGCCTGGTACGTGGGTGGCAAGTGGCAGCCCAAGGAGAAATAGGTCTTTCTACCGGCATCAGGACAGTGAAAGAGTAAAGAATAAAGGGCTAAAGAATATATCAGCCACGGACGCTCACGGAATCTCACGGACAAATACAAAGATGATCACGTTGTATCCGTAGCTTTTCGTCCGTGTGGGTCCGTGAGTGTCCGTGGCAAAAAGCCTTTCGATCTTTGAGTCCCTCCGTCCACGAACTCCCACTGACAAAGTGATGATCTTGTATCAGTGGTTGTTCGTCCGTGTGGGTCCGTGAGCGTCCGTGGCAAAAAATTCTTTATGTTTTTTAGTTCCTCAGCCCTTCAGTCTTTCCGCCCACGCCTGAGACGCTCCAGCAAAGACGAGGTGTCCCAGCGGCCGCCACCAGCGGCTTGCACATCGCCGTAGAACTGATCGACCAGAGCGGCAACCGGCAGAGAGGCACCGGATTTGCGGGCCTCATCGAGGCAGATAGCCAGGTCCTTGCGCATCCAGTTGACCGCAAAGCCGTGATTGTATTCTCCCGCCAGCATGGTGGCACCCCGGTTTTCCATTTGCCAGGACTGGGCTGCGCCTTGCGAAATAACCTCCAGTACCGCCGCGACGTCGAGTCCCGATTCCTCCGAAAAATGCACCGCTTCGGACAAACCCTGAAGTAGCCCGGCAATGGCGATCTGATTGGCCATTTTGGTTTTTTGACCGGCGCCAACCGGGCCCATCAGATTAACGGCCTTGGCGTAAAGGGTCATCAGCGGCTTGGCCGCATCGAAAGCGACTTGGTCCCCGCCGCACATGATGGTCAACTTTGCGTTCTCGGCGCCCTGTTGGCCGCCTGACACCGGAGCATCCAGGAAAGTCAGGCGCTTTTCTTCTGCGCTCAGAGCCAATTCCTGGGCGACGGTGGCGGATGCTGTTGTGTGATCAATAAGGATTGCGCCGGTGCGGGCATTTGCCAGAATGCCATCCAAGCCTAGATAGATCTCTCTCAGGTCAGGATCCGCGCCAACGCAGGTCATGATGTAATCAGCATCCTTGACGGCTTCGGCGATACTGGTAGCGGCCTCTCCGGAGTATGCATCGGCCCATGTGCTGGCCACCGCCGAGGTTCGGTTGTAGACCCGGACACGGTGGCCCGCGGCGGCCAGGTGGCCAGCCATGGGGTAGCCCATAACGCCCAGCCCGATAAAGGCAATGGAATCAGGCATGTCGGTTACTCCAAAAATTGAAAGGGGTGCCAAAAAAAAGGCCGCTGATGTCAGCGACCCTTTTTGCTCAGCGGCTTACTTTAAATGTTCCGGAAAATCCCGGGCCGTCGGTCCCGTATAAAGCTGGCGAGGGCGTCCGATCCGATAGCTGCCACTGGACATTTCATCCCAGTGGGCGAACCATCCGACGGTTCGCGAAAGGGCGAAGATCACAGTGAACATCGAGGTTGGTATGCCGATGGCCTTGAGAATAATGCCGGAGTAGAAGTCGACGTTCGGGTAAAGCTTGCGCTCAATAAAGTAATCGTCTTCCAGGGCGATCTTTTCGAGACGCTGGGCGATCCGGAGCAGCGGATCGTCCTCAATTCCAAGCTCGGCCAGAACTTCGTTGCAAGTGTCACGCATCACTCTGGCTCGTGGGTCAAAGTTTTTGTAGACCCGGTGGCCAAAGCCCATCAGGCGAAAAGGATCGTCTTTGTCTTTTGCCTTGGCAACGTATTTTTCGATGTTTTCTTCATCGCCAATCTCGGCCAGCATATCGAGAACAGCTTCGTTTGCTCCGCCATGCGCCGGCCCCCAAAGGGCGGCAATACCTGACGCAATACAGGCGAATGGATTGGCGCCGGAGGAGCCTGCCAGTCTGACGGTCGAAGTAGAGGCGTTCTGCTCGTGATCCGCGTGCAGAATGAAGATCTTGTCCATGGCCTTGGCCAGAATCGGATTGGGTTTGTATTCTTCACAGGGCGTTCCGAACATCATCTGAAGAAAGTTTTCAGGGTACGACAGGTCGTTGCGCGGATAGATGAAGGGCTGGCCCACAGAGTATTTATAGCACCAGGCCGCAATGGTTGGCATCTTGGCTACCAGGCGATGAGCCGTAATCTCTCGCTGTTTTACGCTGGTTACGTCCATTTGATCATGATAGAACGCCGAGAGCGCTCCAACCACACCACACATAATTGCCATAGGATGCGCGTCACGACGGAAGCCATGAAAGAAATTGCGCATTTGGTCATGAATCATCGTGTGATTCTTGACTGTCACGTGAAACTGTTCGCTTTGCTCAGGTGTGGGCAATTCGCCGTGCAACAGGAGGTAGCATACCTCAAGATAATCCGAGTGCTCGGCTAACTGTTCAATTGGGTAGCCGCGATGCAGCAGCACCCCCTTGGCACCGTCTATATAGGTGATTTTGGATTCGCAAGCTGCCGTCGAAACGAATCCTGGGTCGTAGGTAAAAACCCCTTCCTGGACCAAGGCACGGACATCAATCACGTCAGGACCTGCGGTGCCTGAATACATCGGTAGGTCAATTGTTTTGCCACCCACCGAAAGCGTGGCTTTCCTGTCGGTCATGGTGCTCTCCTGTTTTTCAGCATTTTGAAGCGCGAAACTCCTGCCAGTATTACACAATCTTACGCGCGCTTCTCCCTATTCGTGCCTTGTCTGACCCCAATTATAGCCACGCAAAAACCTGGTTTCATTACATCTATCAACAATGTGCGCCAGTTTTTTCGGCTTCAGCGAAGATCATAAGACCATCTGTTGCTGTTCGGTTCTTAACAAAACTGGCCGCAAAATATAGGGAGTTGGCTTTTTTTGTCAATGAAAAAGGTCGATAAACTGTCGCATTCTGCTATGAGGAGCAGGATTCAATCATAAGCCCGGTGGCCATTTCGCGCCTTTGTATAGAATCGTCCAATAGCCACCATAGCGTCTTTCTGCGCTGATATAACAGGTTTTTCGCATCTTACCGGTTTGTAATTCAAGGGGGCACTCCTTATACTCGCTAGACGGGTTTTCCGGATATGTCCAGTAGTTGAGCAAAAAATAGTCGGACGCAGGCTGCGCTTCGATTGGCCCGTGAGCAGTGATAGCAGAAGCTGGCAAGCGCAATCGTCGGGTTTTAGCCGACGTTAGTGGTCTGTCTTAATAGTTGCTCGTAGAAGTAAGCTACGACGCACCCAACCCGGTTCGCCTGGCGAGCCGTAAAACACCCATTCAATCTGCGCCGGTTCCACTGGTCAGCAGAACTAAAAAAGAGAGTGTGAGAGCGCTGTGAATAGCAAACGACCAGTAAATCTCGATCTCGGCAAGTTTCATTTCCCGTTGCCTGCCATTATCTCCATCCTTCACCGAATCACCGGCATCATTATTTTTGTCGGTATCGCCTTCCTGTTGTACTGGTTGGATGTGTCGCTCGACAGCGAGGAAGGCTTTCGTCAAGTCAGTGAGCTGCTTGACGGTTTCCTCGCATGGTTTGTTCTCTGGGGCATCATGGCCGGTCTCATCTTCCATCTCGTTGCCGGTATCAGGCATCTGTTTATGGACATGGGCATCGGTGAAACCCTGGAAGGGGGTCGTTTAAGTTCGAAAATCACGATTGGCGTTTCAGTTGTGTTGATTATTCTGGCGGGGATCTGGTTATGGTAAAAACGGTGACGAATCTTGGCCGAAGTGGCGTCTACGACTGGATGATACAGCGTGTGACAGCCTACATTCTGGCGCTGTACACGCTCTTTCTGTTCGGTTTCATGCTGACGACGGACTTGAGCTACGAGTCCTGGAGCGCATTGTTCGGTCAGACCTGGTTCCGGATCTTCAGTTTGATGGCCCTGGTATCGATTGGCGCTCACGCGTGGGTTGGGCTCTGGACCGTTACAACCGACTACATCAAGGCGACCGCGCCACGTTTTCTGGTTCAGGCGACTGCTGGGACGGCTATGTTCGTCTATGTCGTCTGGGGCGTTCAGATTCTCTGGGGGCATTAAGTTATGGGAAAAATTAGGACGATTTCGTACGATGCAATTGTTGTAGGCGGCGGTGGCGCTGGTATGAGAGCTGCGCTTCAGTTAACGGAAACCGGGGTTGATACGGCCTGCATCACGAAAGTGTTTCCAACCCGATCCCATACAGTTTCGGCCCAGGGCGGCATAACCTGCGCCATTGCCAGCGCGGACCCGAACGATGACTGGCGCTGGCACATGTATGACACGGTCAAAGGGTCAGACTACATTGGTGACCAGGAAGCGATAGAATACATGTGCTCGGTCGGCCCTCAGGCCGTTTTTGAGCTGGAGCATATGGGGTTGCCTTTTTCCCGCACGGAACAGGGCCGTATCTATCAGCGTCCGTTCGGTGGTCAGTCCAAGGATTATGGCAAAGGCGGCCAGGCGGCCCGAACCTGCGCCGCGGCGGACCGGACCGGTCACGCGCTGCTTCATACGCTGTATCAGGCAAACCTCAAGGGAGGCACCACCTTTCTGAATGAGTGGTACGCCATTGACCTGGTCAAGAACAGCGATCAGCAGGTGGTCGGCGTGATCGCGATCGAGATTGAAACGGGCGAGGTTGTGTACATCAAATCCAAGGCGACGGTGCTTGCCACCGGTGGGGCGGGCCGGATATACGCCTCTACGACCAACGCACTGATCAATACCGGTGACGGTATCGGTATGGCGTTGCGTGCCGGTTACCCGGTGCAGGACATGGAAATGTGGCAATTTCATCCCACCGGTATTTACGGCGCCGGTACGTTGGTCACGGAAGGCTGCCGGGGCGAGGGTGGTTACCTGATTAATTCCGAGGGCGAACGCTTCATGGAACGGTACGCTCCGAATGCCAAGGACCTTGCCGGCCGTGACGTGGTTGCCCGCTCCATGGTGATCGAGGTTCTGGAAGGCCGTGGCTGTGGTCCGGAAAAGGATCACGTGTTGCTCAAACTCGATCATCTTGGCGAAGAGACGCTTAACTTGCGTCTGCCCGGTATCGTTGAGCTTTCTCGCACCTTTGCCCACGTTGATCCGATCAAGGACCCGGTACCGGTGGTGCCGACCTGTCACTACATGATGGGCGGCATTCCCACCACGGTGGGTGGCCAGGCGCTGACCCAGGATAAGGAAGGTAATGACCAGGTAATTGACGGGCTGTTTGCCTGCGGTGAGGCAGCCTGCGTATCCGTCCATGGCGCGAACCGCCTGGGGGGTAATTCGCTGCTGGACCTGGTGGTATTTGGTCGTGCCGCGGGCCTGCATATTGAAGAGCGCCTGCGAGGTGGTTACGAGTCGGGCGATGCCAGCGAAGACGATATCAATCGTGCCTTGGCACGGCTTGAGCGTCTGGAAAGCTCTACCGGGACCGAGAGTGTTGCGGCCGTTCGCAAGGACCTGCAAAGCTGTATGCAGCTTTATTTCGGGGTTTTTCGGGATGGCGACAGTATGGGCGAGGGGCTCAAAAAGCTGGACGCCATTGGAGAAAGGGCGCGCAATGTTCAAATCGGCGACAACAGCAAGGCGTTTAATACGGCTCGCATTGAAGCCCTGGAGCTGGATAATCTCTTTGAGGTTGCCTATGCAACAGCCTATTCGGCAATGGAGCGCCGCGAGAGCCGTGGTGCCCACGCGCGCAATGATTACACTGAGCGTGATGACGAGAACTGGTTGAAGCACTCGGTGTATTTCCCGCTTGAAAAACGCTTGGGCAAGCGCGACGTCAACTTTGCACCCAAGACGGTTGACACTTTACAGCCCATGATCCGCACTTATTAAGGGGGAAACGCAAATGTTGGTAAGCCTGTACCGTTATAATCCCGAGCAGGATAATGCGCCTTATATGCAGGATATCGAACTTGATATCCCGGCGGGCAAGGACCTCATGGTCCTGGATGTCCTTGCGTTGCTAAAGGAAAAGGACCCCACTCTGGCGTACCGCCGCTCCTGCCGAGAGGGCGTCTGTGGTTCCGATGGCATGAACATGAACGGCAAAAACGGACTGGGGTGTATCACCCCTATTTCTGAAGTTGTCAAAAAGGACAAACTGGTCATAAGGCCGTTGCCGGGGCTGCCCGTGATTCGGGATCTTGTCGTGGATATGGGCATCTTCTACGAGCAATATGAAAGAATTACGCCCTATCTTGTGAATGATACGCCGGCGCCGGAAATCGAGCGACTCCAGAGCCCGGAGGACCGGGAAAAGCTGGATGGTTTGTATGAGTGCATTCTGTGCGCCTGTTGCTCGACGGCCTGTCCCTCTTTCTGGTGGAATCCGGAAAAATTCGTGGGCCCGGCAGGTCTGCTCCAGGCCTATCGATTCCTGGCTGATAGCCGCGATACGGCGCAGGAAGAACGCCTTTCCGATCTGGATGATCCTTTCAGTGTCTTCCGGTGCCGGGGTATAATGAATTGCGTCGCGGTATGTCCGAAAGGTCTCAACCCGACAAAAGCCATCGGTCATATTCGGGACCTCCTGTTGCAACGAGCCACCTGATAACAGGCTCATTTCTTTGAGCATCAGACCCAGCTGTAGCAACCCTCCGGAAAACCTGCGAAAACGCGGGTTTTCCACTATTGGCTTATAGTTTTTGGTACACTTGCAGAGCAAACTATCGAAGTCCTGATCGGTGTTGTAATGCCTGATCAAGGTTCGCTCAGTATAAAACCACTGGGAAACGGATAGATTATAAAGGCTCCAGTCGTGAGCGGCGAGATTTGCCTATCGCTGTTTGGTGGTCCCTGGCAGGCTATAATCCCCGTCCCCACACCAGCCCAAGGTGAGCTATTCAAAATGCACGAAAGCGTGATGGAGCAGTTGTGGCAGACATCTCACCTTCAAGGTGGGAATCTTGCCTATGTCGAACAGCTTTTTGAAACCTACCTGACTGACCCCAATGCAATCCCCGTTGAATGGCGAGAATATTTCGACCGACTGCCCAGCGTTGATGACCGCCAAACGAGGGATGTAGTCCACTCGAGTATTCGCGAACAATTTGAGCACATTTCCCGCAATCAGCGCGCTTTGTCCAGTGGTGTGCCCGCAGCGGCAACCAGTGATGCGGGTAAAAAGCAGATCCGTGTCCTCCAGTTGATTAACGCGTTCCGTTTCCGGGGGCATCAACAAGCTCGTCTGGATCCCCTGGGTGTCTGGGTTCGCCCCGATGTTGAAGACCTGAAACTGTCATTTCACAGCCTGTCCGACTCCGACAGAGATCTTGAATTTCAAACAGGATCTTTGAACTTTGGGGCCGAGACCATGAAACTCGGGGACATCTATGATGGCCTGACTGACACTTATTGCCGAAGTGTTGGCGCAGAATACATGCATGTCGTTGATACTCGTATTAAACGCTGGTTCCAACAGCGAATGGAACCGGTTCGGTCAAGGCCAGACTTTGACATCAAAACCCGTAAACACTTGCTGGAGCGCCTGACGGCGGCCGAAGGCCTGGAAAAGTACCTCGGGTCGCGCTATCCCGGCGTGAAACGTTTTGGACTGGAGGGCGCCGAAAGTCTGATCCCGTGCCTAGATGAGCTGATTCAGCGTGCCGGTGGTTATGGCGCCAAGGAAATAGTTCTGGGCATGGCCCACAGGGGTCGGCTCAACGTTTTGGTCAATACGCTGGGCAAGAATCCGAGAGAGCTTTTTGATGAATTCGAGGGCAAGAAACTGGCGGATTCCGGTTCGGGCGACGTCAAATACCACCAGGGTTTCTCTTCGAACGTGATGACCGAGGGCGGCGAGATGCACCTGGCGCTGGCGTTCAACCCCTCACATCTGGAAATTGTTTCGCCCGTCGTTGTCGGCTCCGTGCGCGCCCGACAGACACGCCGGGAGGACACCCAGGGCAATACTGTGGTGCCCATCATCATGCACGGCGACGCGGCCTTTTCAGGTCAGGGCGTCGTCATGGAAACTCTCCAGATGTCGCAGACCCGTGGTTACGGCGTCGGTGGCACCATCCATATTGTTATCAATAACCAGGTTGGTTTTACCACAAGTAAACAAGAAGATGCACGATCGACTGAATACTGTACCGATGTTGCCAAGATGGTGCAGGCACCGATTCTTCATGTTAATGCGGATGACCCGGAAGCTGTGTTGTTTGTCACCCAGATGGCCATGGACTATCGCAATGAATTCAAGCGCGATGTGGTCATTGATCTGGTCTGCTACCGCCGTCGCGGCCACAATGAAGCTGACGAGCCCTCGTCTACCCAGCCGATCATGTACGACAAGATCCGTAAGCTGAAAACAACCCGTGAGCTCTATGCCAACCAACTCATCGAAGCCGGTTTGATGGCAGCGGAAAACTCCAAAGACATGGAGCTTGATTATCGCGATGCCCTTGACCAGGGCGATCACGTGGTGAAGTCTCTGGTCAAGGAACCCAACAAAGAGCTTTTTGTTGACTGGCAGCCCTATCTCGGCCATGAGTGGACAGCCAAATGCAAGACCAGTGTCAACCTCAAGACCCTGCAGCGTCTTGGTAAGAAAATGAACCAGTTGCCGGAAGGGTTTTCGGTTCAGCGTCAAGTGTCCAAGATTGTCGATGATCGCGGCAAGATGAACGCGGGAGCTTTGCCGATAAACTGGGGCTTTGGTGAAATCATGGCCTATGCCACCTTGCTGAACGAAGGCCATCCCATCCGACTGACCGGTCAGGATGTGGGGCGGGGTACTTTCTCACATCGCCATGCGGTCTTGCACAACCAGAAAAACGGTGACACCTGGGTGCCGCTGCAAAACCTGTCTGAAAACCAGCCGGATTTTGAAATCTATGACTCCCTGCTTTCGGAAGAGGCTGTCATGGCGTTTGAATACGGTTACGCTACTACCGCTCCCCAGACCCTGATCATCTGGGAGGCGCAATTTGGCGATTTCGCTAACGGCGCCCAGGTGGTTATTGACCAATTTCTGACCAGTGGCGAACATAAATGGGGGCGGCTATGCGGCCTGACCCTGCTGCTTCCTCACGGTTATGAAGGCCAGGGCCCGGAACACAGCTCCGCCAGACTTGAGCGGTTTTTGCAGATGAGCGCCCAACATAATATCCAGGTGTGTGTCCCGACCACACCGTCCCAGACCTTCCACATGTTGCGGCGACAGGTAAAACGGCCACTGCGCAAGCCGCTGGTTGCCATTACACCCAAGAGCCTCCTGCGTCACAAAGAGGCCACCTCCGGGCTCGACGACCTGACCGAGGGTACCTTCCAGACCGTATTGCCTGAGAAAGAACCTGCCGATCCGGTCAAAGTCAAACGTCTGATTCTTTGCAGTGGCAAGGTGTTTTTTGACTTGCTGGAGAAGAAAAAAGCGGATGATCACGATGATGTTGCCATTTTGCGAATTGAACAGCTGTATCCCTTCCCGGGGGATGTTCTGGACACCTTCCTGGCGCAATACATCAATCTGGAGCATGTGGTCTGGTGTCAGGAGGAACCAATGAATCAGGGCGCCTGGTATTCCAGTCAGCATCACATGCGCAATGCACTTCAGCGATTCAAACCAGAGCTTCATCTTGTTTACGCTGGTCGCGATGCGTCTGCCGCTCCGGCGGCCGGGCATTTGTCCGTGCATATCGAAGAACAGAAAAAATTGGTCACCGACGCATTTGAAGTCTGACGACTACCGAATTGAGGATCAGAAATGTCAACAGAAATTAAAGCACCCGTTTTTCCGGAATCGGTCGCAGAAGGCACTGTCGCAACCTGGCACAAATCGCCAGGGGAAGCCTGCAGCCGTGATGAGCTGATTGTCGATATTGAAACCGACAAGGTTGTTTTGGAAGTCGTGGCACCGGCCGATGGCGTTATTGAGGAAATTCTCAAGGACGAGGGCGACACCGTTCAAAGCGGCGAAGTGGTTGGTAAATTCAAGGAGGGCGCGAAAGCAGAGGCTGCTCCTGCGCAGAAAGAAGAGGCGCCGAAACAGACTGAGGCAGAAAGCCCTCCCGAAAAACAGGGGGAAGCCGCAATTCTGAGCCCCGCGGCCCGCAAGCTTGCAGGCGAGCACGATATCAATCCCGAAGCCATTGCCGGTACGGGTAAAGACGGCCGGGTGACAAAAGAGGACGTTCAGGGCCACATTGAAAGCGCTAGCGCGCCAAAAGCGGAAGTCAGTTCGAAGCCGGCGGAAGTTGCTTCAACTCCGGTGCCGGCAGGCGAGCGGCCGGAGAAACGTGTTCCCATGACACGCTTGCGCGCGAGTATCGCCAAGCGATTGGTCAATGCCCAGCAAAGCGCCGCCATGCTGACAACTTTCAACGAAGTCAATATGAAACCGTTGATGGATTTGCGTAGTCAGTACAAGGAAGGCTTTGAGAAACGCCATGGCGTGAAACTTGGCTTCATGTCTTTGTTCGTCAAAGCGGCGACGGAAGCCCTGAAACGCTTTCCCATGGTTAATGCGTCCATTGACGGCAACGACATGGTTTATCACGGCTATCAGGATATTGGCGTCGCCGTGTCCAGCGACCGTGGTCTGGTGGTTCCGGTTCTCCGGGACACGGATGCTCTGGGTCTTGCCGATATCGAAAATCAAATTGTCGACTACGGCACCAAAGCTAAAAATGGCAAGCTGGCCATTGAAGAAATGACCGGGGGCACCTTCACCATCTCGAACGGTGGTGTGTTCGGCTCACTCTTGTCCACGCCGATTCTGAATCCACCACAGACAGCGATCCTGGGCATGCACAAAATTCAGGAACGCCCGATGGCAGTCAAGGGAGAGGTGGTCATTTTGCCAATGATGTATCTCGCGCTGTCATACGACCACAGGATGATTGATGGCAAGCAAGCCGTTCAGTTCCTGGTAGCAATCAAGGAAATGGTTGAAGACCCGGCACGTATTCTGCTGGACGTCTGAACCTGTCACTCAACGAATCAGAAAACGGGATTTAACAATGTCTGATAAGTACGATGTAATCATCATCGGTGCGGGTCCGGGAGGCTATGTTGCAGCGATCAAGGCCGCACAACTGGGCCTTAAAACGGCCTGTGTGGAATCATGGACGTCTGAGGAAGACGGCAAGCAGGTGTTAGGCGGTACCTGTCTGAACGTGGGCTGTATTCCTTCCAAGGCCTTGCTCGAAATTTCCCATAAATACGAAGAGGCCAACCTTCATTTTGCCGAGCAGGGCCTGGAAATCAACGACCTGAAGGTCAATGTCGGCAAGATGATGGAGCGCAAACTCAGCGTCGTCAAGCAACTGACAGGGGGCATCGCAGGGCTGTTTAAAGCCAATGGCGTCAAATCGCTCCACGGTCACGGTCGACTGCTGGCCAATCGCCAGGTTGAAGTGACCGACCAGAATGATAAAAAGACGGTTTATGAAGCGGACAATGTCATCATTGCCACTGGCTCAGACCCCATCGAAATCCCACCAGCGCCCCTGAAGAAAGGCATGATCGTGGACTCGGAAGGGGCCCTGGAATTTGACGAAGTCCCCAAGCGCGTAGGCGTGATTGGTGCCGGCATCATCGGCCTGGAGTTGGGCAGTGTCTGGAATCGTCTGGGTTCCGAGGTCACCATGCTGGAAGCACTGGATACCTTCCTGCCTGCCGTCGATCAGCAGATCGCCAAAGAGACCTTGAAGCATTTCAAGAAACAGGGTCTGAATATCGAACTTAAATCCCGGGTAACCGGAACCTCTATCGAGGGTGATGAAATCACCGTCAAATATGAGGACGCCAAGGGCCAGCAGGAGCTCAAAGTCGATAAGCTGATTGTCGCCGTGGGTCGTCGGCCGCACACCAAAAACCTCCTGGCAGAAGATTCCGGCGTCAAGCTCGACGAGCGCGGCTTCATCTTTGTGGACGATATCTGCAAAACCGAGGCGCCGGGCGTCTGGGCGGTTGGTGATGTGGTGCGAGGGCCAATGCTCGCTCACAAGGCCTCCGAAGAGGGCATTATGGTGGCTGAGCGCATCGCCGGCCACAAACCCCAGGTTAATTACGACTGCATTCCCAACGTTATCTATACCCATCCGGAAGTTGCCTGGGTCGGCAAGACCGAGGAAGAGCTCAAATCCGAGGGTGAGGCATACAATGTTGGCACTTTCCCGTTTGCCGCTAACGGACGTGCCCTGGCCGCAAATAGCGCTGCCGGCATGGTCAAAATCATTGCGGATGCGAAAACGGATCGAATTCTTGGGTTTCACGTGGTCGGTCCACAGGGCTCGGAACTGGTTGCCCAGGGCGTTATCGCCATGGAATTCGGCTCCAGCTCAGAAGACCTGGCATTGACATGCTTCGCTCATCCGACGCTGTCAGAGTCTGTCCATGAAGCGGCATTGGGCGTTCACGACGGGGCAGTCCACATAGCGAACAAGAAAAAGAAGAAGTAAGGGTTATCTTCTCTTATCAATCACCGGGACATTGACTATGAACTTGCATGAATATCAGGCCAAACAGCTATTTGCTGAGTACGGCCTGCCAGTATCAAAGGGCATTGCCTGTGATACGCCTGAAGAAGCGGTTGCGGCCGCTGACAAAATCGGCGGTGACCGCTGGGTTATTAAAGCCCAGGTACACGCCGGTGGTCGAGGCAAAGTAGGCGGTGTCAAACTGGTTAGCAGTAAAGACGAGATTCGCGACTTTGCCCAGAACTGGCTGGGCAAACGGATGGTGACCATCCAGACGGATGAAAAAGGCCAGCCCGTCGCGAAGGTTCTCGTTGAGGACCTCACCGACATCGATCAGGAGCTCTATCTTGGCGCGGTCATCGACCGTGACAGCCGCCGCGTCGTTTTCATGGCGTCCACCGAGGGTGGCGTCGAAATCGAGAAAGTGGCCGAAGACACACCGGAAAAAATACTGAAAGCGACCATTGACCCGTTGGTGGGCGCGCAGCCGTTTCAGGGCCGTGACCTGGCTTTCCAGCTCGGCCTGAAAGGTGATCAGATCAAGCAGTTTACCAAGATCTTTCTTGGCCTCGCCAAGTTGTTTGAAGACAAGGATCTGGCCCTGCTTGAGATCAACCCCCTGGTAATAACCAAGGACGGTGATCTCCATTGCCTCGACGCCAAAATCAACGTTGACGGCAACGCCCTGTATCGTCAAAAGCAGATCCGGGAAATGCACGACCCGTCCCAGGACGATCCCCGGGAGGCGGAAGCGTCTCAGTGGGAGCTTAACTATGTGGCGCTTGACGGCAACATAGGGTGCATGGTCAATGGTGCCGGTTTGGCCATGGGCACCATGGACATCATCAAGCTTAGCGGCGGCGAGCCTGCCAACTTCCTTGACGTGGGAGGCGGCGCGACCAAAGAGCGTGTTTCCGAAGCGTTCAAGATCATTCTGTCGGATGACAGCGTGAAAGCGGTTCTGGTCAACATTTTCGGTGGCATCGTCCGTTGTGACATGATTGCCGAAGGCATCATCGGCGCTGTTAAAAGTGTTGGTGTCAAAGTGCCTGTGGTGGTGCGCCTTGAGGGTAATAACGCTGAACTCGGTACCCAGGTACTGTCCGATAGCGGCCTGAACATCATTGCTGCCACCAGCCTGGCGAATGCTGCTGAGCAAGTCGTTAAAGCCGCGGGGGGTAAATAATGAGCATCCTGATTAACAAAGACACCAAGGTTATCTGTCAGGGCTTTACCGGCGCCCAGGGCACTTTCCACTCGGAACAGGCGCTTGCCTACGGAACCAAGATGGTCGGTGGCGTAAGCCCCGGCAAAGGTGGCACTGAACATCTGGGCCTGCCTGTGTTCAACACGGTCCGAGAGGCCGTTGAGTCCACCGGTGCGACCGCATCGGTTATCTATGTGCCTGCGCCTTTTTGCAAAGACGCCATCATAGAAGCGGGCGAGGCTGGCATCGAATTGATCGTGTGCATCACTGAAGGCATCCCCACCCTCGACATGCTCTACGTCAAAGAGTACGTGGATCGTAAAGGCATTGTCATGATCGGTCCCAATTGCCCGGGCGTGATAACACCGGGCGAGTCCAAGATCGGCATCATGCCGGGGCATATTCACAAGCCCGGCCGCGTGGGCATTGTCTCCCGTTCAGGCACTCTGACCTACGAAGCTGTTAAGCAGACCACGGATTTTGGCTACGGCCAGTCCACCTGTGTCGGTATTGGTGGCGACCCGATTCCGGGCTCCAGCTTCATCGATATGCTTAAGCTTTTTCAGGATGATGCCAAGACCGAGGCGATCGTGATGATCGGCGAAATCGGTGGTACCGCGGAAGAAGAAGCGGCAAAGTTCATTAAAGAGAACGTGACCAAGCCGGTTGTGTGTTATATCGCAGGGGTCACCGCACCTCCGGGCAAACGGATGGGCCATGCCGGCGCCATTATTGCCGGTGGCAAGGGCACTGCGGATGAGAAGTTCGCGGCTATGGAAGATGCCGGTGTCAAAACCGTGCGAAGCCTCGCTGAAATTGGCAAGGCACTGCAGGAAGTGACTAGCTGGTAAACTGACGGCAAGTCAGCTTGGCCCCCGCGTTCGGATTGCCCGGACAGCGGGGGTTTTTGCGTTCAGGGCGGTCCTGTTTGTTTTTTCGGGGCCACATCAGTCTATAATGGCGCCTCAGAGATTATCGTTTACTGAATGGCTAATTATCCAAAGGAGTTCATGCATTGAGTTCTGTAGATTCCCAGCAACGTGTGCTGTCCGGAATGCGTCCCACCGGCAAGCTGCACCTTGGTCATTACCACGGTGTCCTGAAGAACTGGGTTAAGCTCCAGCATGAATTCGAGTGTTTTTTCTTCGTTGCCGACTGGCATGCCTTGACGACTCACTACGAAGACCCTTCGGTTATTAAAGAAAGCGTATGGGATATGGTGATCGACTGGTTGGCCTCAGGTGTAAACCCGGGGTCGGCAACGCTGTTCATTCAGTCGAGAGTGCCAGAGCACGCCGAGCTTCATTTGCTGCTGTCCATGATTACGCCTCTGGGCTGGCTGGAGCGGGTGCCAACGTACAAAGATCAGATCGAAAAGCTTCGTGAGAAAGACCTGGCCACTTATGGGTTTCTCGGATACCCGCTTTTGCAGAGTGCGGACATCCTTACCTATCGGGCGGGCCGGGTTCCGGTCGGCGCCGATCAGGTGTCCCACATCGAAATAACCCGTGAGCTGGCCCGCCGCTTTAATCATATTTATGGTCGGGAGCCGGGTTTCGAGGAGCAGGCTGAAAGCGCTATTGTCAAGATGGGCAAGAAAAACGCCAAACTCTATCGATCACTCAAACGCCGGTATCAGGAGGAAGGTGACATGGAGGCGCTGGATACCGCCCGGGCACTGCTTAAAGAGCAGCAGAATATATCACTGGGTGACCGGGAACGGCTCTACGGTTATATCGAGGGTGGTGGCAAGGTTATCCTGCCCGAGCCCAAGGCGTTGCTGACGCCGGAGTCCAAATTGCCGGGGCTGGATGGGCAAAAGATGTCCAAGTCGTATAACAACACTATCGGCCTGCGGGAAGACCCCGACAGTGTTGCGGCAAAAGTACGGAAGATGCCCACGGACCCCCAGCGCGTGCGCCGGACTGACCCGGGTGAGCCGGAGAAGTGCCCTGTTTGGGGCTTGCACAAGGCTTACTCTGACAACGAAGTCCAGGAATGGGTGCAAAGCGGCTGCCGCAGCGCCGGCATTGGTTGCCTGGACTGCAAGAAACCGGTCATTGACGCCATTGTGGAAGAGCAGCGTCCCCTGCATGAGCGTGCTCGGGAGTACGAGGGCAATCCGGATCTTGTGCGCTCCATTATCGATGAAGGCTGTGAGCAGGCCCGTGATGCGGCCAGGGGGACCCTGGAAGAAGTACGGGCGGTGATGGGGTTGCAGTACCGCTGAGCCCAGCGCCGATACCTCGGGACGATGTCATGACCGAAGAAGTAACAGGCGAAGAACAGCTGGCGGAAGTCGGGGCGGTGCCAGTTTCGGAAGCGGAGCCGGTCGCCAGGATTTCAGGCCGGCGGTTACTGGATCTACCTAGAGATCTCTATATTCCACCGGATGCCCTCGCGGTATTTCTGGAAGCGTTTGAAGGTCCGCTGGACCTGCTCCTGTACCTGATACGGCGCCAGAATATGGACATTCTGGACATTGATGTCAGTGAGATTACCCGCCAGTACATGGATTACATCAGCGCCGTTGAGACCTTGCGTTTTGATCTGGCGGCGGAGTATCTGGTCATGGCTGCCACTCTCGCCGAAATAAAATCGCGCATGCTGCTGCCTCGCCAGGCCACGGATGACGAAGAGGAAATCGATCCCCGCGCCGAGTTGATTCGTCGGTTGCAGCAGTATGAGCGCTTCAAGAAGGCCGCGGAAGACATTGATCAACTGCCGCGCATGGAGCGGGACACCCTGGCCGTTAATGCGGCCCTGCCACAATTGACAAGTGGCCAGGCTGCCCCCGACGTCAGCCTTCAGGACATGTTGCTGGCCTTGCACGGAGTGCTTAAAAGAGCGGATCTTTTTACCAGCCATCATGTCGAAAAAGAGCGCCTGTCGACCCGGGAGCGCATGTCTGCCATCCTCGCGGCACTTGTGGACGAACATTTCATCAAATTCGAGAGCCTGTTCACCCCCGAAGAGGGGCGACTCGGAGTGGTGGTCACTTTCCTGGCGACCCTGGAGCTGATCAAGGAACAATTGATCGAAGTGGTGCAGGCCGAAGTCATGGGGAGTATTCATGTGCGTGCCAGGGCCGTGAGCTGACATGAACAACGAAGACAACATTCGACATCTGCAGGCCATTGTCGAAGCGGCTTTGCTTACTGCCGGCAAACCGCTTTCGCTGGAGCAGCTTCGCGACTTATTCGACGAGGACGAGCGGCCTGCCCGGCAGATGATGGAACACGTTCTGTTCCAGCTCGCCCAGGCCTGCGAGGGCAGGGGATTTGAGTTGAAGAAGGTCGCCAGCGGTTATCGTTTCCAGGTTCGGCAGCAATACGCGGGTTGGGTCAGCAAGCTGTTTGAGGAAAAGCCCCAGCGCTATTCACGCGCCCTCCTGGAAACCCTGGCACTGATCGCTTACCGCCAGCCGATTACCCGGGGGGAAATAGAAGATATACGCGGGGTGACGGTAAGCAGCAATATTGTCCGCACGTTGCTTGAACGTGAGTGGGTTCGCATTGTCGGCCACAAAGATGTACCCGGCCGTCCCGCCATGTATGCCACCACGAAGCTGTTCCTTGACTATTTCGGTCTTGGCGCACTGGACCAGCTGCCGCCTCTGTCTGAAATACGGGATCTGGACGAGATCGGACGCGAGATTGAGAAAACCATACAGGCCGAAATCGAATTCGAATCACCCGGCACAGTTAAAAAACATTTCCCCGATGACGACCCTCGGGACTTGACACAGCACTGACAGACGCCTGATCTGTCAACCAATGAGGAAGCATTAATGGCGTCACAACGCCCGCAAAGACCACGCCCCGGCAAGCCGGAAACGGCCAAACCCACTGCACCCGCTGAGCCCGAGCGTCTGCAAAAAATGCTGTCGCGGGCGGGTATCGGTTCCCGGCGCGAAGTGGAAACCTGGATGGAGGCGGGCCGAATTACCGTCAACGGCCGACCCGCCGAACCCGGGATTAAAGTGACGGCCGAGGCAAAGGTCGAACTGGATGGCAAACGTCTGGAGCTGGTTGTTGCCTCCGAAGTGGTGCGCAGGGTACTGATGTATAATAAGCCGGAGGGCGAAGTATCCACCCGCAAGGACCCTGAGGGCCGTCCAACCGTATTCGATAGCCTGCCGCGGCTCAAGGATCATCGCTGGATTGCCATCGGCCGCCTGGATATCAATACTACCGGGCTCATGCTGTTCACCACGGACGGAGAATTGGCGAACCGCCTTATGCATCCGTCCCGTGGCGTTGACCGGGAGTACGCGGTACGGGTGTTTGGCGAAGTGGACGACGCCATGCTCAAGCGCCTGATGGACGGTGTCATGCTTGAAGATGGCATGGCGCGGTTCTCCGACATCACACCGGCGGGCGGTAGCGGTATCAACCGTTGGTTTCACGTCACGCTTTTTGGGGGCCGCAATCGGGAAGTCCGTCGCCTCTGGGAATCGCAAAACGTCAGGGTCAGTCGTCTTAAAAGGGTTCGTTATGGGCCGGCGTTCCTGCCCAGCCGGCTCAGTGTCGGGCGCTGGGAAGAGATGGGTCAGAAAGAAGTCGACGACCTCAGCAAAGCTGTTGACCTGGAGCCGGTCGCGGTACCGGTGAAAACCCCGGGCGAATTGGCGGCAATTGAACGCAAGCGTGGCAAGCAGCCGAGTCGGCCTACAAAGAAAACCGGGCATCGGCGGTGGCAGGTTTCCAGCAGCCGTGCGGAGCCGGCTGGCCGTAAGGGAAGCCGCAAACCCGGCAAACGCCACAAAGGGAGCCAGTAAGAAAGGCCATTTGCGCCCTGGTCATCCCGGAGTCAGGGGGCAGGGCGCTGGCGCCGCTGGTCAGGAATGCTGCTTGCCACCCGGGTGCAGTTGCGGCCCTGGTCTTTGGCCCGGTAGAGAGCCTCGTCGGCGCGGGCAACCCACTGCTCGGGCGTTTCGCCTTTCTGGCGCATGGCGACGCCGACGCTGACTGTGGTTTTTACATTTTCTTCGCCACAATTGACCGTCAATTTCGCAATAAAGTCCCTGATGCGTTCAGCGACGTGGTGCCCTGCTGCCAGGTCGGCATGGGGCAATATCACCGCAAATTCCTCCCCGCCAAAACGAAAAACAGTGTCGGTATTGCGCGTGGCCCGACCCAGCTCAGCCGCGGCAGCCCGTAAAATATGGTCACCAATCACGTGCCCGTGATTGTCATTGATGCGCTTGAAACGGTCCAGGTCACAAAGAAGCAGCGTTGAACCCTGGTCGTGGCGATCGCCCAGATGGCACTCCCGCTCAAGCGACTCATTAAGAGCTCTTTTATTGGGGATTTGTGTCAATGAGTCCGTCAGCGCGGCTTGCTGCACGGCAGCATGTTCGCAGGCATTGCGGATAGGAAGGATGGCCACGCTCAGCATCTGCTCGATGGCTTTCAGTTCCTCTTCCGCAAACGGCACTTTGCGGCGGAAAGTCAGCTCGCCGTATTTGATGCCTTCCAGCGTCAGACGGTAATCGCAGCGGTGCCGGCCGCCCATTCCGGTTGCGTAGACCAGTTCCTGGTTGGCGATGTGGTGGCGGTAAGTCATCTGGTCAAAAGGCACCAGCTTGGCTAGCTCCTCGACAAAGATGGCCACCAGAGTTTCCAATGACAGCGAGGTGGTGAGCCGGCGACACAGGCGGGTGAATGGATCGTCGGCCTGATGCCATTGCTCGGTCGCCTTCCGCAAAGCCGCCAGATCGGACGAACCTTCACCTGTGTGCGCCAGAAACGGGGTCGTTGTACCTGCCATGATTGACTCCTCTTGTATCATGCAGGTGCTGAAGCATTTAAGGTGCCAATAATGTTTAGCATTGTTTAAACAACAACTTAAAGAGTCAATCTTCGCGGATTTTCCAAAACGAACGATGGTGTGTCAAAAACCCGGCGATCGCCGGCAAACCTCTGCCGCAGGTCTTCTTCATGACGCTGTTTTAATGACTCATCCGGCCCAACACCTGGGGCTTGCGGTTGCCTGTGCTACACTTCGCGCAGAAGTTCTGGCGCCGCCACTTCCCCCGGGGCGCCAACGTATGGGCATCAATCTCACAATGGGACCTTTTACCGGACGAACGAACCAACGATGCGTCTGAAATCAATAAAACTCGCGGGTTTCAAATCCTTCGTCGACCCGACCACCGTGCCGTTTCCGACCAATATGACGGCGGTCGTTGGCCCGAATGGTTGCGGCAAATCCAACATTATTGACGCGGTGCGTTGGGTGATGGGCGAAAGCTCCGCCAAATATCTGCGCGGTGAGTCCATGTCGGATGTCATTTTCAACGGTTCCACTGCCCGCAAGCCCGTTAGCCAGGCCAGTATTGAGCTGGTGTTTGATAATAGCGATGGTTCGGCACCCGGCGAGTTTGTCAGTTTCAATGAAATCTCCGTAAAACGCCGGGTCGTTCGTGAAGGTCAATCCGACTATTTCCTTAATGGTGCCAAGTGCCGTCGTCGCGACATTACCGATCTTTTCCTGGGCACAGGGCTGGGGCCGCGCAGTTACGCCATTATCGAGCAAGGCACGATCTCCCGCCTCATTGAATCCAAGCCGGAAGAACTTAGAAGTTATATTGAAGAGGCGGCGGGCATTTCCAAATACAAGGAACGTCGCCGGGAAACTGAAAACCGGATTCGCCGAACCCAGGAGAACCTGGAGCGTCTCACTGATCTCAGGGATGAGCTTCAGCGTCAACTCCAGCATCTGGAGCGGCAGGCCCAAGCGGCTGAAAAATATAAGGCCTACCGCCAGGAAGAGCGTCAAAAGAAGGCGGAATTAACTGTGCTTCGCTGGCAGGCTCTGGATACGGAACTTGATGCAGGCCGCACGCTTGCCCGTGACACCGAGCTGGAGCTTGAGCGCCTGCTGACCCGGCGAGTGCATCTTGAAACCGTCCTTGAGTCGTTGCGCACCAGTCATCAGGAGCGCACCGAGCATTTCAACAAGGCCCAGGCCCGCTATTATGAGGCCGGAGCCGACATCGCCCGCATTGAACAGAGTCTGGAGCATCAGCGCCAGCGCAGCCGTCAGTTGGCCTCCGAGCTGGATCAGGCCCTGGCAAGCCAGAGTGAGCTGACCCGAGAGCTGGAACAGGATGAACACAAGCTCGCCCAGGCCCGGCAAGAACTGGCCCGCAGGGAGCCCGAACAGCAAGCCATGGCGGAGCAGGCCGAGGCGTCAAGGGCGAGCCTTGCGCAAGCCGAGGAGGCCATGAGCGAATGGCAGAACACTTGGGAAACCTTCAGTAACCGGTCTTCCGACAGCAAGCGTCAGTCCGAGCTGGCACAGTCCCGCATTCGCGGTATTGACGACAACGTCGAAGGGTTGCGTCGTCGTCAACAGCGCCTTGAGGAGGAGCAGGCCTTGCTTGAGAGCCAGATCGATCGGAATGAGCTCGACGAACTCCTGGAGGAAGAAAAGATTGCGTCGATGCAACGCGAAGAAGCGAGCTTGCGGATCGAGTCCGTTCAGGACCACCTTCGCGACTCACGTACTCAAAATAAACAGCTGGAAGAAACCGTCAGCGAATACCGCCAAACGGTTCACTCTTTGCGCGCCAATCTGGATTCGCAACAAGCGCTGTTGGGCGAGCAAATGGGCAGTCAGGATGCCGGGCTGCAATCCTGGCTCAATGAGCATCAGTTATCCGGGGCGCCCCGTCTGACACGGCAAATCACGGTTGCACCCGGTTGGGCATTTGCCGTTGAACAGGTGTTGGGAAGCCTGTCTCAAAGCCTTTGTGTGCCCGCACTGGATGGCTTGAGTCAAGCCCTGGCAGGGGCTCCCCGGGGCGCGGCGTTAGTGGAGGACGTCAGCATCGAATCCAGCGCCACAGCCGGCCGCAGCCTGGCCAGTCAGGTAACTGGCGCCGACGGCTTCGGCCAGCTGTTATCCGCCATTGACACCGCCGACAGCCTCACCGAGGCACTCGCAAAACGGGACCAGCTCACCCCCAACACCAGCATCGTAACCCGGGAGGGGGTCTGGCTCGGGCGTCACTGGCTGCGAATGCCACTGTCCGACGCCGGCCAGATTGGTGCGATTGAGCGTCAGCATCGGGTTGATCAGCTTCAGGAAGAGCTTGATCAAGCCACGGAGCGCCTGGAAGCCGCCCTAGCCGAATTTGACGAACGTCAGGCCATTACGGCCAGGGCCGAGAACGAGCGTGACGAAGTCCAGCGGGTGTTCAATGAGGCTGAACGTGAATCCGGTAGAATTACGGCCCGCATCAGTGGGTTGCAGGCCCGGGCCGAACAAATTGACAGTCGGCTGGTGCGTATTCGGGACGATCTCGTGGATGTCGCTGACCAGTTGCTGGAACAACGGGAATCCCTGGCCGAGACCCGGCTGGAATGGCAAGAATCGCTGACCGCTAACGAAGCCATTGATCTTGACAAGGAAAAGCTGCTGACCCAGCGTGACAGCCTGCGGCAAAACCTTGATCAGCTTCGCCAGCAAAGCCGCCACGACCGTGATCATGCGCACCAGTTGCAACTGGACGTGCAGGCGCTGACCAGTCAGCGGCACGGCCTGGCCCAGACCCTGGACCGCATGCAGGGCCAGAAAGAGCGACTTGCAGAACGCGTAACCATGCTGCAGGAAAGCCGGGAAGAGACTGAAGAACCACTGGAAGACCTGCGGATGCAGCTTGACGGTTTGCTGGAACGGCGTCTGGCGGAAGAGGATAAGCTCGCCGCCGCCCGGGATGGCCTGGAAGACATTGACCGGCAGGTTCGTGACAACGAACAGGGTCGCAGCCGCGCCGAGCAGACGATCGGGGACATCAGGGCCAGGCTTGAAAAACAGAAAATGGAGTCCCAGGCCCTTGAGATACGTGCTGGCAATCACCTGGAGCAGCTAGCGGAACTGGACCTCAGGTTACAGGCGGTGCTGGAACACATGCCGGAAGAGGCCAGTGAAGCAACTTGGGCCGATGAGTTGGAGCGGATCGCCAACCGAATTCAGCGTCTCGGGGCCATCAATCTGGCGGCCATCGACGAATACCAGGCCCAGAGCGAACGTAAGACTTACCTCGACAGCCAGCATGAAGATCTTACCGAAGCGCTGGAAATACTGGATAATGCCATTCGCAAAATTGATCGGGAAACCCGGCAGCGCTTTAAAGCGACGTTTGACTCAGTCGATTCGGGCCTGCAGGCATTGTTTCCAAAGGTGTTTGGTGGCGGTAACGCTTATCTGGCGCTGACTGGCGAGGATCTTCTCGAAACCGGCGTCGCCATTATGGCTCGCCCCCCGGGCAAGAAAAACAGTTCGATCCATCAGCTCTCCGGCGGCGAAAAGGCTCTGACCGCCATCGCGCTGGTGTTTTCCATTTTTCAGCTCAACCCGGCGCCGTTTTGCATGCTGGATGAAGTGGATGCGCCGCTGGACGATGCCAATGTCGCGCGCTATGCCAACATGGTCAAGGAGATGTCCAGTCAGGTTCAGTTTATTTACATCAGCCACAATAAGATCTCCATGGAGATGGCGGACCAACTGATGGGCGTTACCATGCACGAATCCGGCTGTTCCCGGTTGGTGTCGGTTGATGTGGAGGAGGCCGCAACGCTTGCAGAGGCCTGAGGACGGTTGCGAAGAGCCTGAAAGACAAGCCAGAAATCTACAATCCGGAGCCTGCTCTCGTTGTATTGAGAGCGGGCATTGAATAGAGTGACTGCGTCACCTAAGGAGCCTTTGATTAACTCCTGGATCGCGCCCCTCGGGGCTTTCAGAGTCGAGACAGGCGTTAATCAGAGGCTCCCTAACCCACACGGGATTGCATCATTATGTCAGTTAGGGAATGGTTAATCGCCATAGGCGCCCTGGTTATCCTGGGTATTGTTATCGATGGGATCCGTCGCATGCGTCGTGCCCGGAAAGAGGCGATGTCCATCTCCTCCGGCATGGGGGCCGATGATCTGGACGAATCGCCATTGGATGAAGACAATCCGGAGCTGCCTAATGGTGGAGCTCGGGCAATTGACCCGGACAGTGGCGAGGAGCGGGGCTATCTCAAGAAGAACGGTCGAACCCGTTTCGCCAATCCGGAGCCCAAGCCAACCCGGCCGGTCATAAGCGCGGGTCAGAAGGCTGCGAAACAGCAATCACAAGCTGATAAGGCCGATGAGAAACAGGCCGAGGTGGACACCCCGGAGCCTCGTGAACCAGAAACCGATGAGGGTATTCCAGACGCGGTTCAAACGGATTGGCAGAGCGATGACCGGGCAGCGGTGGAAGACCAGGGAGATACAGGTTGGGGGGCGTTGGACGATGACCCGGGGTTGGACGACGAGGGGGTAAGCCGCGCCCGTTCGGTCAAAACACCAACGCAGCGCAAGTCATCATCAGTCGCGTCAGAGTCCGATAAAAGCCAGAAAGAGGCTCCGCCGTTGGTCACGTCTGAAGTTGAGGAAGACACTGCGCATCGCACGGTTAATGCCGGCCAGTCCGATCAGCCGCCCGCCGGCGCCAACCGGCCTGACGCCCAGGAAGTGTTTGTCATCAACGTGCTGGCTTCGAAAGACAAGCCCTTCAGTGGACCCGCTCTGAAAAAACTGTTTGAGGCCTGTGGCCTGCAGCACGGCGATATGGACATCTATCATCGCCACGAAGATTCTGATACCACCAGTCCTGTCCAGTTCAGCGTTGCCAACGCGGTTGAGCCGGGAACCTTTGCCCCGGCCGACATCGAGGGCTTGTCCACACCTGGCATCAGCTTTTTCATGAGCGTTCCGGGTCCGAGTAACGCCATGCAGGCCTTCGACTTTATGCTCGAAACCGCCCAATGCGTGGTTCGCAATCTGGGTGGTGAGTTAAAGGATGAGCGTCGGAGCGTCATGACGCCGCAAACCGTCGAGCATTGTCGCCAGCAGATCCGGGAGTATGAGCGCAAACAGCGCTTTCAACAGGTCTCACGGAAATAACGCGTTTATCAGACCAACGGACAGCAACTTGAAGGCTTTCGGAAAGGGGTGTTGCCAGCAAAGCCGGCTCAGGTGGCCGGCGATTACGAGGGAAGGGACAGAATGAGTAAAGCCCCATCGGCGGCCGAAAGAATCCGGCAGCTCCAGGATCAGATTAACGATTACAATTATCATTATTATGTCCTGGATGACCCGAAAGTCCCGGACGCTGAATATGACCGATTGTTTCGTGAGTTACAGGAGCTGGAATCCAGACACCCGGACCTGGTCAGTCCCGATTCGCCCACCCAGCGCGTTGGAGCGACCGGTGAGACCACCTTTGATGAGATCGAGCACCGGGTTCCCATGTTATCACTGGACAACGCGTTCAGTGATGAGGAACTCACGGATTTTGATCGCCGTATCCGGGACCGGCTCAAGACCGCCGATGGTATTGAATACGTTTGCGAGCCCAAGCTTGACGGCCTGGCGGTGAGCCTGCATTACGAACATGGCAAGTTGACTCGCGCCGCGACCCGCGGCGACGGCTACACCGGCGAAGATATCACCGCGAATATCCGCACCATCCAGTCCATTCCCCTTAAACTCCGAGGCCAGGGTTATCCCGATTTGGTAGAGGTCAGGGGGGAGGTTTATATGCTCCGGGATGGCTTCGAAAAGCTGAATCACCGCCTGGCGGTCCGGGGCGATAAAACCTTTGTTAACCCCCGCAACGCCGCCGCTGGCAGTTTGCGCCAGAAAAACCCCAAAGTAACGGCCCGGCGCCCATTGCAATTTTGCGGCTACAGCATTGCGGTCCTGGATGAGTCGCAACTGCCCGATAAGCACTGGGACTGCCTCCGCAAAGCAAAAGAATGGGGTTTTCGAATCAACCCGGAAATGCGCAAGGCGCAGGGAGTTGATGAATGTCTGAACGCCTACCACGACCTTGAGGACAAGCGCGACAAACTGCCCTACGAAATCGATGGCATTGTTTTTAAAGTCAATAGGCTGGATTTGCAGCGCCAATTGGGTTTTATATCCCGGGCTCCGCGCTGGGCCATTGCACTGAAATTTCCGGCCCAGGAAGAGCTGACCGTTGTTGAAGACGTGGAGTTTCAGGTGGGCCGTACCGGCGCGGTAACGCCAGTGGCGCGTTTAACACCGGTGTTCGTGGGCGGTGTCACGGTGAGCAATGCCACGCTTCACAACATGGATGAAATCGAACGTCTTGACGTACGCATCGGTGACACCGTGTTCGTCCGCCGTGCCGGTGATGTGATCCCGCAGGTGGTCAAGGTGGTCAAGGAAAAACGCCCGGATTCCGCCCGAACGATCGAATGCCCGGCCACTTGTCCCGTCTGCGGCTCCGATGTTGTTCGGCCAGAGGGAGAGGCCGTCGCTCGCTGCACCGGGGGTCTGTATTGCCCGGCACAGCTCAAGGAATCCATACGCCACTATGCGTCGCGCAGAGCCCTGGATATCGAAGGCCTGGGGGAGAAGTGGATTGATATCCTCGTGGACAAGAAAATGGTCAGAACCGTGGCCGACCTTTACCATCTGAAAGTGGAAGACCTGCGCCAGCTGGAGCGCATGGGCGAAAAATCCGCGAATAATCTGGTGAACGCCATCGAGGACTCAAAGGCACCGCCACTGGGGCGTTTTCTCTACGCGCTGGGCATTCGTGAAGTCGGCGAAAGCACCGCAAAATCCCTGGCCCGCCACTTTGGCACGCTGGAAGCGGTCATGGAGGCCTCGGAAGAAGAACTTAAAACTGTGAGTGATGTGGGGCCTGTGGTGGCCGGTCAAATCCGGAAATTTTTTGATCAGTCCCATAATCAGGAAATTATCGACGAACTTCGCAAAGCCGGTGTGGCTTGGCAAAGCGAGGAGACCGACCAGAAAAGACAACCGCTCGCCGGCCAGACCTGGGTGCTCACCGGGTCCTTGTCGGCGTATAGCCGTGACGAGGCCAAGGAACGTCTTGAGGCACTGGGTGCGCGGGTATCAGGCAGCGTGTCGTCAAAGACCAGTTGCGTGGTGGCGGGAGAGGCCGCCGGCTCCAAGCTTGATAAAGCTCGGTCGCAAGAGGTGGAGATCATGGATGAAAGTCAGTTCGTGGCCTTTCTGGAAGAGCAGGGCGTGGCTTGACCAGGCGCCTCAGACAACGCCGGCCTTGCTGCTGATATCCGCGTAAAGCCTCAGGTAGTCCGTACTCGTAACAATCCCGACCGCTGTTCCCTTCGGATCCATCACCAGTGCCGCACTCAACTGATGGGCCAGCATAAGCCTGGCCACGTGATGGGCGTCGGTTTCCGGCGTGGCGGTCAAAAACGCGGGCAACTCGACCTGGGTGAAACTTTGGCCCTGGGCATTGGCCCGGTGCTCATGTAGCCAGGCGAGCAACCATCGCAAATCCACCAGCCCGGCCACAGACTGCTCGGCGAGGATGACCAGATGCTGAATACCCTGTTCATCCATCTTTGTCAGCGCTTCATCCAGGCGGGCCGAGGCCGGCAGAGTGAAAAGCCTGGCGGAACAGATTTTGGCGATTGGCAGGTAGTGCCGATTCGCTTCTGGCTCATCATCCGAGGCTTCACCGTATTCGGTAAGGGCACGACGTGCCTGCGCCTGTTTTGCGTGCACAAACGCGGGGTCGTTGGCCTGGTTGTAATTTGGGTCTTGCTTCTTTATTTCCTTGAGGCCATCAAGGGCATCGACCCGCCTGCCTGTGATGCTTTCGGGCAGGCGGGTTGCAACCGGCCGCCCCGGCTCACTCACAAATATGGACATATGCGATTCCTGCGTTGTCTTACAAGGTTATCGGCAGACAATGCCCAAACTCAAGCACTGAACGCTTTGGAGACCCTGCGACACCGTTCCGGTGCCAATCTTTGCGCCAGTGATTTTGGCAGAGCGTGAGGTTGCCCCGTCATCCGGTCGGCCAGGTATTCGGCCAGAAGCGGTGCATAGGCAAGCCCCTTGCTGCCCAGGCCGGTAAACACCCCCACGCTATCCAGTTCATTCCCGCGCCTGTCCCTCAGCGGACCCGCCACCGGTTGATAGTCATGAGTGGTGCAGCGGAACGCTACCCGGCCCCCAAGATTATCGGCAGCAGGCATCCGGTTGGCCCAGATGTTGGGAATATTGTCCTGGAGCTGTTGCAGGTTCTCACCGTGACTTTGCGGTGAAAGCCACGGCGACGAGTCGTGCAAATCAAAGGTTGCGCCCGTGAGGCACTGGCCTTCGAAGGCGGGATTCAGGTAGCGCGACCCGCAAATGACCGCTTTAGGCGCCTTGATTTCAGATTCAGGGAGCGACGTTACCTGGCCTCGGATAGGTTTCAGGCGGAATTCGCCAAAGGCCGATATCAGCTCGGGGGTTTCGTGACCGGTGCAGAATACAATCCGGTCGCAGGATACTGCGGGTGAGCTCGTGCCAGACAGATACCAACGGCCATTGCAGGGCATGAAGCGGGTCACACGGAAACCGAAGCGGACCTGAATGCGAGGATGGTCCAGTAAATGCCGGCACAGGTTTTCCGGTTCCAGCCAGCCGCAGTTCGGATACCAGAGGCCTCCAGCAGGTACCTCGGTGCCGGCCAGTTCGGAGGCTTCCGTTTTGTCTACCGGCCGAACCAGTTCACGTGGGTAGTTGTTACGGGCCTGAAATCGTCGCTGCCGGTCTGCTTCGTGTTCGCTCCACGTCATCTGCAGAAGGCCGGTGGGATGCCATTGACCGGGACAGGAAGCGGCGTAAAAACGTTGGCTGTGGAGGAGGGCGGACAGAGCCAATTCACTCTGTTGGTTAAAATCAACCCCCAGTTTGACGTAAAGCGCGCCCTGGCGGTTGCCCGAAGCGCCCGCGGCCGACGCGGTGCCCGCATCCATTACGGTGACGGAGCGACCTCGCTCCGCCAGGTTTCGGGCAAGTAGCGCACCGGCAATGCCGGCACCGATAATGACGGTATCGCCTTGTGCATCGCTTTGCTCAGTCAGGTTCCCGTACCCGGTCCGGGTAAAACCACCGGCGAGAATGGCATCTTGTCCCGCAACAACCGGTATCTTGCTCATGGTGAAGCCGGCGTCGGACAGAAACCGGCCCACCTGATCAGTGCTGTCGCGGACTGTCGCTGTCGTCGTGTTTCGGCAGTGTGTCGCCATCGCCTGTACTACCGGTCGGGACCAGAGTTCCGGGTCGCGGTCAGCCGCGAACCTATCCAGAAACCAGGCGTCCGCGGTGAATGTCAGGTTTTGGAGGGCGTTCAAGGGAGGGCCAAAAAACAGACTGAGTCGTACCTGACCATTCGCGAAGGCAATGCGGTGCAGCCCTGAGGTGAGCGCCGGGTAATTGTCCAATAGCTGCTCGGACAGGGCCGCAAGTTCCGGCCAAAGCCTGCAGGCTTGGCGTAAATCCGCCAGGCTCAGCGGTTGAGGCTCAATCGAGACAAAATGCAGGACTGCGCCGTCGGGGGGCGCGGCGGCGAGCCATGCCTGCCAGGTCAGCAGAAAGTTAAGACCGGCGCCAAACCCGGCTTCAGCCACCACAAAAGATTCCGCTGCCTCAAGCGAACCGAAGCGTTCCGGCAATCGATTTTGCACCACAAACACCTGGTTTGCTTTCTCACAGCTCTTTTCAGGGCTGGTGTAAGCCAACTGCAAGTCTTGCGATACCGGCTGACCTTGAAGCCACTCGACCCGTGCCGGGCTCAGGGCCGGCGGGCGCGGGTCTTTCCCTTCCGTGCCTATGGCAACCGGCATGCTGTCAATCGTCCAGGCGGCGGATCGCGTTGATGACAACGGGTGTTTTCGGAACATCCCCCATGGCCTGATGACGGCCGGTTGGAGTGGATGCGATGCTGTCGACGACACCCATGCCTGAGGTGACGCGACCGAAGACGGTGTAGCCCGGGCCGTTGGTGCCGGCGTTCAGGAAGTCGTTATCCACCAGGTTGATAAAAAATTGCGACGTTGCCGAGTCAGGGTTGTTGGTGCGGGCCATGGCCAGCGTGCCCCGGAGGTTTTTCACGGTCGGCTTGGCTTCGAGTTCCACCGGCTCGCGGACCGCTTTGTTATCCATGGCTTCGGTAAAGCCGCCGCCCTGAATCATGAAACCGGGAATTACCCGGTGAAAAACCGTGCCCTGGTAAAAATCGTCGTCGGCATAGGTTAAAAAATTGCGAACCGTCTTCGGTGCCACATCCGGCCTGAGCAGGACCTCTATGTTGCCCTCGGAGGTCTCGATGATGACCTTGGGCATCGTGTTTGCCTTATCCTCATCGGCAGCCATTGTGGCATTGGATAGCAGCAGGGCAGAGGCTATCAATGTGGACAGGATAATGCCGACGCCGTTTCGCAGAGTGGTTACGCGCATGGTTATTCGTTTTCCCTTCAGAAGTTAACTATGAAGATTGCAGGATCCGAGTAGGTATCAACACTCAGGTGATCAGAGGCATACAATACCATCGTCGTAATAGGCGGGCGAGGGGTAAAATGCCGCGAAGGGACAGGCGTCGAGCCGTGTACCGATACGATTCACCTGGCGGGAGCGTATTCAGGCGCTGGCGAGACTATTGCGCTGGCCCAGAGACGTCTGCTGGCCGCTTGCGCCATAAAGCTTGGCCTGACCGGCTGAGCCGCGGAAAATGTCAGTCAGTCGAGTCAGCCGTTGCTGCAAATGACCGACGATGCGGCTATTGATGCCGTTAAGGGCATGGCAGGTTTTGAGTTCTTGCTCGGCGGCGGTCCACAGGCTGGTCAGCTCCTCGATGCCGGCACTGCGAATGAATCGGGACGGGTCCCCGTTCTCGGGTTTGTAACCCATGGCTATGAGCGCGTGTATTTTCTGCTTGGCACGCTCACGCACCTGACTCAGGAGGGCATTCTTGTCCTCGGTCAGCGCCTCGATAGTGTGGATGTCTGATGCGGCGAGGGCCTCTTTTTCGGCGGCGAGGGTTGCCGCCAGTTGGCGCAGGCCGGTCAGATCTTCATTGAGCAAGTGTTTCAGTTCGTCGATTGCAGCCATAGTCTGTTCACCCGAAAACGTTTACTTGAATATGCTGTTATCCATATCAAGCATTTTCTGGGCCAGTTTTTCAGCATCAATTTTATAAGAACCATCGGCAAGCGCCGCTTTTATCTGCTCAATGCGATCATCATCGACTTCCGGATAGCTATCCAGCGACTGTTCAAGCTGCTTTAAGTTTTTTGCCTGCGAGCTGAGGCTGACATTCTCGCCGCTTGCGTTTTTTTGGCGGGACTGTTCCGGCGCCGGCGTCTGAGTCTGCGTGGTCTGCGGCTTGTCGGTCTGGGTCTTTTGGGTGTTGACCTGGCCGGGGCCGATTCCACCATTAAAGTCAACTGTCATGGCATTACCTGCTTGGCTGAGTGTGTCAGGCTGTGTCAACAACTTGGCACTGTTTCGTTGATTAACCGGTTAACGGCGTGAGCACGACTTTCTTTAGGCTTTTATGTAAAAAACTGTGTTCATTGGCGTCGTTACCTCGCATTTGCCGATGCAGCGGCAAATACTTGCCAGCGCGTCGGCAATTTGTCTCCCTGATTGGGTGTTACATCGGTATCTCCACCTGCCCGGGTCCGGTTATCAGGCCGCGCACTCTTCGGGACGAGCCCAGGTTTTCCACCAGAACCTGCTCACCGACCCGTCCATTGGCCAGAGCTTTGCCCCTGGAGCGTACCGAAAAATTACCAGATCTTGCAGAAATGGTAACATGATCGCCCCGGGCTACCGCATCTGGCCTGGTGACCAGATCGGGCGTAAAGACGGTGCCGGCATTGATCGTACGGCGCATTTCCATGCCGACTAAATGTTGTCTTTTTGTGACGGCCCCGCGGCGCAGGGAGTTCACAACCACATCGGATGTGGTGATCATTGTCTCGCTCAGCCGTGTACCCCTGTTGAGGGGTTGTGCCGCGGTCAGGGCCTTGCCCTCGATCGTCAGGTCGGTGCCCAGAAACAGTTTCCAGGGCCTGTCGCCATCGCAGGAGATCAGGAGGCGAGGGTGCGTCGAGCGCCAGGGGTCTCCGCTGAACGTCACAGAAGGGCCATTGTCGCAGGCCGCCAGTTGCAGTCGTGAGTCCAGGTTGCCGACTTCAAAACTGACGGTAAAGCCCTCACTTTTTTGGGTTGCCGCGAAGTTGTTGAGGAACCCTTCGGCAGCCAGCATTATCTGCGCTTTGGTGCTGCCGGTGCCCGTGTTTGCCAAGGCCACGCCTGGAACCAACAGAATGCTGATGAAAACAAGGATGCGCATTTTTTTCACTTTATCCTATGCTTGGTACAGAGGCGACGACTGGCGCGTTAATTTGACGTATCGGCCTCAATGTTTTTGGCGTCTGGCCGTTACACTGGCCATCTGAACACTAGTTGTCAGGTTTCGATTCGAGCCTGTAAAAAGAGAAGCAAAAACCGCGCCGGGTTGTCCCCGGCTCGTCATTGGGAGTAAACCGAAATGGCAGGTGTACTGGACAGCGTAAATCAGCGAACCCAACTTGTAGGGCAGAACCGGCTTGAACTTTTATTGTTCCGGTTGCGTGGCAAGCAGGTCTACGGAATCAACGTGTTCAAAGTTAAAGAAGTACTTCAGTGCCCCAAATTATCCTCGCTTCCAAACAGCATTCCGATGGTAAGGGGTGTGGCCCATATTCGGGGAGAGACCATACCTATTATCGACCTGGGGATGTCCATCCGGACCCAGGCCATACCCGCTGAGGAAATGTCTACCAGTTTTGTCATTATTACCGAATACAATCGCAAGACCCAGGGCTTCCTGGTTGGCAGTGTCGATCGCATCGTCAACATGAACTGGGAAGACATCATGCCGCCGCCAAAAGGTGCAGGCTCCGAGGTCTACTTGACAGCGGTGACCAATTTCGAAGACAAACTCATCGAAATTATCGACGTGGAGAAGGTTCTTTCCGAAGTGGCGCCGCTCGCCGAAGATGTGACAGAAAGCGTCCTGGGCCGCACATCGGAGCGAGACCGAGGAAGTTCGCTGCCGATTCTGGTGGTGGATGACTCCTCGGTGGCGCGCCGGCAGATCGAGCGCTGTCTGACCGCCATCGGCCTGCAGGTTGTCATCAAAAATGATGGCAAGCAGGCATTTGATCACCTCAAAGAGCTGACAGCCGACGGCTCAAAAGCGACCGATCATATCTCCATGATGATCTCGGATGTCGAAATGCCCGAGATGGACGGCTACACGCTTGTCACCCGATGCAAGGCCGATTCGGCCACCGCCGGTTTATACGTTATGCTGCACACCTCGCTTAGCGGCGTATTCAACAAAGCGATGGTGCAAAAGGTTGGTGCGGACGACTTCATGGCCAAATTCAGTCCGGACGAATTGGCTGAGCGCGTTATGGATATTCTCGACCAGGCTTAAAGCTGGGCTACCGAAACCATCCGGGCCGAAAATCACAGAGATTCAATGAAATCAGACATCAAACCTCAGGAATACGAAACTTTTAAGTCATTCCTGCAAGAGGCTTGCGGAATACTGCTGGGTGAAAACAAGCAGTACCTGGTCAAAAGCCGGCTCCGCCGTATTCTTGAAGACAACAAGATGGAAAGCCTCGGTGACCTGCTGGAACGCTTGCGCAGGCCCGGTCGCAGCCCGCTGAGAGAGCAGGTTATTGATGCCATGACCACCAACGAGACCCTCTGGTTTCGTGACAATCACCCGTTTCATATTCTGAGCACCCGGCTGCTGCCCGAGCTGGCTGAGCGTAACGGAACACCTGCCATCCGGTTCTGGTCCGCGGCCTGTTCAACCGGGCAGGAACCCTACTCCATCGCCATGGCTGTTGACGAATTCCGGCGTCAAAAACCGGGGAAATTGCGTAATGACGTCAAAATCACGGCGACCGATATCTCCAAGAGCGTATTGGAAGTAGCCAGGCGTGGTGAATATGAGATGTTGGCGATCGGGCGCGGCCTGTCGGCAGAGCGGCAAAAGAACTTTTTCTTGCCCTCCGCCAAGGGTGGATGGCAAATTCGCCCGAACCTTAAAGCCATGGTGGAATTCAGGGAACTCAACTTGCTTGAACGCTACAGCCTCGGCAGGTTCGATGTGATTTTTTGCCGCAATGTTCTGATCTACTTTTCAGCGGACCTCAAAAGAGACATTCTCACTCGCCTCCATGCCTGCCTGAATCCCGGCGGTTACCTCATTTTGGGCGCCTCGGAATCCCTCAACGGCCTGCCAAACCTCTACGAAATGGTGCAATGCCATCCGGGTATCATTTACCGTCGGAAATAATACGCGGTGGGTCAGCGAATTAGCCGGATGAGGCACTGATATAGCCTTTGCTCAGAATCTTCTCAAAACTTCGGTCCGGTAGCGGCGGGGAAAAAAAGAAGCCCTGGGCGTAATCACAACCCGCGTCCCGGAGCCAGTCTTTTTGCTGCCGGGTTTCTACGCCTTCGGCAATTACTTCGATGTCCAGCAGGTGTGCCATAACGATGATGGTCTCGGCGATGGTCCGGTTGGTTTTGTTAACCTCTTCGCTCTGTACAAACATCGGGGCAATTTTCAGGTAGTCGATAGGAAATTGTTTAAGGTAAGCCATCGAAAACTGACCAGTCCCGAAATCATCCAGCGACACGGAGATGCCGGCTTTTTCGAGCCGCGACAGCTTCTCGGCCAGACTCTGCGTGCCCTCGGAGAATATTTTTTCGGTCAGCTCAATGGCAAAGCCGCTGCCGGACAGACCAAGCTTCTCTAGCTCGGACGCCCAGGCTATTTCTGAGTTCTGATGGCAGAACTCCCTGGCGGACAGGTTCAGGCTAATCTGGAGATGGGGCGCAATGGTGGCCTGCCATTGTTTTGAGGTTTCAGTGGCTTGGGTAAACACCCAGGATTCGATGTCTCCGATAAGACCGATTTCCTCTGCCAGCGGTATAAAGTCTGCGGGCAACAGGAGCCCGTGAGTGGGATGCCGCCATCGCAATAAGACTTCGGCCTTGGCAATGCCACCGTTGGCCAGATTTACAATGGGCTGGTACAACAGTTGAAACTGATTTTTCGACACCGCTTCGCGAAGTTCACTGATGAACCTTGCTCTCGCTGTGGTGCCGTGATCCTTGACCTGGCTATAGAAGCAGAATTGGTTGCGCCCATTATTTTTGGCCGCGTACATTGCCTGGTCGGCATTATTTAACAGTTGGGATGGTGTCCTGGCATCTTGCGGATAACAGGTGATACCAATGCTCCCGGAGATGCTGCCGCTATCCTCCCCAAGAGGAAACGGCACTGCGAGCTTGTCGAGCATCTGCAAGGCGATCTGCTTTATCTGCTCCTGGTCGTCAATGTCCAGCAAGATGATGGTGAATTCATCACCTCCGAGGCGGGCAACCGTATCGGTTTCACGGACACAGTCACAGATTCGTTGCGCGGCTTGCTGTAACAGCTGGTCCCCTTTGTCGTGGCCCAGCCGGTCGTTGACTTCCTTGAATCGATCCAGATCGATGAAAAACAGAGCAAACGCGGCTCCGGTTCTCTCAGCATGCAGGGTATGCTGATCGAGGCGGTCACGGAACAGGCGTCGGTTGGGTAGTTGAGTCAGCGGGTCGTGATTGGCGTGATGCCAGATCAGCGCCTCGGCTTCCCGACGCTCGGTAATGTCCCGCGCGGTTCCCACCAGTGCTTCAACCTGGCCCTCGTCATCGATGACCGGCGCATGGATATATTCATAGTATCGGCGCTTGCCGGAAAGGTCCGGCATGGTCAGCTCATCGCGAACCTGGGCCCTGGACTGAATAACCCGCTCAATGTCCCTGAACAGGTTATCTGAAATCGGCAAGCCGAGATCATTGATCCTTCTGCCGGCCAGCTTTTCCAGAGGTGCCCGGTACAGCTCGGTTGCCGCTTTGTTGGCATAAATAAAACAGCCGTCCAGATCGAGAACGTAACTGGGGTCGGGCATGGACGACAGCGTGGTCAGGAGCAATCGTGCCTGTTTGTCTTTTTCGGCGGCGAAGCTTTCGACGGATTCTGAAAGGGCCTGGTCAATGGCCTGGTCAAACCGCATCAAGTCCGCGAAGCTGGTTTGGTCGGAGGGCTGTGTATCTTCGCTCCACAGCTCAATGACGCTCAGGCGAAGGGCGCGAAATTCCGTTGTCACGTGCAGGACATCCGCGCCTGACCTCATTCGGCCCAGGCCATGCCGCTGGGCGCCGGTTTTCCCGGGCCTGCGGGTACTGTGCCCTTTGGCTATTTCATACCGTTCAGCCGTGGTTTGGGGCTCGGCCATCTGGACAGCAATACGCTCCATCATGGCTTGGGCGTGGTCGCGGCGTTGGGCCGGGGAAAAACCTCCGGAAGGCAGAATTTGCGTGGCGTCATGCTCCCACCTCGCCAGAATCTTTTCCATGTTGGCTTCAATCCATTCTCCCAGTCGCATGGGCATTTCCTTATCGGCGGAGTTTGGAACCCACGTCGATACAATGGTGGGTGGCTCTCTTTAGATTAATCGTGTTTTGGGTGATAGAAAACAGGGGAAGGGCGCTGACGGGGGAAATGACTCCGTGAATCTGGTGGCCAGGCGAAGGTCTGGGGACTCCGGGCAAGGCA
>JAGXLV010000084.1 GCA_018334495.1 Oleiphilaceae bacterium
ACCCAGATGGCTTCGAAAGTTTGAAGATTATAGAAAAGTTTGTTGCGGGGTAGAGCAGTCTGGTAGCTCGTCGGGCTCATAACCCGGAGGTCGTTGGTTCGAATCCAGCCCCCGCTACCATTTCAGAAAAAAGCCGGTCAATGACCGGCTTTTTGTTTTTAAGCGGGGGCTTTTGAGTCGGCACCCTTTTACCAGCACTGCGTGCTGCTGGGTTGCCGCCGCGGACGCTTTAGCGCGTCCGCTCCCCGCTACCATTATTGAAGAAAAGCCAGTCAGTGACTGGCTTTTCTGTTTTCTGGCGGGGGCTTTATGAGTCAGCACTTTCTATCGCGCTGGCGCGGCGATGCAGCTGCCGCAAGTGCTAAGCGCACTTGCTCCCCGCTACCATTTTAGAAAAAAGCCGGTCAATGACCGGCTTTTTTGCTTTCTGGCGGGGGCTTTTGAGTCGGCACCTTTTTATCAGCGCTTCACTTGCCGGAAACACGATTGCGCCAGGACCTTGCGGATAAAACTGGTTTCTATAAACTCAATAAATCACAAGTTTGTGTTCTGATAAAGTGAAGTAACGAATGCGGGACCTCAATTTTCATCATTTGTATTACTTCTGGACGGTAGCCAAAGAGGGTCATCTGACCCGTTCGGCTCAGAAGCTTTGTGTGTCCCAGTCAGCGCTTTCATCGCAGATCCGACAGCTGGAAGATCGGTTGGGCCATGCACTGTTCAATCGTGAAGGTCGTTCGCTACGGTTGACCGAGGTGGGCTACCTGGTGCTGGAATACGCCGAAAGTATCTTCACGCTGGGCAGCGAACTGCTGGCCATTATGGAGCACGGTGAACTGGAGCGGGTGCAGCGGTTGCGTATTGGCGCCGTGGCGACTTTATCGCGCAACTTCCAGGAGAATTTCCTCGGACCGGTGTTTGGGGAAGCCGAGGTAAAGCTGGTTATCCACTCTGCCGGTCTGGAAGAGCTGCTCGAACAGCTCAAGGTCCATAAGCTGGATCTGATACTGTCGAATCGTCCGGTGGCGGCGGGTTCCGCTACCCCCTGGCGTTGCCAGCGAATTGCGCAGCAGAGCGTATGCCTTGTAGGGCCGGCGGGCCCGGCCGCGGATAGATTCCGGTTCCCCGAAGACCTCAGGAACGTAAAGGTGCTGCTGCCTGGTCCGAATAGTGAGATTCGTAGCCAGTTCGATTTGCTGTGTGAGGAAATGGGTGTGAAGGTGGATCCTTACGCGGAAGTGGATGACATGGCAATGCTACGCCTGCTGGCCCGTGATTCCGGCGGGGTGGCTGTCGTGCCCGAAGTGGTCGTGCAGGACGAGTTACGGAGCGGATGCTTGAAGAAATACCGTGTCCTCGACGATGTGGTGGAGAATTTTTATGCCATTACCGCAAAGCGCCACTTTGAGCTACCGGTCCTGACCGGTCTTCTGGATCCCTCTCGCTACGCAGATAGCAGATCCTCCTGACGAATCGTTCTTGAAAAAAGAACGAAACATGCCGATCAATGAATTTCACATGTCAAAATTTGAGCTGTATTCTGGCTCAACTGTATTTGATGGAAAGAGAGGAGAGGGATTTGTCATTTTATCTCATAACCTATTTGCCGGTGGCCGTGCTGACCGTAGCAGCCATTGCCGCTTTTACGATACCTGCCAGGCAATCGCGTCAAATTGCACGATTGGCCGAGATATCCGGTCTTGCCGCCTTCCTGTTTGCTGTTTTGTCGGCCTTGACCCTGGTTATCGAGGGGCCGGGCACCAGCCCACTGATCGGGTTTTACGGCGTTGGCTCTTCCGCCCGCGTTGACGCAGTCAGCAGTGTCATGCTGGTTCTGGTGTCTTTCGTAGGCTGGGTAGTCTTGCGCTATTCCCGCACCTATATGAAAGGAGAGGCCCACCAAGGGCCTTTCACCGGCTGGTTATGCGCGACCCTGGTGGCCGTTCTGTTGCTGGTGCAGGCTGGAAACCTGGTGCAGCTCATTGCGGCCTGGATTGCGATCAGTGCGTTTTTGAACCGGCTTCTACTGTTCTACCCTGATCGCGTAGCCGCCCAACGAGCGGCCCGCAAGAAGGCCCTGACAACCTGGATCGGCAATTTTGCCCTTCTGGGAGCGGTCCTGCTTCTGGCTATTGGTTTTGGTACCACCGATATTGCGGCAATCAGCGGTGAAATCCGCGATGGCGAGACGCCTGTGGTGATTGCCTACTGGGCAGCGGCGCTGATTGCAGTGGCGGCGCTTATGAAATCGGCTCAGTTTCCTGCCCACAGCTGGCTGACAGAGGTGATGGAGACGCCAACGCCTGTTTCATCGCTCCTCCATGCCGGGGTTATCAATGCCGGCGGTTTCCTGCTGATCCGTTTTGCGGACGTTATGCTGCTCGCTCCGGGAGTGCTGGCGGTTCTGGTAATGATTGGGGGGTTCACGGCGTTGTTCGGTGGACTGGTAATGCTAACCCAGCCAGCGGTCAAAACGTCGCTGGCCTGGTCCACCATAGCCCAGATGGGCTTCATGATTCTGCAGTGCGGGCTTGGTCTTTTTGCGATTGCTCTGCTTCATATTGTGGCCCACTCGCTCTATAAGGCCCATGCCTTTTTGAGCTCCGGCGGTGCGGTCGAGCAGATCGCCAAGGTCCGGCGGCCAGGACCCATAGCCATTCCCGATGGCACGGCCGTCGCACGTTCATTCGTTGTGGCCCTGCTTTTATACGCACTGATCGGCGCTATTTTCGGTTTTGAGAGCAAATCACCCCAGGCCATTGCGCTGGGTGCGGTTCTTATTCTTGGCGTAGCCTATCTGCTGGCACAGGGCCTGGCTGATGCCGCGCCTAAAATCCTGACCCGGCGGACAGCGCTCTATTCCGTGCTAACCGGCACCGCTTACTTTGCTTTACAGACGATCGCAGAGTGGGCGACAAAAGGAACTCTGCCACCAACGCCGGACCCGAGACCGCTTGAATGGGCTCTCATTGTACTGACGGTCGTAAGCTTTGGCCTGGTCGCGATCGCGCAGGCGATGTTTCCGCTTTGGGCCTACCATCCGGCCGCTTCGGGCTTGCGTGTGCATCTCTCCAATGGTCTCTACATTAACGCGGTGTTCGACCGGCTGCTTGGTGGCTGGACCCTTCGCAGTGCAACCCGCAAAACAAGAGAGGGATCCTCACAATGACCAACATCGTCAATATCGCCAACCAGCATGCGAGAGCTCTTGATATCGCCGCAGCGGCTGTGAGGAATATACCGCCTCTTTGGCCGCTGGACTCCAGCGTCGCGGTCAATCCTTTCCTGGGGCAAACACACCTGGATCTCGCAGCGACGGGCGCTCGCCTGGGCCGGGTGGCCAGTGTTTCCGTTACTATGCCCCGAGCCTGGTATCACAGCAGGATTGCTTCAGGCGAAATCAGTGACGACGACCTTGCCGCAGCATTGGCGTGTGCGCCGACAGACGCCCGGCCCGCCGATGTCGCTGCTCTGAAAGCGGCGGCGGCGAAAAATTCACCGAAAGCGGAATCGCTGCCAACGGTGGCTGATCTGGCTGCCAGTGCTGCCGGCACGGATTGGCCGGCGTTTATTGCCGAGCGCTTCGGTGCCTGGGCTGCGTCCTATCTGGACAAAGGGCAGGCCCTTTGGGCGGCACCTCAGGGCAAAAGTGCTTATGCCGCCTGGCGGGCCTTTGCGAGTCGCGATCTCACACCCGAGATTATGGGGCTGGACGGTTTTGCCGCTCATGTTGAACATGCTCCGCAAAGGCCAGAGGAGGTTATCGTGCGGGCGGTAAACCGACTCAGCCTGGAGTCAGACTCGTTGGAAACCTATTTTCATCAGTTGCTGATGACACTCGGCGGCTGGGCGCAGTGCGCCCGCTACAGGCTTTGGCAGGCCGAATTGAACGACGATTCGGACGAGACCGCGCGCGATTTTCTTGCCATCCGCCTGGTGTGGGAAGAGGCACTTTTCGCGCAATATGAAAGACAAGTCTCAACCCAATGGGAGGTTGTGCAGGCCGTTCATGCCATGCCGCCCGAGCCCGATGCCGACATCGTTATTGATGCCATATTGCAGGAGGCGGTCGAGCGTTCAGCCCAGAGGGCGCTCGCGAACACATTGGAGAGTCCGTCAGCGGCAGCATCGGAGGCACGCCCGACACTCCAGGCGGCATTCTGCATTGATGTGCGCTCCGAGGTTTTTCGCCGGGCACTCGAAACGGTAGATCCGGGGACCGGCACGCTCGGGTTTGCGGGCTTTTTCGGAATCCCGACGGCGCACCGGCGTTTTGCGTCAGACCTGTCAGAATCACGCCTGCCGGTGCTATTGAACCCGGGCGTGTCAAGTTGTGCCACCGGGCCCGAAGAGGCGGAAGCCGATAAGGAAACCCGTTTCAAGTCCCGGGCCGTGCGGGCCTGGAACCGGTTCAAACTTGCCGCGGTCTCGTCCTTCGCTTTCGTCGAAGCCACGGGGCCGATTTATATGGCCAAGCTCGTGCGCGACTCGCTCGGTGTCAGGCCACCCTCGATGCCTAATGATCCGCCACCGCGTTTTGAACCTGCCCTCGACGCCGCAACGCGACTCGATACAGCGGAGAAAATCCTGCGGGCGATGTCCCTGACCAAAGATTTCGCTCGCCTGGTATTGATGACAGGCCATGGCGCGCGCGTCGTCAACAATGCTCACGCCAGCGCACTTCATTGTGGTGCCTGCGGGGGCTACTCGGGGGAGGTCAACGCCCGGCTTCTCGCGCAGCTACTGAACGATCAGGGTGTCCGGCAGGGGCTTGCCAGTCGGGGGGTCGTGATACCCGAAGACACGCTATTTCTTGGCGCGTTGCACGACACCACAACCGATGCCGTCACCATTTACGCTTCGGATCATCCTTCTGATGCTCATGCCGAGGATCTTGAGCAGGCTCGGGCCAATCTGGCGAAGGCGGGATCCATGGCCCGCGCCGAGCGTGCGCTGCGCTTACCGGGCGCCACTGACGGGCAGGATGTACCCAGGCGCAGCCGCGACTGGGCGGAAGTTCGGCCGGAATGGGCCCTGGCTGGCTGCAAGGCTTTCATTGCCGCGCCCCGCGGGCGCACGGTCGGCAAGAGCCTCGAGGGCCGTGCCTTCCTGCATGACTACGATTGGCGGCAGGATAAGGGCTTCGGTGTACTCGAGCTTATCATGACTGCGCCGGTGGTCGTGGCAAGCTGGATCAGCCTGCAGTATTACGGCTCGACAGTCGCACCGGAGGCTTTTGGCGGCGGTAACAAGCTGCTCCACAATGTGGTGGGCGGCATGGGCGTAATCGAGGGCAATGGCGGTGTGCTGCGGCCTGGTTTGCCTTGGCAGTCCATACACGACGGCGAGGCTTTTGTTCACGAGCCGCTTCGTTTGTCGGTATGTATCGAGGCGCCCAAAGAGGCCATAACGGAGGTTTTAAAAAATCACGAGGGCGTGCGTACGCTGTTCGATAACCGGTGGCTTCATCTTTTTGCCTTGGACAATGACGGCCGCATGGCCTGGCGCTATGCTGGCGACCTGGAATGGCAAGCAGCCGGTGCCCAGCCCGAAAGGTCAGCACTTGAATCTCAAGTATAATCCTTCGGCGCCCTGAAACCCGCCAGCCCCTGGGATTCCATCAGCTCGGCGAATTTTATGGTGGTCAGATCCCGCCCCGGCGCGCCTATCACCTGGATACTGAAAGGAAGGCCGTCTTTGGTGCGGCCTATGGGCACCGAGGTTGCGGGCAGGCCAAGCAGGGTGGCCAGGGCTATCCAGCAGAACTGGTCGAAGTAGGGCCGCTCCTGACCGTTAACCTGCATCCGGCGTCGGGCGACAGGTCTGGAATGGTCGTGTTTCAAGGCGGCGGTTGGGGTTATGGGCGAGAGGAGAACGTCGTGTTCTTTAAACAGCTCATCAATCTGGACCCGCATTTTCTCCCGAATTTCGTGTTGCGCAATCCATTGGTGAATGGGCTGATTGGTGCCCCGGGCATATTCGCCAATGCCGGCGGTCATGGGTATGAATCGTTTTAACAGATTTTCCAAGAGCGCAATCCAGTAAAGTTGGCGGCGCTGTTTGGGTTTCAGAGAGGTGCTTAACAGGCTGCCCATGAGGTTGAAATAAACAGGCATGATCGACGCCAGGTTGAGCAGTTCATGTTTCGCCGGCGTCACCAGGGCGCCCGCGTCGGTAAGTCGCCCGTTAAGGGCGCGGTAAGCGGCGGTCATTTCATGGTCGACGGGGCACAGAGGGTCTTCCAGCCAAAAGCCGACGCGGGCCTGTTTGAGATTGGTTATGAGGGGGCCGCTTAAATCCAGCTTCCAGCTTCTGGCCTCCAGGGTACGAGGCCCTGCGATCACCTTGAGCATCAATTCCAGATCCCGCGCCGTGCGGGCCAGAGGGCCGCCTTCGGCCAGGTCGGGCTGGGAAACTGTGTTTGGCGGACCGGGAATGTGGCCGCGAAAAGACACCAGTGAGCGGCTGGGTTTGTGGCCAAAAACGCCGCAAAAATGGGCAGGTGCCCGAATGGAGCCGCCCAGATCGCTGCCGATCTCCACGGGCGTCATACCCGCCGCCGTGGCGGCAGCGGCGCCGCCAGACGAGCCCCCGGGTGTGTGGTCCGGGTTATAGGGGTTGACGGTTACGCCGAAGAGCTTGTTATAGCTTTGCACATCCGTGGCGTAAATCGGAACGTTGGTTCTGCCCAGAATGATGGCACCGGCGCCAATGAGTCGTTCAATGACATCGGCGTTACGCTGAGGGCGGTGATTTTTCAGGGCTCCCGCGCCAGCGGTACAGACCATGCCGGCCACTTCCCAGGTATCTTTAACGGTCAGCGGCAGACCGTGCAGGGCGCCGGGGTGTTCGCCCCGCGCCAGATACTCGTCGGCCTGTCGCGCCTGGGCCAGAGCCTGTTCCTCGTCCAGCGCGATGACGGCGTTAATATCGCTATTTACGGCCCTGATACGGTCAATGAAGGCCTGCGTGACCTCGACACTGGTCAATTTGCCGGATCGCAGGTCAGCGACCAGTTCATGAGCGGGGCGATAATACAAAGGTTTCATAACAGGGGCTCTTGCTCAGTCATTTATTGCGGGGGCTTGGCGTCGTTGAGTGCGGTGCGCCACCGTTTTACATGCACCTGGCCCTTGATGACCTCCAGGACTTCGTTGATCAGATTGATCAAGGCTTCGTTCTGGATGTATTCTCCCTCGGGCTCCCGTTCGGGGAGGAAGGCGTTCACGATATCCTCGATGAAACCGTGATTACGGGTCGATGCCAGGTCATCAAGAAGCTGGTGAATGACGGTGGCAACGATGTCCCCGACGGCCTCTTCCAGGGTTTCCTGAATTGTCGGGCCCACGACCGGCAGGAAGCGCAGGCGGGACAACTCGACGTTCTGTTTCAGCGCCACGTCCACCCGATCTTCAAGGTAAGTGCGCAGGGCCCCTCGTCTTGGTACATAGGTTTCTTCAGTGGCCTCGGCGACGCGCGCTGAAATCCAGTCGGCAATCATGGCGCGGCGCGGGTAAAGGATGTCGTGCTGGATGCGTTCAAACAGGGGCGAGCCGCTGAGAACCTCCGATTGAATGCCTGATAATACTTTGACAACAATGCGATCGGATAACTCTTCGAGAAAAGCGTCGTAATAAAAAGCGATAAACCGATAGGCACTGGTGGCCGTAAGGTCGATGACGTTGTATTTCTGCAGGCGGTAAATAATGGAAATGATGCGGAGAATCCGCAGAAAACGCAGGCTGCCGACCGGAATACAACCGACCAGGTCGTACCAGTGAATAAACGGATAGAAATACCAGCGCGTATAAATATGAGCCTTAATCGCGTAGGCCCAGCGAATGAAAAATTCGGTCAGAAAAATACTGACGAATATCAGATCGTAGAACAGGAAGTTGTCGTGAATCGGATCGTACCGATCCTTGAGCCAGCCGGCGTGGGTCCCGATCAGCTCCTGAACGGTGGGAAAGCTGTAAATAACATCAAAAATAATAAGGCCGAGATTGAGTATGAGCAGCCCCAGCATGGCAAAATCCACAATGAACCAGATCAACTGGTGGTCTTTACGCAGGTTTTCCGGTTTGATTGTGAACATTAATAGAGGTGACCTCTCGGGGTTGCAGCTTTATAAATCCGGTTGGCGTTGCGGTTGCCGATGTAATCCTAGACTATTTGGTCTTTGGACACGACTTTCACTCGGTGGATCAGCGAAGTAGCCGGACCGGACGGGGTGTCTGTTTCAGTTCTTTTGCTCGCGGTCTGCGCTTTCCCTTGTTGATTTCACGCTTCATGAATCAGCGCGATGCCAATGTGCCGGCCGGGGCTAAGTGTGTTTTTTGCCACGCGGCATTGTTGTAGGTTGGGGGTAGCGCCCGTCATCACTTTGCCATTCACCTTCAGGACCCGTTTTCTCAATGATGAGACATGGTCAGCAAGCGCGTTATCGCCGATGGCGCATGATGATTGTCCTGGTCTTTGTTTTGCCAGCTATGGCGAGCGGTGATCAGCTGGAAATCCGTTTGGATGGCGATTTTCCGGCATTGCGGCAGAACGTGAAAGCATTCTTGGGTGAAGTGGAAGACCGTAATGCGGATCGCTTGCGCCGCTTCGCGGATCAGTCCACCCCGGAGGTCGAGCGGGCGCTCAGAGCGCTGGGCTATTACCAGCCGGACATCAACTGGGAAGTGAAGAAGGACGATCCGCCAAAGCTCACCCTGACCATCAAACCGGGCAAGCCTGTTCGGATCAAAACGCGAACCGTGGAAGTCCGCGGCCCCGCGGCGGAAGATGACAGCTTCGCGCCCATACCCAGGGAGTGGCTGAAAGTTGGCGATGTTCTCAATCACTCCGATTACGAAAGCGTCAAAGGCACCATTCGCAATCACGCCCGACGGCTTGGGTATTTTGACGGTCGCTTCACGGAGAGCCGTCTCAGAGTTGACCCTGAGGCCCTGGCCGCCCATATCACGCTGATCTATGAAAGTGGCCAGCGTTTCCGGTTGGGTGACGTGTCGTTTGAGGAAGGTCATGGTTTTGATGAAGACTTGCTGCGCCGTTTTGTCCAGTTTGAGTCCGGCTCCCGTTATCATGCCGATAAGCTTGCGGAATTGAACAGTGATCTGTCGAACAGCGGGTATTTTGCCCAGGTGATTGTTGATGCATCGCCTCAGGATGCGAAAGACCAGAGCATTCCGGTCGTCGTCAGACTCAGCCGACGGGAGCGCCGCTCGGTATCCGCCGGTCTTGGTTTCTCGACCGACGTGGGTCCCAGGGTTCGCGGAACCTGGACCGAACACTGGATCAATCCCCAGGGTCACCGCCGGCATCTGGAGACGGAGCTGGCCGCGCCCAGGCAAAGCCTGAGCACCTGGTACGAAATTCCTCTGGATCCGCCGATGACAGACTCTCTTCGTTTTACCGGTGGCTATCAGAGAGAGGATATTGAAGATGTCGAGTCCGAGCGTGTTTCTGTGGGCACTCAGTGGGAACATGGCATGGACAATGGCTGGAAACGGATACTGAGCCTGCGTTGGGAAGGGGAGCGTTTCCAGATCGGCAATAACCCGACCGAGCAAAGCAGCCTTCTGCTGCCGGGCGTGAGTTACTCCAAGCTTTCCGCGGATTCCCCCATGGACCCTTCGCGGGGCTATCGGTTGCAGGTGGAAGCGGTCGGTGGTAACCGTGACTTATTCTCGGATGTCGATGTTGCCCAGCTGACCGGTCTTGCGCGCGGTCTGATGACGGTTGGCAATGGCCATCGTTTCCTGGCCCGCTTCAAGGCCGGGGCAGTTGCGACCAACGATTTCTCGAATGTGCCGCCGTCGCTGAGGTTCTTCGCCGGTGGTGATCAGAGCGTCCGGGGTTACGCCTATCAGACCCTGTCGCCCGAAGACGCGGCCGGCAATGAGGTGGGTGGTCGCTATCTGTTGGTGGGCAGTTTTGAATACCAGTTTCCGCTAACGGACACCTGGCGGCTGGCGGCGTTTGTTGATGAAGGCAATGCTCTCGACGACTTCTCCGATCCATTGGCGACGGGCGTTGGCGTGGGGGTGCGCTGGGTCAGTCCGGTCGGTCCCATACGGCTGGATGTGGCCAAGGGACTGGACGACGAATTCGGTGGTGGTTTTCGTGTTCACTTCTCCATGGGACCGGAACTATGAGCCGGGCAAAACGGATACGGCGAGTACTACTGGTTGTGGTGGCGGTGCTGATCCTGTTGCCGGTCACCCTGCTGGCGGCGGCTTACCTGACCCTTCGCAGCGAAGCCGGTACGGCCTGGGTTCTGGAGCAAATCGAGGGCTTGACCGTGGAAGCCGGCGAAGGCTCTGTGCTGGCAAACTGGCAAGCAGAACGCGTACATTGGATTGGCTTCGGCGTGCAGTTGGAATTGATCCAGCCGAAATTGGCCTGGCAGCCCGCCTGTTTATTGCGCAAACAAGTCTGCCTTGATGTTTTGGTTGCGGACAGCATCGATTTGCAGATGCAGCCGGACGACACGGCCGAACCTGAAAAACCGGGGCCCATCAGGCTGCCCACGGTGGACATTCCCCTGGCAGTAACAATTGGCGAGGTCCGGCTCGGTGACTTCCATTTCAACAACACACTGATCTGGAACCATCTGGTTTTTTCTGGCGAGGGCTCAGGTTCAGCGGTATCCATAGCCGGCCTCAAGGTTGAGAGAGAAGCCTTGACGGTTGATGTGTCCGGGCGCGTGGAAACCCGGGGCGACTGGCCGCTGAATCTGGACGTTCTGGCCAATGTGCCGCCGCCGGAAGGGGAGGCCTGGGAGCTGGATGTGGCGCTTGCGGGCAGTGTGACCGACCTCAGAATAAGCGGGCAAAGTGAAGGCTACCTCGATGCCACACTTGACGGGCAGCTGGCGCCGTTAAAAACCGAGCTGCCCGCCCAACTGACTCTCAAGTCCGAGCGTTTTCTGGCCCTTGCAACCCTGCCGTCGACTTTGGCACTGGAAAACTGGACCCTGGCCATCGACGGCAGTCTTGCCGAGGGCTTTAGTGTCGATAGCAGGAGTCGGTTGCCCGGCGCACGTGGTGCCATCGAGTTGGCTTTAACGGGCCTGGTGACTACCCAAAGCGCAAATGATCTGTCCCTGACCCTGTCGGCGCCTTATCACCGTGAAGGAAAGCCAAGCGATTTGAACGTCAAAGGCAAGGTTGACTGGTCGGAAGAACTGAGGGCCGAATCACGGTTCAATCTGCAGGCATTTCCCTGGTACGACTTGCTGCCGGATATGGCGCCCTTGCCGGTGACCTTGAGCAAGCTCTCGGGCCAGGCCGGTTACCAGGCCGGTGAATACCAGGCGGATTTGTCAGCGGAGGCTTCGGGGCCGCTTGGCGTCACTACCCTGGAAACGGCGCTGGATGGCGATTTGTCCGAGGTTCGCCTCAGCACTCTCAAGGTGGA
>JAGXLV010000150.1 GCA_018334495.1 Oleiphilaceae bacterium
CTCAGGATTGCCATCATCGGTGCTGGCGCTACCGGCGTTGAGCTGGCCGCTGAACTCCGGTTAGCATCCCGGGAACTGCCGGTCTACGGCATGAACAACCTCAAGCCCGCCGACATCTCGATAAGCCTGGTGGAAGCTGCGCCCCGGATTTTGCCGGCACTTCCGGAACGTCTGTCAAACGCTGCCACCCGGGAGCTGGGCAACCTGGATGTCAACGTAGTCACCGGGCAACCTGTCAATGAAGTGCTGCCAGAGGGCATCACGCTCAAGGATGGCACTTATATGGCGTCGGAAATGACCATCTGGGCGGCCGGCATCAAGGCACCCGCCTTTCTCAAGGACATTGAGGGCTTGGAAACCACCCGCAGCAATCAGCTCGTGGTCCACCAGACGCTGCAAACTACCGGTGATGCCGATATTTTCGCATTTGGCGATTGCGCCGCCTGCCCGCAGCCGGATTCCGACTACCCGGTTCCGCCACGGGCACAGGCCGCGCACCAGCAGGCTGACACGCTGTTTGAAACCCTCAAAAACCGGTTGGAAGGCAAGCCGGCGAAAGCCTTTGTCTACCGGGATTATGGCTCATTAATCAATTTCAGCACCTACACCACCGTCGGCAATCTGATGGGCAACCTTTCGGGCCGCAGCATGATGATTGAAGGCACCCTTGCGCGTTTGTTTTATCTATCACTGTATCGCATGCATCAGGTCGCCCTGCACGGCTTTATCCGGACCGGGGTTATCTGGATCATGGACCGCATCAGCAAGGCCATGCACCCCCGCATGAAATTACACTGACTTGAGCAATACCCTGTCTGGTGGCCCGTCTGGTTAATTCGCTGATGCCTTCGCCAGATAGAACGCACAAGCGTTCTTCTGGTCGTGCCGCTCCAGAATTTTTTTCCAGCTGTTAAGATGGGGCTGCTTTCAGTCCGGAGTCTTCATGCCCACAACCGTCATCCTCCTAGGCGCCCTGATGCTTGTCATGAGCATCCTGCTCAGCCCGCTGTCGAGCCGGTTGGGGCTGCCAGTGCTGCTGATTTTCCTGATCGTCGGCATGCTGATGGGCGAAGACGGCCCCGGTGGTATCCTGTTTAAAGATTTTGAACTCGCCTTCCTGTTGGGCAATCTCGCCCTGGCGGTCATTCTGCTGGACGGCGGCATGAGAACCCGGGCCGAGACCTTTCGTGTCGGCCTGCGGCCAGCCCTCGTGCTTGCTACCGTCGGCGTCCTCATGACAGCGGCCATGGCGGGCGCCACGGCCTATTACCTGTTTGACCTGCATTGGCTGACCGCTTTGCTGATCGGCGCCATCGTCTCGTCCACCGACGCGGCAGCGGTGTTCTCACTGCTCCAGGGTCATGGTTTGCGACTGAATGAGAGGGTCAGTGCCACTTTGGAAATTGAATCGGGCAGCAACGATCCAATGGCCATTTTTCTGACCTTGATGCTGTTACTGTTGATTGAAGGCCAGGGCTCGGGTTCGGAGCTGGAGTCACTCTGGAGCAGCCTGATGCTGCTGGTGAAGCAATTCGGCATAGGCAGCTTAACGGGTGTGGCCGGGGGCCTGGCGATCGTGACAATGGCGAACCGGATTCGCCTGACGCCTTCCTTGTATCCTCTCCTCGTCATGGCTGCCGGGATGACTGTTTTCGCCGGCACCAACGAGCTCGGCGGCAGCGGCTTTCTGGCCATATACCTGGCCGGCGTCGTAGTGGGCAATCGCCCGGTCCGGATGATGCCGATGATTCTGCAGGTTCACGACGGCCTGGCCTGGCTTGCGCAACTGGCGCTGTTCCTTATGCTGGGCCTGCTGGTCAGCCCCAGCGATCTGCTGCCGCTCGCAGGCAGTGGCCTGGCTTTGGCGCTGGTGCTGATTTTTGTGGCCCGCCCTTTGGCGGTGATGACCACGCTCTGGCCTTTCGGTTTCAACAGGCGCGAGCTCACGTTCATCAGTTGGGTTGGTTTGCGCGGCGCTGTACCCATTGTGCTGGCGCTTTTCCCGGTAATAGCCGGCTTACCGGAAGCGCAACAGATATTTCACATGGCTTTTTTCGTTGTGTTGGTATCACTCATTGTGCAGGGCATGTCGCTGGGGCCGCTGGCACGCAAACTCAATCTTGAAGTACCGGCCACGAACGAGCCTTTTCGCCGGCTCCCGCTTGATGTATCGGCAGCCGGTGATCACGAACTCATGCTGTTTCCGCTTCGTGGCGAGCTATGGGACACACCGGTACCGCTTGGGCGCTTGCAACTGCCTGACAATGCCGCCGTTGCCGGCGTCTTTCGCAACCGGACCTGCCACGAGCCCAAGCCGGATCTTCGCATTTCCGCAGGCGATGTGGTCGCCATATTTGCCACGCCGGCCGTGCTGCCGCAGTTAGGCAAGTCCCTCACGGGACGACGAGTACCGAAGCACCTGAATGAAAGGGCTTTTTTTGGTGACTTCGTGCTTAATGGCGAGGCCCTTCTGGGCGATGTGGAGCAGGTTTACGGCATCGAGTTTGACGAATTACCGGCGGAGCTCTCCCTGACCGAATGTTTCGCCCGCCGGACCAAAGGGCATCCAGTGGTTGGCGACCGCGTGAAGCTGGGACCGGTAACGCTTGTGGCCAGGGCGACAGTCGCGGACCAGGTGGTCAAGGTGGGCCTTAAAATGGATGAGACTCACGGAAAATAGCCCTCGGCGGAAGCCGCAAGGGATTCCGGAATCTTTGCTCTGACGGACCAGGCGTTCACCCATGTCGTCTCTTGTGCTATAAACTCCGGGACACCGTTTAATTAATAAAAGGTAAGCCATGCCGCCGAACCCTCACCCCGGCCTGATCACCGCATTCAAGAGGATAATCTGCCTTGCCATGCTTTTGGTCACTGTGCAGCCAGTGACAGCATCCGAGCTCGCTACTGATGCCATGGGGCTCGGGCCGCAAATCGATCAGGTACTGGTGCGCAAACAGGAACGCCGGCTTTATTTGATGGCTGCTGACGATGTGGTCCGCAGTTATCGCGTTTCCCTTGGCGACAACCCCTCGGGCCATAAATTGTTCGAGGGCGATAAGCGCACGCCCGAAGGGAGCTATATTCTGGACTGGCGCAACCCTGGCAGCGACTTTTACAAATCCATACATATCTCCTACCCCAATGAACAGGATCGCACCCTGGCGGAAGCCTGGGGGCTGGATCCCGGCGGCAGCATTATGATTCATGGCGTACCCAACGACGCCGGCGATCTTGCCTTCGCCTATGAGGGACTGGACTGGACGAACGGCTGTATTGCCGTCAGCAACGCTGAAATGGATGAAATCTGGCGATTGGT
>JAGXLV010000151.1 GCA_018334495.1 Oleiphilaceae bacterium
TCCCGTAGCTTTGACCAAAGCTCAACGCTACTTCCGGGGCAAATGCCCCCTACGCTGGTAGTACGGAGCGCTCGGCATGCAGGGCCGCTGCCTCTTCAATCACAATGGCATGACGCCGGGCCAGTCGCTGGCGGTCGTCGTCGTAGCCGCCACCGATCACGGTCGCCACTGGTATGCCGCGCCCCATCAACTCGGCAAGTACCAGCCGGTCGCGTGCCCGGACACCGGCTTCGGTGATCTTCAGGTGACCGAGAGGGTCGTCCGCAAACACGTCCACACCGGCGTCATACAGGACAATATCCGGCGCCTGTTCGGCGATCAGGCGACTCAAGGTGCGCTGCACCACTTCAAGGTAGTCATCGTCCGCCATTCCGCTGGGCAGACCCACATCCAGATCGCTTCGCTGTTTCTGGAAAGGAAAATTCTTTTCGCAATGAATGGAACAGGTGAAGGCATGGGGCTCATCCGAAAGCAGGGCCGCCGTGCCGTCACCCTGATGCACGTCGCAGTCAAAAATCAGCACCCGGCCCACCCTGGCCTGGCGCAGCAGGACCCGGGCCGCAATGGCCAGGTCGTTCAGGATGCAAAAACCCGAGGCGTAGTCATAGTGGGCGTGATGAGTGCCACCCGCCAGGTGACAGGCGACGCCGTAATGCAGCGCCAGCTGAGCCGTGAGGAGTGTCCCGGAAGGCGCCAGCAGGGTTCGTTTACGCAACCCTTCACTCCAGGGCAGGTTCATCCGACGCTGCTCCGTGGGCGACAGCGTGTTGGTTTCAAAACGTTCAAGATAAGCCGGGCAATGGGTCTGATTGAGCCAGTGTTGCCGGCATCGTCCCGGGCGAAACGTGTTCTCCGGCGTCAGCAGCCCCTGCTCCCGGAGGTATCCGGCCAGCAGGCCGAACTTGGCCATGGGGAAGCGGTGCTGTTCCGGGAACGGGAAGCTGTACTCCGGATGGTAAACCAGCGGCAATGTCATAATCGGATGCCCCGAATGCTCTTGAAGAATGTCACTGTACGCTGGTTCATTTCATACAGTTTGCCCGGACCAGGCTTTGCCCGTGGAAGGTGCCGAAGGCTGCAATCTACGTTATCCTGTGAAACATGAAAATGCCCAGTAAAAAGCGCAAACATCTGCAAAGACAACTGAACAATGCCGAATCCTACGAGCAGTGGTATGAGGCCGCCGAGGCCCTGGACGACATGGACGGCCTGCTGGCCTGGCGGGCCAAAAGCGGCACTGAACTGCTGCATGAGACGCTGATTCAGGACCATATCCGGGCCATGCGACGGCAACGCCAAAGCGGCAATGTTGAGGAACTGGCCCGGGTGATGCAGGAAGGCCTGTATCGCCATCTCGGGGAACTGTCCAATCCGGACCTGTACGCAGTGGCCCGCACCGGCACCAAATACCTGGCCACCGAGTTTCTGGCAGAAATCGAATCGTCGATGAATTTTATTTGCGACCACACACTGCCGGGCGTTTCCGATGGACAGAAACTTCAGCTCTTCCGGGATGCCGAGCGCATATACGGCCGGCCGGCCCTGATGCTCAGCGGTGGCGCCGCCTTCGGGGTCTATCATTTGGGCGTCACTCGAGCCCTCTGGCGGCAACAGCTGTTGCCCGATGTTCTGGCCGGCTCCAGCATGGGCGCCATCGTTGCCGGCGCCATCTGTTCCCGCAACGACCGGGAACTGGCCGATTTTTTCGAGCAACCCGGCAAGATCCATTTGCAAGCATTCCGCTGGCTGCCTTTGAGCCGTATCTGGCAAGAGGGCTCGGCCATGGACCAGAACCACCTCCATCACCACATCCGGACCAATATGGGCAGTGTCAGCTTTGAAGAAGCCGCCCGGCACAGCGGACGCACCCTCAACATCTCGGTGTCACCGACGCGGACGCTGCAAAGACCCCGGCTATTAAACGAACTCACAGCACCGGAGGTGCTTGTGGATTACGCCGTGCTGGCATCCTGTGCGGTGCCCGGTATTTATCCGCCGGTTACCCTTCAGGGCCGGCATCGAGACGGTCAGGCAAAAGACCAGACGCCCTACATGCCAACGGAAAGATGGATCGATGGCAGTGTCCACGGCGATCTGCCATTGATGCGCATGGCGCGCCTGCACAACATCAACAAGACCCTTGTGAGCCAGGCAAACCCTCATGTTCTGCCGTTCATCAGCCATCACCACGAACGCGGCCCGAAAGCCTCACTCAAACAAGCCGCCGCGTCCCTGATGCACGCCCAGGTTGCCACCACTCTGGAGCTGACCCGCAATTCCTGGACCTCGAGCATGCTTCGGCCCCTGCTGGAACAGGCCCATGCGATGGCCACCCAGAAATACCTCGGCGACATCAACATTCAGTTCCCGTTCAGGCTTTCGTTGTATCGCAAAGTGCTGGCCAATCCCAGCCGGCAGGACCTCGATCTGTATCTGCGTCTCGGCGAGCAGGCCACCTGGCCCAGGTTGCCGATGATCAGCGACCAGACCCGAGTCAGCCGGACTTTTGCCCAGTGTATCCAGCGCCTGAAAAAACGGGCTTCGGCAGAGCGCCAGGACAAGACCAGCCTCGAAAGCTAACCTCAGACCCAAAGACGTCGCCGTGTCTCACCAATTCTCTCCGAAAGGCCGCAAATCCAGCTCGAAGGTCCAGGCTGAACGGTCCTGCTGGCACAGGGCCCAGATGGCATCGGCAACGCCATCGGCATTGATGAAAAAGTCGTCCGGTTTGTCCGGCAGCATTTCCCGGGTTCTGGGGAGGTCGATGACCCCGTCGATGACCAGGTAGCCTACGTGGATGTTCTCGGGGCCGAGTTGCCGCGCCAGCGACTGGGCCAGGCTGCGCTGGGCCGCCTTTGCCGAGGCAAAAGGCGCGGTATTGGCCCGGCCGCGCCAGGCGGCCGAGGCGCCCGAGACCATCAGGTTGGCCTGGTCGTGTGACCGCAACTGGGGTAATGCCGCTTTGGTGGCAAGCACCAGGCCCAGGGTGTTGACCCGCCAGGTGTTCTCGAAATCTTCCGCGCTGGACTCTTCCACACTTTTGAACACGCCGCTGCCAGCATTGTAGACCAGGGTGGACACCGGCCCCAATTCATCACGAATGCGCTCAAACACTCCCTTTACCTCATCGCTCTTGGTAGCATCGCAGGGAAAGGCCTTTGCGCCGGAAAGCTCAGCCTCCAGTTCGCTCAGGTAATCTGCATTCCGTGACAGCATGGCCACCTGATAACCCTCACGACAGAAACGCCGGACCAGGGCAAGACCATTACCGGGGCCGATTCCGATCACTGCACAAACGTTTG
>JAGXLV010000085.1 GCA_018334495.1 Oleiphilaceae bacterium
CCAGAAGCGGCTCGTTAAAGAAAATTTCCTCCGCTTCGGACTGGTTTACGCCATGTTTCTCCGCGTTCTTGCGGGAGTTGCCTTCGTCCCAGTCAAAGCCAGTAACTTGTGCCCAGTTGATCATAAAAGTATATTATCAGCATATACGATGGCGTCAACAAGTGCTAACCAATGCAGGCACGGCGACGCCCTTTACATTGCGCCTTCGGCTCCATTTCACGGGCGCGCATGCTGCAGGCGTTATGTTTCTTGACCGCACCTGTTAACTGGTGCTATTGATAGTACCAACTCTTTAGCCGGGTACTCACCATGCAAGTGAAATTTTCCGAGGATGTCATTCCTCTATCAGACCTGAAGATCAATCCCGGAAAGGTGGTTGGTCGGGCTCAGGATACGCATCGCCCAATCCTGCTTACCAGTCGTGGCCGCGGGATAGCTGTTGTTCAGGGACTCGAGGATTATGAGCGAACCGCAGAGGAGTTGCGGTTTGTCAAGGCGGTGGCGCAGGGGCTTATGGATGTTCGCGAGGGCAACACAGTATCGCTGGAGGACGCCAAGAAAACGCTGGGCATCAAGTAAATGGAATTACGAATCGCACAGTCCGCTCTTGAGGACTTGCAGGCTATTCAGGAGTATTACAAAGAGCAGGATGTGCCACATATAGGTGATGATTTCGTGGCTGCTATCCTTGAGCATTGTCAAATGCTTCAAGTCCACCCTGATGCTGGCCGAGTTGCTCCTGAATTCAACCTTGATCATATTCGCGAATTGATTCACGCGCCATTTCGAGTTGTCTATCTCAGGCAGGGTAAAGAAGTCGTTGTCATACGAGTCTGGCGGAGCGAGAGGCAGCTCGAATTACCTGCAAACAAAACATAACCATGCCATGCACCGGATGCCAAAACCTCCGCTTCGCTGCGGTTTTGTCACCGGTGATGGCGGGCGTTAGCTGTCAAGGAAGAGGCGCATATCGATAACTTGATTTGGATTGTCATCGGTGGGTTGCTCATGAGCGCCATCGCTTTGGTGGGCAGTGTCACCGTGCTGCTCAAACCGGCCACTCTCGATCGTTTGCTGCTTCCCTTTGTCGCCCTTGCAGCGGGGACACTGATTGGTGGCGCCTTGTTTCACATGATTCCGGAGGGTTCTGCGGCGCTCGACCCGCTTGCGGCCAGCGTGTGGCTCGCCGCTGGTTTTGTCTCCTTTCTCGGATTGGAGCTGTTTCTTCACTGGCATCATTCACACAGTTCCCAACGCACGGGGCGCCAACCAGTAACCTATCTGATTCTTATTGGCGATGCCGTTCATAATTTTCTCGGGGGGTTGGGGATTGCCAGTACCTTCCTGATCAATCCGGCTGCCGGCATTACCGCTTGGGTTGCGGCGGCTGCCCACGAGGTGCCACAGGAGCTGGGCGACTTTGGCATTCTGGTGCGTGGTGGCTTTCCTCGACGAAGTGCTTTGCTGTGGAATTTCCTCTCGGCACTGACTTTTCCTCTGGGAGGCCTCGTGGCTTACTTTGCGGCGCAACAGCTTGAAGTGTCCGGCCTGGTGCTTTTTGGTGCAGGCAACTTCATTTACATTGCCGCCTCCGACTTGGTGCCAGAGATCAAGGCAAACAAAAGCTTCCGTGCCGCAACCACGCATTTCGGGTTCTTTTCCGTCGGGATAGCGCTGACGCTACTCCTTGCGGTGTGGAATGCATGAACAAGTCAGCTGACAATAGCACGCAGTGGACGCTCTACGCGCCGCTTCTGATGCTAAGCGTTAGCATCTCAGGTCCGATGACTGTCGTTCACGTCATCCGCAAGCCAGGCCTTGATCAGCGATTGATAGGACATGTCCCGCTTGTTTGCTTCGATTTTAATCCGGTCAAGCAGGGTTTCTGGCAACCGAAGTGAGTTAGTCTTTTATTAGCATATACACGGGCGTTAACAAGTGCGGACCAATGCAGGCACGGCGACGCCAATTACATTGCGCCTTCGGTTCTACTCACCTTTCACCGCAGGATTTTTCAGACTGCATTGCCTATGGGGCTGTGCGATTAAGGGCTGATGAAGCCAAACACCGGGATGTAAGCCACGGTTTTGCGGATCAGCAGCGACCGACCGGCACGGCATAAAATGTCCGGGGTAACCCACTCGACACCGCGACATAATGCGGTAAGAGAGGGTATTGTAGGCGAAGACAAGCCGTTCCCCTCTCGGCTGTGTCATGGCAAAATTATTTTGCGGTGACGTTGGGGATTCGCGCTTGCTTGACGGCTTCTATCTTGACCTGTTCACTGTAATTTGACGGCTTATGGGATTCCATAATGCTTTCTGTTCAAGGCCCGAAGGTGTCTGCAAAGCCTGAGGTAATTCGGAGTAGTCGGCTAAAACGCCCTTTAGGCCCATCATCTTTCCGAGGAGAATGATATGTCTGATGAAAAGCCTACCCGCCCGGAGTGGAGTGCACGTACGACGCCCCGTCTGCAGGGCAACGAGCACTGGTGGCCCGACCAGCTCACCCTCCACATTCTGCACCAGAAACACCCCGATGCGAGTCCGTTCGGAGCCGATTTCAGCTATGCGGAATCGTTCTCACGGCTGGATGTCGACGAACTGACCGCCGATGTCGATGCATTGATGACCGACTCGCAGGATTGGTGGCCCGCCGACTGGGGCCACTACGGGCCGTTCTTTATCCGGATGTCGTGGCATGCGGCGGGCACCTACCGTGCGGTCGACGGCCGTGGTGGCAGCGGCACCGGCGCCCAGCGTTTCGCGCCGCTGAACAGCTGGCCAGACAACGGCAACCTGGACAAGGCTCGCCGTCTGCTGTGGCCGGTCAAGAAGAAATACGGTGAGAAGATCTCCTGGGCCGATCTGATGGTCTTTGCCGGCAATCGCGCACTGGAGACCATGGGCTTTCGCACCTTTGGTTTCGGGTTCGGCCGCGCCGACATCTGGGCTCCCGAAGATGACATTTACTGGGGCCCTGAGACCGAGTGGCTGGCGATCAACAACGAGCGTTATACCGGCAGCTTTGAGGACGGCAACCGTGTCCTGGACAACCCGCTCGCCGCGGTTCAGATGGGGCTGATTTACGTCAATCCCGAGGGTCCCAACGGCGTTCCGGACGCCATGAAGTCTGCCCAGGACGTACGTGAGACCTTCGCCCGCATGAGCATGAATGACCGTGAAACCGTCGCGCTGACGGTGGGTGGGCACACCTTCGGCAAGATGCATGGCAACGGTCCCGCCGAAGCCGTTGGAGAAGCCCCCGAGGGGGCGAGAGTCCACGAGCAGGGATTCGGTTGGGCGAACAAGAATGAGACCGGCCTTGGTGAGTACACGGTGACTTCCGGTCTCGAGGGTGCCTGGACCCCGACGCCGACCCAGTGGGACAACGCCTACCTCAACACTATTTTCGCCCACCAGTGGGAGGTCAAAAAGTCGCCCGCAGGCGCGAGCCAGTGGGAACCGGTGGAGGTCAAGGAGGGCTACTGGGTTCCCGATGCCCACGTTAAAGGCAAAAAGAACCCGCCGGTGATGTCAACGGCCGACATGGCGATGATCACCGACCCCGATTACCTCGCGATTTCCAAGGAGTATCACGAGAACCCGGATGTGCTTGCCGACGAGTTCGCCCGGGCGTGGTACAAGCTGCTGCATCGCGACATGGGGCCACAAGCCCGCTACCTGGGTCCGCAGCTACCCGACGAGGTCCTGATCTGGCAGGATCCGGTTCCCGAGCACCAGGGGCCGCTGATCAGCGATGAGCAGATCGCCACGCTCAAGCAGCAGATCGCCGACTCCGGCCTCACCGTCAAACAGCTGGTGGGTACGGCCTGGGCCGCGGCCTGCACCTACCGCCAGACCGACCATCGCGGTGGCGTCAATGGCGCGCGTATCCGCCTCCAGCCGCAGATCGGATGGGACGTCAACGTGCGCTCTGGCGTGCCCGAGGTGCTTGACCGTCTCGAGCAGCTCAAGGGCGCCTCCGAGGCAAACATCTCGCTGGCCGACCTGATCGTTCTGGCCGGTAATGTCGGTGTCGAGATGGCAGCGAACGCGGCCGGGCACGACGTCAGTGTGCCGTTCACTCCGGGCCGTACCGATGCGACTCAGGACATGACCGAGGTCGAAACCCAGGCCCACCTCGAGCCGAGGCACGATGCGTTCCGTAACTACATGCAGGCGCAGACGACGTCCATTCCGGACGAGCACCTGATGATTGATCGCGCCTTCATGCTGAACCTCAGCGTACCGCAGATGACCGCACTCTTCGGTGGCATGCGGGCTATGGGCGTCAACGTGGGTGACGACGAATCGGGGGTCTTAACCGAACGGCCGGGCCAGCTGACGAACGATTTTTTTGTCAATCTCGTGGACATGGGTACGGTCTGGGAGCCGGTCGATGAAAACGAAAAGCGCTTCGAGGGCCGGCACCGGGAGACGGGCGAAAAGAAGTGGACCGCGTCACGGGTTGATCTCGTTTACGGCTCCAACTCGCAGTTGCGCGCCATCGCGGAAGAGTACGCCGCACAGGGTGGCGCGGAGAGAATGATCGAGCGCTTCGTCAAGGGATGGGTCAAAGTCATGGAAAACGACCGCTTCGACCTGCATCGCTGAGGTTCGGGCCCGCCAGCCAGGGAGGGCGGCACCCGCTTCAGAACTGGGACTAATCCGGATGCCCACCTATAAAACCTTTTAAATCATAAGGGTGGGTGTCCAGTAAGTGGCAGGCAGTGCCGAGTCACCTTAACAACAATGTCTCGGTAAATCGTGGTACAATCGCGCCGAAAAAATCAGTAACCTTTCTTGCCCTGACGGGGCAGTGGTTCAACAAGCTGACGTGTTCCCGTGCACCCACCATGCCCTGGCGGTCACTTCAGTGGTTTTTAACGTCTAAGCTGAACTGATTCTCCATGGCGCTTGCTCTTGTTATTTTTCTGCCCCTGCTGGGCGCACTGCTGCCCGCGCTGAACCGGAATGCAACCACTCGTGTGCTGGCGTTGCTGGCGGCGTTGCCGGTGTCGATCAGCTTTCTGATTCTGCTTTACTGGGCGCCGGCTATCATGGATGGCCACACGCTTGTCCGCGAGCTGTCCTGGGCGCCTTCGCTGGGCCTGAGCTTTGCGCTGCGCCTTGATGGTCTGGGGTTGCTGTTTGCGCTGCTGATCACCGGCGTTGGCGGCCTGATTCTGCTGTACGCCCGCCACTATTTTGAAGGCAAGGTCGCCGCCGCCCGTTTTTATACGCTCATTCTGCTGTTTATGGCGGCCATGCTGGGCATTGTGCTGTCAGAAAACCTGCTGGTGATGCTGGTGTTCTGGGAGTTAACCAGCCTGGTTTCTTTCCTGCTGATCGGCTTTACCGGTGACAAATCCGGCGCCCGGCGGGGCGCACGTATGTCCCTGGTGATCACCGGTGGCGGTGGATTGCTGCTGTTGGCCGGGCTCGTGTTGCTGGGCCAGATTGTCGGCAGCTACCAGCTTTCCGATGTGCTGGCGGCGGGCGACCAGATCAAGGCTCACCCGCTTTATTCAACGGTGCTTTGCCTGATTCTGCTGGGGGCTTTCACCAAATCTGCCCAGTTCCCCTTTCATTTGTGGTTGCCGCACGCCATGGCCGCGCCTACGCCGGTTTCCGCCTACCTGCACAGTGCCACTATGGTGAAGGCCGGGCTGTTCCTGATGGCCAGGCTGCATCCCGCTCTGGCTGATACCGATCTCTGGTTCACCCTGGTAACACTGACGGGCATGATGACGCTGATGGTGGGCGCCTTTGTGGCCATGTTCATGCACGACATGAAAGGGCTGCTGGCCTATTCCACCATTTCCCATCTGGGGCTGATCGCGCTGCTGCTGGGCCTGGGCACGCCGTCCGCCATGAATGCGGCACTTTTCCACCTGGTCTGTCATGCCATGTTCAAAGCGCCCCTGTTCATGATGGCCGGTTATGTGGACCAGGCCACCGGCACCCGTGACATGCGCAAGGTCAACGGCCTTTGGCGCCACATGCCTGTGCTCATGGTGCTGTCGGGTGTTGCAGCGGCCGCCATGGCCGGACTCCCGCTGATGAGCGGCTATCTCAGCAAGAAAATGATGATGACCGAAAGCCTGCAACTGACGGCGCCCGATTGGGCGACCACGGTCATTCCGGTATGGGTCACGGTTGCGGGACTGTTCTCTGTTGCCTATTCCATCCGCATCTTCCACAACGTCTTCTTCAACGGCCGCCCGATTGACCTTCCCAAATGGCCGCCTCGCCAGCCGCGCCCCGGCGCCTTGCTGCCGATTGCTCTGCCGGTGCTGGCATCACTGTACATCGGGCTTGCGCCGTCAAGCGTTTACGATTCGCTGATTCACCCGGCGGTCAGTGCCGCCCGCCAGCTCACCCTGCCGCTGTTTGACTTTACCACGCTGGGCGCCGATGGCCGGTTGATCGTCATGAGCCTGACGGCCATGGTCGGCGGTCTGGTGTTCTACATGGCCCGCAACACTCTGTTCCGTATCCACAGCCGGCTGCCCGAGGTGGATGCAAAAGAGATTTTCGACTGGGTGCTGCGCGGGGCCGTCCGGCTGTCCCAGAACCGGGTGTACCAGTTGGAAAACGGCTCTTTGCAGCGTTACCTCGCGTTCCTGATCCTGACGGCTATCACCATGGTGGGTCTGGCGGTGCTGCAGGTTCCGGCGTGGAAAGGCAGCATAGCTCTGACCCCGCCGGATTTACTGACCACCGGTGGCGTACTGATACTGACGCTGTCCGCCATCGGCGTGGTGATTCTGCATCGCCAGCGGCTGAGAGCCCTGATCATGGTGGGGGTCACCGGCCTGTTTGTAAGCCTGGCCTTTGTCCGCTTCTCGGCGCCGGATCTTGCTCTGACCCAGCTCACGGTTGAAGTCATGGCGGTGGTTATCATGATGCTGGCGCTGTCGTTCCTGCCCCAGGAATCACCGAACGAATCCTCCATGGGAAGGCGCGGCCGGGACCTTGCCCTTGCGGCGCTGGTCGGCCTTGGCGTGGCCCTGTTCAGCTTTGCGGTGCTGACCCGTCCGCAGGAGACCATTTCCGGCTTTTTCCTGGCCAACAGCGTGTCCGGCGGCGGCGGCACCAACGTTGTGAATGTCATTCTGGTGGATTTCCGGGGCTTCGATACCCTCGGCGAGATTACCGTTCTGGGCATTGCCGCGGTCGCCGTTTACGCTTTCACCCGGGACCTTCACCTGAAAGAGCGGGTGGCCGGTAACTCCGGCAGCCTCTGGGTGGCGGACCCACACCCGGTGATTCTCAGCATGGTCTCCCGGATAGTGCTGCCCATTGCCCTGTTGGTATCAGCCTACATTTTCCTGCGGGGCCACAACCTGCCCGGCGGCGGTTTTATCGCCGGGCTGATAACCGCCGTTGCGCTGACCCTGCAATACATGTCAGGTGGCCTGGTCTGGGCCCAGGAACGGATGCTGACCCATTTCCGGCCGCTGATCGGTGGCGGCATTCTGATTGCAACGGCCACCGGGGTGGCAAGCTGGCTCTTTGGCTACCCGTTCCTCACCTCCACTTTTGGCCACATGGACTGGCCGATTGTCGGGGAGTTCGAACTGGCCAGCGCCATCCTGTTTGATCTGGGGGTTTACACGACGGTGGTGGGTTCAACCCTGTTGATCCTCGCCAACCTGGGCAAACTGATGACCGTTGAAGGTCCCGGACAGGAGGTGGGCTGATGGAACTGCTTTTCGCACTGGCAATTGGAGTGCTGGCCACCTGTGGTGTTTACCTGCTGCTGCGGGCGCGAACTTTCTCCGTGATACTGGGCCTGACGTTGCTCTCCCATGCCGTCAACCTTTTCCTGTTCGGCATGGGCAGGCTGACCAGCGGCGCACCGGCGATTATCGGCCTCGGTACTGAAAGCGCCGACCCCTTGCCCCAGGCGTTGGTGCTGACCGCCATCGTGATCGGCTTTGCCATGACCGCCTTTGTGGTGGTGCTGGCCCTGAAAGCCGCCGTTGAGCTGCGCAGCGACCATGTTGACGGGGAAGATCCGGATGAGGATCGGCCATGAACCACCTGATGATTCTGCCAATCCTGATTCCGTTGATTGCCGGCGCCAGCCTGTTGCTGGCCTACCGTTACAGCACCGGTCGCCAGCGTTCTATCAGTGTGACCAGCACATTTTTACTGGCCGTGCTCGGAGGCTGGGCCCTGATCACCGCCGGTTCCGGCGATTACCACTTGTATCTGGCCGGCGACTGGCCCGCTCCGTTCGGCATTGTGCTGGTTCTGGACCGGCTTAGTGCCGTGATGCTGGCACTGACCTCCGGGCTGGCCCTGTTCTGTGTGCTCTACGCCTGCCGGGGCATTGACCGCCAGGGCGCCCATTTCCATGCCCTGTTCCAGTTCCAGCTGGCCGGTATCAATGGTGCGTTTCTGACCGGTGATCTGTTCAACCTGTTCGTGTTTTTCGAGGTATTGCTGATTGCCTCCTACGCGTTGCTGCTTCACGGCGGTGGTCGCGCACGCAGCCGGGCGGGGCTGCACTATGTGATCATCAATCTGGTCGGCTCTGCATTGTTCCTGCTGGCGCTGGGCATCCTCTACGGCCTGACGGGCACCCTGAATATGGCGGATCTGGCCATTGCCGTGGCCGATGCCCCGGGCAGTGACAGGGCCCTGCTGACTGGAGCCAGTCTGTTGTTGCTGGTGGTGTTCGGCATCAAGGCCGCCATTCTGCCTCTGTTGTTTTGGCTGCCCCGAGCCTATTCCGCCGCCAGTGCACCGGTGGCCGCGCTGTTTGCAATCATGACCAAGGTCGGCATTTACGCCATCATACGGGTGTTCCTGCTGGTCTTCGGCCTGGGCGAAGACCCCCTTAACGAAACCGCCTTCGCCTGGCTCTGGCCGCTGGCGCTGCTGACCCTGGCACTGGGCGGTGTCGGTGTTCTCGGTTCAGCCAGCCTGCGCGCCAAAACCGCCTACCTGGTCATTGTCTCCATTGGCACCCTGCTGGCCACACTCAGTTTCATGACCACGGCCAGCCTTGGGGCTGCTCTCTTTTACCTGATCCACAGCACCAGCATGACCGCCGTGTTTTTCCTTCTTGCCGATCTGGTCGGGCGCCACCGGGAGCATGGCTACGACGGGTTTACCAGCATTTCACCGGTTGCCCACCGCTGGCTGTTGGGCACGGTGTTTTTGGTGGCGGGCGTCAGTCTTGCCGGGCTGCCGCCTTTTAGCGGATTTATCAGTAAGCTTTGGATTCTGCAGGCCACCACAGCCGAAGAGGGTGCCTTCTGGCTCTGGAGCGTTTTGCTTGCGGCGGCTTTTCTGACCATTATCGCGGTCAGTCGCGCCGGCAGCAGTTGGTTCTGGAAGCCCGGTGAGCTGACCGGGCCAGCCCGCCCCCTGGACCGCAGCTGCTTCGCTCTGGTCTGGCTGATGACGGGCGTCAGCATTGCCTTGTCAGTGCTGGCGGAACCCGTTGGCCAGTACCTGACGCAAACCGCGGAGCAGCTTCACGCGCCGGAGCATTATTTGCAGGCGGTATTGCCGGAAAGCTTTGCCGAGTATCAGGCGCGGGAGACAGCACCATGAAACCTTTGGCATTCTGGATTCCCCGGCCCCTGTTTTCGGTGTTTCTGGCGGTACTCTGGCTGCTGATGGCCAACAGCTTTTCGCCGGGCCACATACTTTTGGGAGCGGTCCTGGGCATCGCTATCCCCTTCCTGACCCACCCCTTCTGGCCAGAGCAGGCGAGGGTCAGGCGACCCTTGCCGCTGCTGAAATACTTCCTGGTACTCCTGGTGGATATATTCCGGTCAAATCTGATTGTGGCGGGCCGGATTCTGGGTCCGAGTCGCAAACTGAGCCCCGGTTTCTTTACCTTTCCGCTGGAGCTGGACGATGACTTTGCCATCACCATACTGGCCAGCACCATCTCGCTGACCCCCGGCACCGTTTCCGCCCATTACGACGCCGAGCAGGGAATCCTGCTGATTCATGCCCTGCACCTTGAAGATGAGGCGGACACCATTGCCGACATCAAAGAACGCTACGAACGCCCGCTGAAGGAGATATTCCGATGATCGCCCTCGTTATACCCGTCGCGATGGCCCTGTTCTCCCTGGGTGCGCTGATGAACCTTTACCGGCTGGTTATAGGCCCGGACCTGACCGACCGCATCCTGGCCCTGGACACCCTGATGATCAACACGATCGCGCTGATTGTACTGGCGGATATCTGGATGGGAATCGGGTTTCTGTTCGAGGCGGCGCTGCTGATTGCCCTGATGGGGTTTGTCAGCACCGTAGCCATGAGCAAATATCTGTTACGGGGGGATGTCATCGAATGACCACAACCGGAATGCCCTGGCTGCTGGAGCTGTTGATTGCCGTGTTTTTGCTGTTCGGCGCGGTAGTGGCGCTGATCGGCTCCTACGGGCTGGCCAAACTGCCGGACTTCTACATGCGCCTGCACGGACCCACCAAGGCCAGCACACTGGGGGTGGGCTGCGTACTGATCGGCTCGCTGCTGTATTTCACCCACCAGCAGGAAGGCGTTTCGGTACAGGAATCGCTGGTCACGCTGTTCCTGTTTGCCACCGCCCCCGCCAGCGCGCACATGCTGGCCAAGGCCGCCCTCCACCGGCGCCTCAAGGCGGTGGAGCGGACGCGTAACAAGCCGTTTGACTGACGTGTGTCCTCGTAGGGCACAAGCCTTGCCCGCTTTTCTGTCTGGCTTTATGGTTGTGTAGCGGTCGGGGTACTCCGGTTTTTTAATCTTCATTATCCAAAGCATCCACGCAGGCATCACACATGGTATGCGATACACCCGGCATCACCGCCTCGTGAAACAGCCCAAGATGTTTAATCCCCTCTTCAATCTCCAACCAGACACTGTCGCCGGCAGCCACTTTTCTGCACCAGCTACACATTCTCAGGAGTCGCTCTTTCCTGTCGCCCTCGGGCTGAATCAGAGTAACCGGCTCTCGCAAAGAAAGGACAGGCATCCGTTAGAGCAGAGTTTCAGGGAGGTGATTCGCTTCACAGGGGTTAGTCTTTACGACGCACTGCACTGAAAAAGTTGCCGGTCAGTGCCACTTGGAGCCGCCGCAATAATCCGAGGTTCTCTTAT
>JAGXLV010000086.1 GCA_018334495.1 Oleiphilaceae bacterium
TCAGGGTGCTTCGCACCCATCGGGCGGCACTTTGCATTCACGATATGATCGAAGATCACCCCCGTCAAATGACCGCAGACTGGGTTTATCTCAGATTCCATGGTGAGCACTACACGGGCAGTTATTCCAACCAGTACCTGACCGCCGAGGCGGATCGGATCGTGCATTCGCTGCATGAAGGCCTGGACGTCTACGCCTATTTCAACAACGACGAACAAGCCCACGCCGTATTTAACGCGCAGGCTTTAAAACGCTATGTGCACGAGCGGTTATAAGCCTGCCAGACGACAAGAATGCGCGGGAAGCCAGCCTTTGATGCCGCTCAAGGCAAATGCCGTGGAATCCCCATCCTTATGCCCGCTTGCCATACCCCGGTTTGTCTGCGACGAAATGCTGAAAGGGCTGGGCGAATGGCTTCGGGTCGCCGGCTACGACACCCGCATGGCCATAAGCGGCAGCGAGGACCGCAGGGTTCTGGCCATGGCAGTGGAGGAAGATCGGTGGCTGATCACCTGCGACCGGGAACTGCTATGCCACCGCCGGGGGCCGGAATACACCATCCTTCTCGAGAGCGACAACCTGAAGGACCAGATCAGGGAACTGACCTGGCGCTTGAATCTGGACTGGCTCTTCGCGCCCTTCTCCCGATGCAAACGCTGCAACACGCTGTTGGAGAAAGGTGCTCTGCCCTACAGCAATGAGCAACCGGACCCGGGCAGGGCCATGATGCGTCACTGCCCGAACTGCCGCCAGAGCTTCTGGCAAGGCAGCCACGTACGCCGGATGCGTGGGAGGCTGCAAGCGTTCAATCAGTCGCGACGCTGTTGAGAGCTCACCCGGCCGAAGGCTTTACACACTGCCCTTTTCCACAAACTCCGCCAGCGCCACTGCGTTGTTGTACTTGGTTTCTTTGGCACCAAATAACAACGTGACCTTGTCGTGCTCTTCGAGGCAGGCCTTAAGCTTGTCCAAATCTTCGGGCTCTTCGCGTTTGAGTTCATCCAGGTAACGCACAAGGAAATCCGGCCAGCGATGGGGGTCGTGACCAAACCATTGGCGCAAAGCCGAAGACGGCGCCAGGTCCCTGAACCAGTAATCGACGGCCGCTCTCTCCTTGGAAAGCCCTCTGGGCCAGACCCGGTCAACCAGCACCCTCAGGCCGTCGTCTTTTTCCTTCTCGTCATAAACACGCTTGACATTAACTCTGGTCATGCTCTTGCCTCCCTGGCGGATGTGTTGCCTGGCCGACAAAGCGCTAATGATTGTCATGACACCAGGCCGGCGACGAGTGTCAGGCTGCCCAGCCAGTCTACAAGCCAGGGCACGATAACGGCCGTGGCCAATGCTGTTAAGCCCATGGCCAGGCCGGAGAAAGCGCCCATTTGCGAGCTCAGGGTAAACGCGTGGGCGGTGCCGACGCCGTGGGCAGCAACCCCCATGGCAATCCCCTTGATACTATCATCGCCGATTCGCAACAGGGCAAAAAGCCGCGTCGCCACCACGGCGCCGATAATCCCCGTCAGCACCACCAGCACAGCGGTCAGTGAGGGTATTCCTCCAATCTTCTCGGCAATACCCATGGCCACCGGGCTGGTGACGGATTTGGGCGCCAGCGACAACTGGGTCTGCTCACTCGCACCCAGGAGCCAGGCGATCAGGATGGAACTGAGGGCACCAATAAACGCCCCCGAACTGATCGCCACTGTGATAGGTAACCACAACCTTTTCAGTTTATCGAGTTGCTGATACAGGGGGATGGCCAAAGCCACAGTTGCCGGCCCAAGCAAAAAATGCACGAATTGACCGCCCGAGAAATAATCGTCGTAAGGAATACCGCTCAGCATCAGGAAGGCAATCAGCAGGGTTACCGAGGTCAAGACAGGATTCACCAGAGGGTTCTGGTTGCAGGCCAGGTAAATACGATGGGCCAGGCAATAGGCCAGCAAAGTCACTGTCAGGCCCAGTAAAGGTGAGGCCGAGAGGTACACCCACGTCTGGGTCAGGTCGCCGTCAGTCATTGCCGGCTCCGCGCTTTGCCATCAGACGGGTCATCAGCAACATGATGCCGGCCGTGCCGGCCAGAGTAATCACCGTACTGAGAATCATGGCGATGCTTATCGACACCCACTCGTCCGCAATCCGGCCAAAATGAACCATGATACCCACGCCCGCCGGCACGAACAGCAAGGAAAGATGACTCAATAACGCCGGGGCGGCATGATCCAGTGCCGCGCCTGCACGCCCTCGCACAACGAGAGTCAGAAACAGCATTACCATTCCCATAACCGGCCCGGGGACAGGCAGACCGAGCAGCCGTACACTGATTTCACCAACAAGCTGATACGCCAGAAGGAGGGTAATGCCGTGTACAAAATTCATAGTGACTGCCTTCCCGGCTGAAATGTGAAATCCTGATCTGACATCCTAACCACGATTGACTTGAGACTGAAGCAGATATGGCGGATCGAGAAACCAGCCCGGTCAGTTCGGGATCGTGACCGAGCGCCAATCTTGCGTATACTTACCAACCTACAACCTCAAAAAAAACACGCTGGGTCCATGCAGGGCTGGCTAACAGAGGACTATTATGAAACGTCTGGGCACTCTGGATGCATCCTGGCTTGCGGTGGAATCGGAAGATACACCCATGCACGTCGGCAATCTGCAGATTTTTTCACTGCCTGAAAAAGCGCCAGACACTTTCCTGCGGGATCTACTGGAGCGAATGAAAGCCGATTTTGAAGTTGCGGAACCCTGGTGCTACCGCCTGGCGCGCCCGAGCTTTGTCGGCCGCCTACTGGCGCCGGCCTGGAAAGTGGATAAAAAGATTGACCTGGATTACCACGTCCGGCACTCAGCACTGCCGAAGCCTGGGAGCGAGCGGGAGCTGGGCATTCTGGTTTCGCGGCTGCATTCCAACCCCCTGGATTTCTCGCGCCCCCTCTGGGAATGTCACATTATCGAGGGGCTGGAAAACAACCGGTTTGCCCTCTATACCAAAATGCATCACTCAATGATCGACGGCATCAGCGGCGTCCGGCTTTTGCAGCGAGTACTGAGCAAGGACCCCAATGAAACCGGCATGCTGCCCCCCTGGTCCCTCCGGCCGCAAAGCGAACGCGGCGACAGGGCGGGCCGGGAGTCCGGTGTTGTCGGCACCCTGGCCCAGGCTCTGGAGGCCATCAAGATTCAGGCAGATGTGGCGCCACGACTGGTAAGTGCCATGGGACGCCTGGTGCAATCAGCCCGCCACTCCGAAGATGACCTGACAGCGCCCTTCTCCGGGCCCTCGTCAGTGCTCAACAAACGCGTCACCGGCCAGCGCCGTTTTGCGACCCAGCACTATCAACTCGACCGGCTCAAAACGGTCGCCAGCGCAGCGAATGCCTCTCTCAACGATGTTGTCCTCTATCTGAGCGGTTCTGCCCTGCGGCGCTTTCTGATCGAACAGAACAGCTTGCCGGAAGCCTCCCTGACGGCGGGCATACCAGTCAACATACGGCCAGCAGACGATGAAGGCACAGGGACGGCCATCAGTTTCATGATCGCCTCACTGGCTACCAATGAAGCCAACCCGGATGCGCGCATGGAGCAGATCAAGCATTCCACAAAACGGGCGAAAGAACATCTGCAGACGCTGCCAAGGCACGCCCTGAATCAATACACGATGTTGCTGATGTCGCCCTACATACTGCAATTGATGTCCGGTCTGGGCGGGCGTATGCGGCCGGTGTTCAATGTAACCATCTCTAATGTGCCCGGCCCCGAGGACACACTGTATTATGAGGGTGCCAGACTTGAGGCCATGTACCCGGTGTCACTGATTGCCCATGGCGGCGCCTTGAACATCACCTGTTTGAGCTACGCCGGTTCACTGAATTTCGGTTTCACCGGCTGCCGGGATACTCTGCCCAGCATGCAGCGCCTGGCGGTTTACACCGGCGACGCTTTGGACGACCTGGAAAACAGATTAAAAAGCCGGGTGCCCGATAAGAAACCACGGCGCCGGAGGTAAATGCCCAGTTTGGAGCCCCGCCAAAAACAGTGCGGTGGGCGGGTTTCAGCCGATCTCAAGAAGCCTGAGCAATTGTGGTTTGGTCTTTTCGGGGAGGAGATCCTGCAGGGTGTGTTGGTCCAGCGCGTTCAGAAAAGCGTCCAGGGCACCAGCCAGCATACCCTTCATTCCGCAAACCGGCGATATGACACACCGGTTGGCCGCGGAAAAGCACTCCACCAGCAACAGATCCTGCTCGGTTTCCCTCACAAGCACGCCGATGTTGATGTCCCTGGGCTCCATGTGCAGCCGCAAGCCGCCGTTTTTGCCACGCACTGTTTCCACATAGCCTTTGCGATTGAGCTGGTGAACCACCTTCATGAGGTGGTTCTTGGAAATATCGTAGCTGTCCGCTATTTCCCTGATCGTGCTAAGGGTCTCGCGCTTGACGGCGAGATAAATCAAAACACGCAATGAATAGTCGGTGTATCTTGTTATATGCATCAGTGACTCCAACCTGCTGAATAGGCATAACTTCTTATTGCACAATCACATCTGGCAGGTATGTAAAAAGTTGAGACATGCTACGCAATTATGTGCACAAATACATCAATTTTGGTGCAGAAAGCATAAAATTTAATTAAAAAACACCGTGCATTGCAAATATACCTATAACCACTACGTGTAGTGGCACAATCTAGCTCACAATCGATTGAACCAGATCCCTTTGCTCGGCGTAATTGCTCCCGACTGCTGCTCAACCCGAGTCGGCCAATTTTTTGACCCCGCAAAAGGGCGCGTAATGAACAACCTGATTCTGATTCTTGGCGACCAGCTCTCTCACCGCATCAGCGCTTTACAGGCGGCAAACCGGGATCGGGATCTCGTGGTCATGGCGGAAGTTGACGCGGAGGCGAGCTACGTCAATCACCACAAGAAAAAGCTGGTGTTGTTGTTCAGCGCGATGCGGCACTTTGCCGACCAACTCAAATCCGATGGCTGGCAGGTGCATTATCATCAGTACGACCCCGACCACAGCGCCAAAACGCTGGAAGCGGTCCTGGCGGCATTGGTAGCCGAGCATAAACCCGACCAGCTGATCACCACCGAATGCGGGGAATGGCGACTGGACTCCCAGATTCGGCGCTGGCAAGAAACACTGGCGGTACCTGTGGCGATTCACCCCGATACCCGCTTCATTGCCGGCAAGGAAGAGTTTGCACACTGGGCCAGGGGCCGAAAGCAACTGCGTATGGAGTTTTTCTACCGGGAGATGCGGCGCAAAACCGGGCTGCTAATGACCCCGGATAATCAACCCGAAGGTGGAAAGTGGAATCTCGACGGCGACAACCGTAAAAAATGGACCGGCAAGCCGTCCGCCCCCGATCCTTTCCGGATTGAACCGGATGCCATTACCCGCCAGGTCGTGACAGACGTGAACAAACATTTTCCGGACCACTTCGGGACCACGGAGGATTTTCATTTTGCGGTCACCGGACAGGACGCCGAAGCGGCGCTCGAGCATTTCCTGGATCTTGCCTTGCCCTGGTTTGGCGATTATCAGGACGCCATCTCCGACAAGGAAGACTGGCTGTTTCATTCCATTCTGTCGCCTTATATCAACACCGGCCTGCTCGACCCTCTTCTGGTCTGTGAAGCCGTGGCACAACGTTATTACGCCAATCAGGCACCGCTCAATGCGGTGGAAGGCTTCATAAGGCAGATCATTGGCTGGCGCGAGTTTGTCCGGGGCATTTACTGGCTCAACATGCCCGGCTATGCCGATGAAAACCGCCTCGGCAACCAGAACCCTTTGCCCTGGTTTTACTGGACCGGCAAGACTGGCATGCGCTGCATGGAAAAAGCCATCGGGGCCAGCTACCGCAACGGTTACGCCCATCATATCCAACGGCTGATGGTGACGGGCAATTTCGCTTTACTGACAGGCATTGCGCCCAGGGAAATTTGCGACTGGTACCTGGCGGTTTATGTGGATGCCTACGACTGGGTCGAACTGCCCAATACGCTGGGCATGGTAATGCACGCCGACGGTGGCTACCTGGGCTCCAAACCTTATGCCGCCAGCGGCAAGTACATCAACCGCATGTCGGATCATTGCGGCAACTGCCAATACAATGTCAACAAAGCCACGGAAGACGATGCCTGCCCTTTCAATGCTCTTTACTGGCACTTCATTGACCGCCACCGGGACGAGTTCGCCAAGAACCCGCGCATGGGCATGATGTATCGCAACTGGGAAAAGCAGAAGCCCGAACGCCGGCAAGCGCTGATAGCCCGGGGGGAGTGGCTACTGGAAAATCTTGACACGCTATAACAGGTAATCTGCAATCCGCCGGATCGCAAAAGAAGGACATCTGAATAGGTTAAGATCTGCTGGTGCTGGAGAGTGTGGCCGCGACAGGCACCGCTGCGCCGGGGCCACACTGGTATCCAGGCCTTCTACTGACCGTTCTGGTTGCTTATGATCTGATCCAGCTTTTTTTCAATCTCGTCGAGACGCTTTCCCATGTTCTTTTCGTAGCTCTCTACAACAGGGATTGGCGCAGGGTTGCGCGGCTGGTTTGCCTGCATGCTTCCCCGGTGCTCCTTCATGAGCCGATCACGCTCCGCTTCCGCCTCTTGTATATCGTGCATCTGCTGGTGCATTTTCAGCATCTCTTGCTGGCTGTACCGCCCCTCGGGATCCGTAGGCGGTGGGCTGGTTTCGTAAGCTGACGGAGGCCTGGGTGTGCCGGTCGCATCCTGTCTCACCGACTCTGAGGGCTCCTCGTCTGTCTCCAGCGGAGGCTGGACCTCCTCCCCTTCCGGCGGACGCGGAGGCGCATCATCACCGGGCGCCGGGCCCGCAGGTTCCATATCTTCCTGGACGGGAGGGCTGACCTCCTCGCCTTCTGGCGGCTCGGGAGGATCGGTTTGGTCCTGGGCCCAGACCGGCGCGCTGGCGATAAGAAAAGCGCTTATAGCTATGGCGGGTAATCTCATGGTTTGTCTCCTGGTCGGAAATGGGTAATCCAACATCAGGGAATCCGTGAAATACAACGCAAAACGGCATTTTCAGGACAGCATATCCCTTGCTCCTACGTTAATACCTTAAAACAATACACACAGTGAAAAAAGGCGGCAGCGCTGAAATTTCAGGATGTCCCCGATCGGCTTTCAAGGCGGACCAATCTCGCAAGCAAGCACCAGAGCCCAGAACTCGGAAAAATCATTGACCACCACATCCGGTTTTTCGGGATGGCGGCGGGTACCGGGGAAAATTTTGTGCAGCCAGGGCAGGTCCCACTGCGCGCCATTGAAGAACACCCCTGTCATGCCCGCACGCTTGGCCGCAATCATGTCGGTGGTGCTGTCGCCCACGTACCAGACGCTGGGGTCCGACGAATGCCCCAGTTTTTCGGCGGCCAGCAGAAGCTGGTCCGGATGAGGCTTGCGCAGGGGCGTATCGTCTCCGCATACATCCGCATCAAACAAGTGGGTCCAGCCTGTACCTTCAACCGCCGCCAACTCGTGTTCGAAAAACTCCCGGTCACGATTGGTAATGACACCAACGCTGATTTCCAGATTACGAAGTCCTTCCAGCACCGCCCTCACACCCGGCTCAAACGCCGCCACTGTGCCGTAATGAGTCCGGTAATGATGATTGAATGCCCTGTGGGCGATTTTCTTGGCGTCCTCGTTGTCACCGAAGAGCACCTCGAAAATGTCCGTTCGGGATATTTTTCGGTCGGCCTTGATCTTAGGGTGCAGTTGCGCGTATTCCCGCACATAAGCCACCAGCCTGGCGTCGTCCGGCGTTTTGCTGTCCTGGGGCGTCACCATCAGTTCCATCAAACCCAACCCATGAAAATCCGGCAGCATGTCGTCGACGGCGTAATACATGGCATCCAGGGTATCCACTAACGTGGCGTGCCAGTCGAACAATATCACGGAGGGCCGAATCAGCTTGGCCACCGCCGGATGCCAGTCCGCCTCAATGCGGGCTCTGGGCGGTGCTGGCGGCTCATGGTAAGGCGGGCGAACGGCCTGTGGCGAACAGGCAAAGGTGCCGGGAAAGCGACCGTCAAGGGTCACGAGAACATCCATTAAATCGTCAAAGCTGTCGAGAATGGCGCAGGGCGCATCCCGACGACTGAACCAACTCTCAATCCGGTGGGGCTCCCAGCAGGCGCCGTTATAAAAAATGGCACTGACGCCGGCCTTGTTGGCCGTCATCATGTCGACGTAGCTGTCGCCCACGTACCAGGCAGCGCCATTGACCGGCAGCGACAGCTTGTCCAGCGCCCGTAGAATCACTTCCGGGTCAGGCTTGTAATGAGTGACGTCGTCGGCGCAGACCGTTGCATCGAACAGGTCTTGCCAGCGGCCGCCATCGACCGTATGTAATTCAGTTTCGAAAAATTCCCGGTTGCGATTGGTCGCCACCACCAAGCGAATCCCCAGTTCGCGACAGGCGACCAGATAGTCGTACACCCCCTTCTGAAAGGGTTTGACCTGGCCGAAATACTTCCGGTAGCAGTGATTGTAAGCCTCATGGGCGATCAGCCGGGCCTCACGGTCGTCGCCGAAAATCGCATTGAAAATATCCGTGCGGGAGACCCGGCGCTCGGCCAGAATGCGCGGGTGCAACCGTCGAAAAATACGGATATAACGCACCAGGCGGATGTCGTCGGCGGTTTTACATACGTCCTCCGGAAGTAGCCGGGAGACCAGGCCGAGGTCTTCAAGCTGGGGCAACATGTCTTCCATGGCGCTGAACATGGCGTCATGGGTATCCACCAGAGTGCCGTGCCAATCGAAAAGCAGAACCGAAGGAACCGTCACTAAATCAGAAAAGCGTGCCATCAAGCGGGCTCCGAATGTTCTGCCTGATCAATTGGTAAAGCTCCGGGCCAACCCGGGACGCCAACCAGGGTGCCCGGAGCCTCGCTACTCGGCCCCGGGCTCTACACCTTCGCGCATCATGCGACGATTCTGCTCTTCTTTCATCCTTTCCAATTCGCGCTCCAGCCTGTCTATGCGCTCGCCCATGTCCCGCTGCGGTTCTGACATGCCGTCCTCTGGTGTGACGCCTTCATGCATCATTCGCATGCTCCTGCGATGCTCCTCCATCAGCTTTTCCCGTTCTTCCTGTGATACATCCCCTTGTATCTCGTGCATCTGTTCATGCATCTCCAACATCCTTTCCTGGCGCTCCCTTCTCTGCTCCTGGCTCAACTCGCCCATGGCCGGTCCCACCAACTCCGGATGACTGTGCGCCCCGTTTTGCTGGGCGACGACCCAGCCCGCCCCGGTCATTATCAGGGTAGCGCTAACTGCCGTCATTAATAGTTTCATGGTTGCTCTCCTGGTCGGAAATAGGTACTCCAACGTCAGGGAATCCGTGAAATACAACGCGACACCGCATTTCAAGACAACGTGATTCCTTTGCTGTCACATCACTTTTATCAGACCACGACAAAAGTAAAAACAAAAGGCCCTTACACGAACTGGATAAGCGGTCCTTTCAGCACTGGCGTTCGTAATGGATGACACCTATGCATAAAAAACCGAATCTTCCATCAAAAACCTGTGCCGTATGCCGGAAACCTTTTACCTGGCGCAAAAAGTGGGCGAGAGACTGGGACCAGGTCCGCTATTGCAGCGAACGGTGCCGTCGCCAACGACTCGCGAAGCCCGTCAACAACGGCTCAGGCAGGGGTACTTCCTGCTGACGGCTAAAGCGAAATCACTGCTTCATATTTGCATCGGAGGTAACGGCATTACGTGTTTCACCCGATTCAAAAAAGGCACGAATATTATCGACGGTGGTACTGGCAATGTTGTCCAGGGCCTCCCGGGTCAGAAAGGCCTGATGAGAGGTAATCAGGACGTTGTTGAATGTGAGCAACCGGGCCAGCACATCGTCCTGGAGCACCTTATCGGAGAGGTCTTCAAAGAAAACACCTTCCTCTTCCTCATACACGTCCAGGCCTGCGGAACCGATCTGGCCTTTTTTCAGGGCAGTCACCAACGCGCTCGCATCAATCAGGGCGCCGCGACCGGTGTTAATCAACATGGCCCCCGGCTTTATGCGCTCGAAGGCCTGAGCATCAAGCAGGTGGTCCGTCTCTGGCGTCAGGGGCACATGCAGGCTAAGCACATCTGACTCTCGCAGAACACGATCAAAGTCGACGTATTCGACCCAACCCTCCTTCATCAACTCCTGGGATTTTTCCTTGCTGTAAGCAATAACACGACACCCGAAGCCATGAGCGATTCGCGCCATTTTTTCACCAATCTCGCCGGTGCCGACGATGCCAAAGGTCTTGCCGTGAAGATCGAAGCCTTCCAGGCCTTCCAGCGAAAAATTGAGCTCACGGACCCGATTGTGGGCCTTGTGTATTTTACGGTTGAGGCACAGAACGAGAGCCATGGCATGCTCGGCGACCGCAAACGGCGAATAGGCCGGCACTCTGACGACAGGTATGCCGTGATTTTCCGCCGCGCGCAGGTCGACATTATTGAAACCCGCACTGCGCAGGGCGATCAGCCTGATACCCGCATCTGCCAGACTGGCGATGGCTTGGGCGTCAACCTGGTCATGGGTAAAACAGCAGACCACATCGTGGCCAACCGCCAGTGACGTCGTCTTAGTGGTCAGGCGGGCTTCCTGATAAGTCACCGACATATTGTCGGGCACCAGGGCAGCAAAGCGGGGCTTCTCGTAACTTTTTGTGCTGAACATCGCGATTCGGACGCTTTCGGCAGCTGTCATCGGGCTCCTCCCTGAAGAAATCAGAGCCGGCGGCAATGGTATGTCGCCGACGACCAACCCCTATCCTGACTGTATTTCATGAGCGCCCGCAAGGACCGGATTTGATCTCGCTCAAATAACATGAGAGAAATTAAGCTGGCTTTTGACCCATCCGTATTTTTCACCAAGTTCGCCAAGACCTGGACTGATATCAATGCACAGTCACGATCACTCCCATTCCCACAGCCATCATTTTAAAACCCACAACAAATCCTTTGCCATT